>CBHCMF010000006.1:0-45827 GCA_965974465.1 uncultured Noviherbaspirillum sp.
ATTTTCCACTTTGCGGATCACGCGCAATCCCATCGGCATGTAGGTATAGATTCCGGAACCGAGGCGTTTGATCATCCCCGCGCGCATCATGAGCTTGTGGCTAATGATTTCGGCGTCTGACGGAGCTTCCTTAAGCGTAGAAATAAAAAATCGTGATGCGCGCATAACGGTGAATTCTTTTTAAAAAGAGAGGGTTATAATCAACTCAATTTTAAAGGATTAGCTGGCTGATGCACCCATTCCTGACATATTTGATTCATGCTGCTCCGTTCGAAGCCAGACATGATGTCCGCGCAGGCTTGCGCAGGCAAAATTTGTAGCGATGAGAGTCGTCTAGCCGCAGAAAGTTTTGAGGTGCAACATGCTGGATCGTGAAGGCTTCCGCCCGAACGTCGGCATTATTCTGCTTAACACCCATAACGAGGTGTGGTGGGGAAAGCGGGTGCGCGAACATTCGTGGCAATTTCCACAAGGCGGCATTAAGTTCGGTGAAACACCCGAGCAAGCAATGTATCGAGAGCTCGAAGAAGAAGTCGGTCTGAAGGCGGAACACGTCAAAATAATCGGTCGCACACGAGACTGGCTGCGTTACGAAGTTCCAGACCGCTTCATCAAGCGCGAAATTCGCGGCCATTACAAAGGACAGAAACAGATCTGGTTCCTGCTACGTATGGTTGGTCGTGACTGCGACATCAATCTGCGAGGCACCGATCATCCAGAGTTCGACGCCTGGCGCTGGCACGACTACTGGGTTCCTCTGGATGTTGTGATTGAGTTCAAGCGTGACGTTTACCAAAAGGCGCTGCAGGAGTTGTCACGCTTCCTCACGCGCCCGCCGCATGGCAATTCACACCGCCATGGCGCACGTTACCTTCGCCAGAACCATGCGGCACGCCCTGCCGGAGAGACGCAAGCGCTAACAGTCAAGCCCAAGAATGAGTAATCAGTGATGTTAAAAACACATACAGTTCGCGCAGCGGTCACCATTGCATTGCTCGCAAGCGCCGCCGCCGCCTCTTATGCGTGGTCACGTCCCGAGGAAACCGCCGATGACCAAAACAAACAGTGGGAAGAAGCCGCGATTCAACTTCCTCAAGCCCCAAAGCCAGAGAACCTGTTGCCGTTCTATGTCAGCGCGACTACCTCTTATTCATTCGCGATCGATTCCCAATCGCTTACCGTTGGCCCGGACGGTGTTATTCGATACACACTGGTCGCCAGCAGCGACGCTGGCGCAAAGAATGTCAGCTATGAAGGGATCCGTTGCGAATCGTATGAGAAAAAGCTATATGCGTTTGGCCAACCAGATGGCACATGGTCACTCTCGCGCCGTGATCAGTGGGAGCGTATCAGTACTCATGTCACCAATCGCCAGCACGCCGCACTCGTGAAAGACTATTTCTGCCTGGAAAAAACCATCTCCGGCAAAGCAGAAGAAATAATTAAGCGAATTCGGTATAACAAAACGCTAGCCCCGCAAAACAGCCGTTGAAGCGAATCAAAGTCCAATTCGCTGCGTCAGCAATATGTCCTAATATGCGAGCATAAGAGCGCATTAAAGCAGTACCATGTTATCCCGATGGATAAGCTCCGGCTCCTCAACGAATCCCAGAATCGCGAGGATCTCGGCCGATGGTCTGCGCATAATGCGACGCGCGTCCGAGCTTGAATAGTTGCTCATACCACGCGCAATTGCCCGCCCTGACTCATCGGTGCAGGTGATAACATCACCGCGGCCAAATTCACCTGCTACAGCAATAACACCAATAGGAAGTAGCGATTTACCTTCTGCCGTTAATTTCTTTACCGCACCATCATCTAGCACCACTTTGCCAGCAGTTTGCAGATGATCTGCCATCCATTGCTTGCGCGCGGTAAGCTGCGCCATCTGGGCAGATAACTGTGTACCGATCGCTTCCCCACCCGCCAGGCGCGTAAGCACGCGCTCTTCCCGGCCCCAGGCAATCACGGTATGCGCACCGGAGGTTGCCGCCCGCCGTGCAGCCAGAATTTTAGTCAGCATGCCGCCACGCCCAATACCGGTGCCGGCACCGCCTGCCATTGCTTCCAGTGCCGGGTCGCCAGCTTTGGCCTCGTGCACGAACTGTGCATTCGGATCCTTGCGTGGATCAGCAGTGTACAGCCCCCTCTGGTCCGTCAGGATGATCAGTGCATCGCCTTCGATCAGGTTCGCAACCAAAGCACCCAACGTGTCGTTGTCGCCGAACTTGATTTCATCCGTGACCACCGTATCGTTCTCGTTGATGACTGGAACAACACCCAGACGCAGCAGCGTAAACAGTGTCGAGCGCGCATTAAGATAGCGCTCACGATCTGCTAAGTCCGCATGCGTCAGTAGTACCTGCGCAGTACGCAGATTGTGCTGCCTGAAACTGGACTCATAGATCTGAGCAAGCCCCATTTGACCAACGGCTGCGCATGCTTGCAATTCATGAATGCCGGTGGGTCTTTTCTCGAAGCCAAGACGCTGCATCCCTTCAGCAATCGCGCCGGAACTTACCAACACCACTTCCTTGCCAAATGAGCGCAACTGTGCGATCTGCTCTGCCCATTTGGCAATAGCAGCGGTATCGATTCCCTTGCCGTCGTTGGTCACGAGCGAGGAACCGACTTTGATGATGAGGCGCTTGGCGTGCTGAATGACGGAGTTCATGTTTTTTTGAATGTCACCATCACGCCTGACGATGCCAATGGCCTTTTAGTCGCCGGAGTTCTGGCATTTCGCTATTCGATCACCTTAAAACGCGGATCGTCTGGATCGATTGAAACGATGCCGCGGGCTTCCTCCACCATATGCGTTTCTTCCGCACGATGCTGCTGCTGACGCTGTTCGGCCAAATATTCGTATATAGCGATAATCAGATCCTCGCAGCCTTCACGTGTCAGCGCGGAGATTTCAAACACAGGGCCTTTCCAGCCGAAACGCTTGACGAAATCCTTGATGCGCTTCTTGCGCTCCTCCTCCGGAACCATGTCAAGCTTGTTCAACACCAGCCAGCGTGGCTTGTCAAACAACGAGGCATCGTACTTCTTCAATTCCTTGACGATTGCCTTGGCTTCCTTGACCGGATCTACTGTCTCGTCAAACGGAGCAAGATCGACAATATGCAACAGCAAGCGAGTACGCTGCAGGTGACGCAGGAACTGGTGGCCGAGACCAGCACCTTCCGATGCACCTTCTATCAGACCCGGGATATCTGCAATAACGAAGCTTTTCTCATGACTTACGCGCACTACACCCAAGTTTGGATGCAGCGTGGTAAACGGGTAATCCGCAATCTTCGGACGCGCGTTGGATACCGCCGTAATAAAAGTAGATTTGCCGGCGTTAGGCATACCCAACAAGCCGACGTCTGCCAACACCTTCAATTCAAGTTTAAGCTCACGATGCTCGCCCGGTTTTCCGTCAGTTTTCTGACGAGGTGCTCGATTGGTCGAGGATTTGAAGTGAATATTACCCCAGCCCCCCTCACCGCCCTTCGCCAGCAGGGACATCTGTCCGTGCTCGGTCAGGTCGGCTACGATTTCACCGCTTTCATAATCCGTAATTAGCGTACCGACCGGCATACGCAACATCACATCATCTGCACCCTTACCATAGCAGTCTGAGCCCCGGCCATTTTCCCCGTTCTTTGCCCTGTGCAGCTTAGAATAACGGTAATCTACGAGAGTATTGATATTGCGGTCAGCGACCGCCCAAATACTTCCCCCCTTGCCGCCATCACCACCGTCTGGCCCGCCGAATGGGCGGAATTTTTCACGGCAAAACGACGCAACGCCGTTGCCGCCGTCGCCAGCAATGACCTCAATTTTTGCTTCGTCGATGAACTTCATGATTTGCCGCCAAAAATGACGCTGAAAAGTAATAGATAACAGGAATTCTGAAAACTAAAAAGGCCCTACCATCGGCAGAGCCTTTTAGTGTAAAGGCTTTCGCCTTATGCCGCGATGTCCGTCGTCGGGGCTTATGCCGGAACGACGATCACTGTATGACGCTGTGCTGCCCCCTTAGTGGTGAACTGCACTTTGCCATCGATTAAAGCGAACAGGGTGTGGTCCTTGCCCATGCCAACGTTTTCACCAGCGTGCACGCGTGTACCGCGCTGACGAATGATGATGCCGCCTGCATTGATACTTTGGCCGCCATAAACTTTGACGCCCAGTCGTTTCGACTCGGAATCGCGACCATTGCGCGTAGTGCCGCCGCCTTTTTTGTGTGCCATCTCAGACTCCTTGGTATCCGGTTAACTCGCAACGCTTAAGCGTTGATCGAGACGATTTGCAATTCGGTGTAATTTTGGCGATGGCCCTGACGCTTTTGGTAGTGCTTGCGGCGACGCATCTTGAAAATTTTGACCTTATCGTGGCGACCATGAGCTACTACCGTAGCCTGGACCTTGGCACCTTCGACCAGTGGCGCACCGAATTTAATGGTGTCACCAGCACCCACTGCGAGCACTTGATCGAGAGTGATTTCGGAACCAATGTCAGCCGGTATCTGTTCTACTTTGAGTTTTTCGCCTGCAGCAACCTTGTATTGTTTGCCGCCGGTTTTTATGACCGCGTACATGTGAAACCTCATCGAATTGTATGTGAATAAACTTTTCCCTAGACCAGCCTCACAAAAACCAACCGGAATTAAGAAAACCTCTAATTATACATAGACTTAGCGCACCAGTCAAAACCAAGGAAAGTATGATCGCTTGTTGAAATCTCCCCCTAGAGCAATAGCCAGCTTGACTTGTCATCGTATAATTCACGCAGTTCACGATTTCGCAGGTTTTTATCTTGTCCGCCGCCCTCCAAGCCGTCACCCAGAACACCATCCTCCAGCCCATCAGTGCCGACATGGAAGCCGTCAACACGGTAATCCGTAGGCAGCTGTACTCGGAAGTCCCTTTAGTTAATCAGATTGCTGAATACATTATCAGCGCTGGCGGCAAGCGAATCCGCCCCATTCTAGTTCTTCTGGTTGCCAACGCCTATGGCTACCGCGGAACCCATCATCATGACTTGGCTGCTGTCATCGAATTCATCCATACCGCGACACTACTACATGATGACGTCGTCGATGAATCATCGCTGCGGCGAGGGCGCAAAACTGCCAACGCACTGTTCGGCAATGCAGCATCGGTACTGGTCGGCGATTTCGTCTATTCGCGCGCATTCCAAATGATGGTATCAGTGCAAAACATGCGCGTGATGCAGATTCTTGCCGATGCCACCAACGTAATTGCAGAAGGCGAGGTCCTGCAATTGCTAAACATGCATGATCCAGATGTTACTGAGGAGCGTTATCTACAAGTAATCCGCTCTAAGACAGCAAAGCTGTTCGAAGCCGCAGCTCAACTGGGCGCCATTATCGCCGGCGCGCCGGATGAGGCAATCGAAGCAGCTGCGGAATACGGTCGCTCGCTCGGCACAGCCTTCCAACTGATCGACGACGTATTAGATTATTCAGGCAATGCGACCGATATCGGCAAGAATGTCGGCGATGACCTGCGCGAAGGCAAGCCAACACTTCCCTTGATTCATTTAATGCAGAACGGAACCCCTGAACAACGCGAGCTAGTGCGCGCATGCATCCAGACCGGTGACGAACAGCACTTCAATGAAGTTCTACTCGCAATTACAGACTCTGGTGCACTGGACTACACCAAACAGAAAGCAGACAAAGCCGCACAGCGCGCAATAAATTCCCTTTCCACTATGCCACATACCCATTTCAAGGATTCTCTGCTACAATTATGCGCTTTCGCGGTCGATCGCAATCACTGAGAAAGCACTTCTCAGAAAGGCGGCGGCTCAGCAATCGGGGTGTAGCTTAGCCTGGTAGAGCGCTACGTTCGGGACGTAGAGGCCGGAGGTTCGAATCCTCTCACCCCGACCAATCTTGCATATGCGAATTTTCTGCATGCAATCTCCATTGCGGTGACTCTTTGGATGCCGTTCCCTTGTGGGCCCAAATTCTCGGGCTGATCTTTCTTCTTCTCTTATCCGGCTTCTTTTCAATTTCGGAAACGGCGATGATGGCGTTGAGCCGCCACCGCATGCGCCATCTTGCCTCCGCGGGAAGCCGTCGAGCGCAGCTCACACTGAACCTACTTGAGCAAACCGAGCGCCTACTCGGTGTAATTTTGCTCGGCAATAACATAATTAACTCCGCTGCCTCAGCACTAGCAGCCACCTTCGCCATCTATTATTTCGGCGAGAGCAAATACGCTCTGGCTATTGCCTCGGCAGGAGTATCTTTCGCTATTATCATCTTCGCCGAAATCACCCCGAAGGTCATTGGCGCAGCCTATCCGGAACGGATAGCCCTTGCGATTACCCCTGCACTGCGAGTGCTGATGTTCGTGATGAATCCGTTGGTGTGGCTAACCAATCTAATCGTCAAACTCCTGCTACGCTTGTTGCACGTACCGGAAACGAGAACCGAACATGCAATCTCAATAGAAGAACTGCGCTCAATTGTGCTGGAGGGCGGCAATTTCATCCCGCAAAAACATAAGAGCATCCTGCTCAATCTATTCGGGCTAGAGAAAATTTCCGTTGAAGACGTAATGACACCTCGCGCCCAAATCGAAGCACTCAACCTGGCAGTTCCAGCGGAAGAAATTAAGCATCAGCTCACCACTTGCTACCACAACAAGCTGCCAGTATACGAAGGTGAAATCAATCGAATCGTCGGTATCCTTCATGTGCGCAAAGCGATGGCATTACTCAATGAGGCACAGGAACTGAGCGTCGAGCACTTCCGCCAATTGCTGACATCTCCTTATTTTGTTCCAGAAGGCACTGATGTTTTTACGCAACTGCAATATTTCCAAGAAAACCAAGAACGTCTTGGCATCATCGTCGACGAGTATGGCGAAGTGCAAGGCTTGGTTACCCTAGAAGACATCATTGAAGAAATGATTGGCGAGTTCACGACATCCATGCCTGGCGCAGCGCGCACCGATACCTTCGAGTGGGATAAGCACGGAGAATGTTTATTGGAAGGCTCAACCACACTACGTGATATTAACAAGCACCTTAAACTGAATTTTCCGCTAGAAGGGCCAAAAACGCTGAACGGCCTATTGCTGGAGGAGTTGCGCGACATACCGGAAGCGAACATCAGCCTGAAGATAAAAGACTGCATTGTCGAAATCGTCCAGACTCAGAACCAGGCGATCAAGGTAGTTAAGTTGATCAAAATGTAATTACGCCAACAAGCCTCCTCTCTCTTTCTCTAGTATACGATAGCAACATTAACACCGCTTCATGATGTCTTTTTGTCACAACGCCTTTACAAAACAGATGCCGGTAGGCATCATTCAATGCAACTTGGACGATTCTGACCTAAATTCCTACTTACCACATGGCGGCAGTCCTTCCCAATCAGTCGACGAGCACGACGATGTCCGGCCTTGCACGCGCCTTGGTGCAAGCAGGACGTCTGTCCATTCAACAGGCTGAAACTCTCCACAAGCAATCTGTCGCGGACAAAGTTCCCTTCATCGATGTACTGTTGAGCAGCGCCAGTATCGACCCACGCGCGCTCGCGACATTTTGCTCTGAAACCTTCGGTTACCCTCTACTCGATTTTTCGGCATACAACCTAAGCTATCTTCCCGAGAACGTCATTGGCCCGAAGTTAATGCAAAAAGAGCGCGTCATTGCGCTTGCTAAACGCGGGAATAAGGTTTCAGTTGCGATATCGGATCCAACGAATACGCATACGCTGGACCAGATCAAGTTTCAAACTGAATTGATGGTCGAACCCGTTATCGTCGAACATCCAGTTTTGGTGAAGTTGATCGAAAAGTTATGTCAAAGCACCGAACAAAACCTGGACGAACTGATTGGCGACGATTCAGACATTGATTTCGGCGATGAGGACATGCCTGCGCCCTCAAGCGATGCCGCCAGTCCTGACATCGACGATGCGCCTGTTGTCAAGTTCCTGCAAAAAATTCTACTGGACGCTATCAGTCAAGGGGCGTCTGACCTGCATTTCGAACCGTTTGAAAAGTTTTATCGCATCCGTTTTCGCGTTGATGGTGTCCTGCGCGAGGTAGCCCAACCACCATTGGCGATCAAGGAAAAACTAGCGTCGCGCATTAAAGTGATTTCCAAGCTGGACATATCAGAGAAGCGTGTGCCGCAAGATGGTCGCATGAAACTGGTGGTCTCGAAGAATCGTGCGATCGACTTCCGTGTCAGCACGCTGCCGACCTTGTTTGGCGAAAAGATCGTGATGCGTATCTTGGACCCTTCGCAGGCCCAGATGGGTATCGATGCGCTCGGCTATGATCCCGACCAGAAAGAACTGCTGTTGAAAGCGATTGAACGGCCTTACGGCATGGTGCTGGTGACAGGGCCGACCGGTTCGGGTAAAACCGTATCGCTTTACACCTGCCTGAATATCCTGAACAAACCGGGTATCAATATCTCGACCGCAGAAGATCCGGCGGAAATCAATCTTCCTGGGGTTAATCAAGTGAATGTCAACGACCGCGCTGGCCTGACATTCGCTGCAGCGCTGAAAGCATTTCTGCGCCAAGACCCAGACATCATCATGGTGGGCGAAATCCGTGACCTGGAAACCGCGGATATCGCCATCAAGGCAGCGCAAACCGGCCACATGGTGTTTTCAACATTACATACCAACGATGCCCCCTCAACACTCACGCGTCTGATGAATATGGGTGTTGCGCCGTTCAATATTGCGTCGTCGGTCATCATGATTACCGCGCAACGTTTAGCCCGACGCCTATGTTCCTGCAAACAGACAACCGTCATCCCAGACGAAGCTCTGCTTGAAGCTGGATTTACGGAAGAAGAACTGGACGGTACATGGCTGCCTTACAAGGCTGTCGGTTGCGAACGTTGCAATGGCAGTGGCTACAAGGGGCGGGTCGGTATTTATCAAATCATGCCAATCTCGGAAGAGATCGAGCGCATCATCCTGGCACACGGTACAGCGCTTGAAATTGAGGCGCAGGCTAAGCGTGACGGTGTCAAGACTTTGCGCGAAGCGGGGCTAACCAAGGTCAAGGCGGGACTCACAAGTCTCGAAGAAGTGCTCGGCTGCACAAACGTATAGTGAGGAGTCAAACATGGCAGTTGCTACCGGAAAATCAGCAAGCGGAAGCCAGACTAAAGAGACAGTCTTTGTTTGGGAAGGAAAAGACAAGGCTGGCAAAGTCGTTAAAGGTGAACTGCGTGCCGGCAGCGAAACCATTGTCAATGTCACTTTGCGCAAGCAGGGCATTCTTGTTACGAAGGTGAGCAAGAAGCGCTTCAGTTCTGGAAAAAAAATCACCGATAAGGATATAACGCTCTTCACCCGTCAGCTAGCGACAATGATGAAAGCGGGCGTGCCTCTGCTGCAGTCCTTTGACATCGTTGGAAAGGGACACTCCAATCCTTCGGTGGCGAAACTGCTTCAGGACCTCAGGGCAGATATCGAAACAGGAAGCAGCCTGAATCAAGCATTCCGTAAATATCCTCTTTATTTCGATGCCTTGTTCTGCAATCTTGTCGCTGCTGGCGAACAGGCAGGTATTCTTGAGGATCTGCTTGCTCGCCTTGCTCTTTATAAAGAAAAAACGCAGGCAATAAAGGGGAAAATCAAGTCGGCGTTGTTTTATCCAATATCGATCCTGGTTGTCGCATTCGTGGTCACATCCGTGATCATGATTTGGGTAGTCCCTGCATTCAAGCAAGTATTTACAAGCTTCGGTGCCGATCTACCTGCGCCAACGCTGATTGTTATGAACATATCCGATTTCTTCGTGAAATATTGGTATATGATTTTTGGCGGCTTGTTCGCATCACTGTATCTATTTTTTCAGTCATGGAGAAGATCGCCGCAAGTCCAACGAGTCATGGACAAGCTGTTACTACAGGCCCCCATCTTTGGTGCCGTCATACGCAAAGCAACAATTGCCCGATGGACACGAACGCTCGCGACCATGTTTGCTGCTGGTGTACCGCTAGTCGAATCGCTGGACTCGGTCGGCGGCGCATCCGGTAACGTCATATATATGGACGCGACAAAGAGGATTCAGACAGAGGTCAGCACCGGCACGAGCCTAACGATGGCCATGCAGAACTCCAACGTTTTCCCAAGCATGGTGACGCAAATGGTGGCTATCGGCGAAGAGTCCGGTGCACTGGACCAGATGCTGGGGAAAGTCGCAGATTTTTACGAGCAGGAAGTTGATGACGCAGTCGAATCTCTGTCAAGCCTGATGGAGCCGCTGATCATGGCAATTCTGGGAGTGATCATCGGTGGATTGGTAATTGCCATGTATCTTCCGATCTTCAAAATGGGGGCGGTAGTCTAATGTTGGATCTGGTTGCCTTCGCGCCACCGGCGAGCATGATTCCGACGAGTGTAGCGGCCATCTTCGGCCTGTTGATTGGTAGTTTTCTGAACGTGGTCATTCATCGCGTGCCGAAAATGATGCAACGCGAGTCGGACAATTATGTGGCGCAGGAATGCGGCAGTCCCCTGCCACACACGGATCGCTATAATCTAGTAGTGCCGCGTTCGGCCTGCCCCCATTGCGGCCACCATATTACGGCGCTTGAGAATATTCCGGTCATAAGCTACCTTTTCCTCGGTGGCAAATGCATTCAGTGCAAGGCCCCGATTTCGGTACGCTATCCAATTGTTGAATTGCTTACTGGTGTTTTGTCTGCTGTCCTGGTATGGCGTTTTGGCAGCGGCCTCGCCGGGTTGGCAACGTTGTTATTTGCCTATCTGCTGATCGCGATGACTTTTATCGATGCAGATACGCAGCTGCTCCCCGATGATTTGACCTTGCCACTATTGTGGTGTGGCTTGCTAGTGAATGTGAAGGCGACTTTCGTTCCACTCGAAGAGGCAGTCATCGGTGCTGCTGTTGGCTATCTTAGCCTGTGGAGCGTCTATTGGCTGTTCAAGCTGGTAACCGGCAAAGAAGGCATGGGTTACGGCGATTTCAAGCTGTTGGCGGCTCTCGGCGCGTGGCTGGGTTGGAAAATGCTGCCGTTAATCATATTGCTTTCGTCATTGGTTGGTGCGGTGGTTGGCATCATGCTGATTCTGTTTGCAAAGCATGGCCGTCACGCCCCAATTCCGTTCGGGCCTTATTTGGGGGGGGCTGGGATCATTGCCTTGCTTTTTGGCAAACCGTTGGTACAAGCCTACCTAGGATTTTCGATTTAATATGTCGAGGTCTGTGCCCACAGCGTGCGCGTTTTCGGTAGGAGTGACCGGCGGTATCGGCAGCGGCAAGACTACTGTGGCCGACATGTTAGCTGCACGTGGTGCTGCCGTCATTGATACCGATCTGATCGCGCACCGATTAGCGGCATCAGGAGGAGCGGCCATTCCAGCAATTCGCGCTCAATTCGGCGACGCTTTTCTGACCGCTGATGGCGCAATGGACAGAGCAAAAATGCGTGCGCATGTCTTTTCCGAGCCAAGCGCCAAGGCGCGTCTGGAATCTATTTTGCATCCCTTGATTCGAGTTGAAACCGAACGTGAAGCAGCACAAGCCCAGGGCGATTACTTGGTGTTTGTTGTACCGTTGCTGGTCGAATCGAGTAACTGGCGAGAACGCGTGTCGCGCGTGCTCGTCGTCGATTGCACAGAAGAGACGCAGATTCGGCGCGTTATGCACCGCAGCGGTTTACCTGAATCGCAAGTGCGAGCGATCATGGCTGCGCAAGCAACACGTCAGCAGCGGCTGGCAGCGGCAGACGATGTAATCAACAACGATGGCGAAGCGCAGGCTCTAAAACCGCAGGTTGACCGGTTGCATGCCCTGTATGTATCGCTGGCGTCAAAACATGCTTGATACGAGTCAGCCCGTGGAGCGTACGTGCAATTCTGGCGAGGGTTGAGGAGTCACTTTTGCCAGGACTCCTGTTAGTCGAACGATGGATGATTTAACCTTCAGTATTTGTAATTTTTCATGGCTTCGGTCAGAATCACGTAATTATTTCCAGCCCAACCTTTACATTAAAGGGTCGCCATTTTGATCACCTACGAATACCCTTTCAACGAGCGTATTCGCACTTTGCTGCGGCTGGAAGATCTTTACGAAAAATTCGTCTTTTTCCTCCATCAAGACCATCCGCAGCAACACCATATTGCCCTTTCCACAATCTTTGAGATGCTGGAAGTGTCGGGGCGCGCCGATCTGAAATCTGATCTGTTGCAGGAACTGGAACGGCAAAAGCAGACGCTGCTCGGTTTTAAGTCCAATCCGAACGTGGCTTCTGATCGACTCGATGAAGTATTGTCTGAGGTTGACCGCAGCAGTGCAGCACTCATGGCATCGCAAGGCAAGACCGGCCAAAATGTGCGCGACAACGAATGGCTGATGAGTATCCGAGGCCGCACCATTATTCCGGGTGGAGCTTGCGAATTCGATTTGCCGTCCTATTATGCATGGCAGCATCGCTCTGCACAGCAGCGTTACAATGACATTTCTGCCTGGTTCGCCCCGTTGGCGCCACTATTTGATGCCATCGGAATCGTACTACGGCTATTGCGGGAGTCTGGCCGCTCAACTAAGACCGTTGCACAAGCCGGTAGCTATCAACAGATGCTACAGGGAAAAATGTATCAAATGCTTCGCCTTAGCATTGACGAAAGCTTGGGGGCCATTCCGGAAATCTCGGCCAACAAATATATGCTGTGGGTTCGATTCACTTCTCAGGACGGCGACATGAAGCCGAAGTCATTCGAGAGCGATGTGCCGTTCGAACTGACTTTGTGTAATTTCTGAGGTATTGAGAGACGTTATGGCGACCGTTGTTGATTGTCCGACTTGTGGCAAAAAGGTGGAATGGATCGAGGTGAACAAATACCGCCCCTTCTGCTCCGAACGCTGTAAACAGATCGATCTGGGCGCATGGGCGGAAGGGAAATACACCATCCCCGCAATCAATCCGCCTAAAGACCTGGACGACGGCGATCTTTCCCACTGAACCACCCCATACCGCCGGTTAGCCCAAAACGCAAAACTGGGTTTCAACGCGTCGAACCGGGAATGCCATATTTACGTAGTTTATTTGCAATCATTGAATGCGAAGTTTTCAGTCGCATCGCGAGTTTACGGCTGGACGGGTATTCCGGATAAAGTCGCTCCAGCAAGGCGCGCTCGAAGGCAGTCGATGCAGTGTCCCAGTCTTCAAGATTCTCGTAATGCCCTAACTCCTCCGTCATGATGCTGCCTTCGGCCAGATCGAGGTCAGCCGCTTCAAGGATGCGCTTGTCAGTCATCGTAATTGCACGGAACACCACATTCTGCAGTTGCCGCACATTGCCCGGCCAGCTGTTGGCCACCAGCGCAGCACAGGCTTCCGCACTTAGCCGACAGATCGGTTTTTGTGCCTGGGCACACGCGCGTTCGATGAAGTGGCGTGCTAGCAATAGAATATCGTCCGGGCGCTCACGCAGTGAGGGCACTTCCAGATGTAACACATTGAGCCGATAGAACAAATCTTCGCGAAATCCGCCTTCGGCTACCATTTTGCGCAAATTGCGGTGAGTTGCACTGATGATACGGACATTGACTTTGATTTCACGGTCACTGCCGATGCGACGGAACTTGCCATCATTCAAGAAGCGCAGCAATTTGGCCTGCAGATAGAGTGACATTTCACCGATTTCGTCGAGAAAGACGGTACCACCATCCGCCATTTCGATCAGGCCAGGTTTCCCCCCGCGTTGCGCCCCGGTGAAAGCCCCCGCCATATAGCCGAATAGCTCACTCTCGGCTAGGCTTTCCGGCAACGCTGCGCAATTGAGCGCGAGGAAAGGTGCGGTGCTACGCATGCTGGCGGCATGGCAGGCCTGCGCAACCAATTCTTTACCGGTGCCTGTCTCACCGGCGATCAGCAGCGGCGCATCAACGGTAGCGACGCGAGCAGCACGGGCCTTTAGTGCACGAATTGGTTCGGACTCGCCGATGATGGCATCAAAGCCACCACCAGTACGCTGCAATGCATGAATACGACCGCCAAGGCGCCGCGGCGCCTGGAGGGTGATCACACCGCCTACTGGCTGCCCCAGCGCCGAATCCTGAGGCTCAGAAACTGGAGTCACTTCAAGCAGAAAAGGTTCGCCGCGCAGGCGCACTTCTCGTGCTGGCGCACGGAAACCACCTTCTAACAGCTCCGTCTGCAAAGTTGTTTCATCGAACAACTCCTTTAAGGCCTTCCCATGCAGCTCGGACTCGCTCATATCGGCGACAGCAGCCGCGGCGGCATTCGCCGCAATCACTCTACCGCTGGCATCCACTGCCATCACCGGGTCAGCCATGACAGCCATCAAGGTATCCAGATGCAAGCGGCGACGCGCACCAGGTAGCACATCGACAACCTTAACAGCCAGCACGCCAGTCACACGCATAAAATCGTCGCGTAGCGGCGGCAGCAGGCTTTCAGTAAGCTGAGGAATATCAATGAAGACATCGGACGAATCCACCTCCACCGCTACGACATTCATATCGCGGCGTGCCAGCACAGCAAGAATTTCGTGCGCGATGCCGACGCGGTCGGCGAATTGGACATCTATTCGCATGGTGCCAGTATGGCTCCGAGTTGAGATTGGGTTAAGCTTGAATGGACACGAATGTGCCGATAGATATCGGCACGGGAATCTTCGCCACTTTACCCGCGTGCTCTGGACGAGACAATAGGGTGCTAAACCGGCTCCGCGATATAGGACCGGGCGGGCGTATTGAAACCGCGAAAAGAAGTGGATGCGCTCAGTGCCTTTAACCTCCCAAGGTCAAAGGCTTGCAAGTGCTGTAGCACCACTTGGTTGATTGCCATGGTGGCCTGCATCAGTAGTAAATCGACGCTTTGCTGCGACGCTGTACGTGCGTCTCCGGCACATTCCAGTTCGCTTTTTTTCCTGCGCGATTCCGGTACCGTGTCTGAAACGCTGCAGAAGATGTCAGCGAGCGTGATGGTGTCGATCGCCGAGGAACAAAACCAGGCATCCTGTACTTTTCCATCCTGGCAGATCAGGCCGGACTGATGCAAGTGAGAGAGCAGAAGACGTACCGTGCGTACCGGCTGTCCGATAGACGCCGATATGGCCGCCGTCGTCACCGGCTTAGGATTGGCAATCACGACGTGTGCCAAGATGCCGATCGCCATCGAAAAGCGGCCATGTAGTTGTTGATTGCCCAGAAGGAATTCATGAATGGCCGACGCCTCCAAGGCGCGCGCATTCATGCACGGACCTCTTGTGGCACGACGATCGGGCGATTAACTTTACCGTAACGATCCATGAAGAGGCCTTCGGTATCAATTTCTGGGCGTTTGCCCGACACGAGCGCCGCCAGCAGACGACCGGAGCCGCAGGCCATGGTCCAGCCTAGGGTGCCGTGACCAGTGTTGAGGAACAAATTGTAATAAGGTGTTGGCCCAACCACCGGCGTACCGTCCGGTGTCATAGGGCGTAGACCCGTCCAGAATGTCGCACGCGCGACATCACCGCCTAAGGGAAACAGATCTGTCACCGAGTGTTCCAGCGTTTCCCGGCGTGCATTGCGCAGCGTGAGGTCATAACCAGAAATTTCGGCGGTGCCGCCAACGCGGATGCGATCACCAAGACGCGTGATGGCTACTTTGTAAGTTTCATCCATCACGGTGGATTCGGGTGCGTATGCGGCATCGTGGATCGGTACCGTAATCGAATAACCCTTGATTGGATAAACCGGGATGCGGATGCCGATATCGCGCAGCAGCAAAGGTGAGTAGCTGCCTAGCGCGAGCACGTAGGCGTCCGCTTTCAATTCGCCCTCGGAGGTCTGAACGCCGGTGATCTTTCGCTCATTGGCCAGAATGCGCTGAATCGATACACCGTATTTGAACGAGACACCGGCCTGTTCGGCCATGGCCGCTAGTTGCTGAGTAAATTTGAGACAGTCACCTGTTTCGTCGCCGGGCAAGCGCAGCGCGCCCACGATTTTTTCCCGTACGTGGGCAAGCGCAGGTTCGACCTTGATACAACCAGCAGGATCGAGCACTTCATAGGGGACACCATAGCGCTGCAGTACGGCAATGTCTTGTGCTGCCGCATCAAGTTGCTTCTGCGTACGAAACAGTTGCAATGTGCCTTGAGTGCGTTCGTCGTAGCTGATACCGGTCGCAGCACGCAACTCGATCAGACAGTCGCGACTGTATTCAGCCAGACGGACCATACGCCCCTTGTTGACCTCGTAGCGTGCGGCAGTGCAGTTGAGCAGCATCTGACACATCCAGCGCCACATGTCAGAATCGGCACGGGGACGGATGACCAGCGGACTGTGACGCATCATCAGCCACTTCATTGCCTTGACAGGAATGCCGGGGGCGGCCCAAGGTGCGGCGTAACCAGGAGAGACTTCACCGGCATTTGCATAACTGGTTTCTAGCCCGGCAGCCGGCTGACGATCAACGACCGTCACTTCATGTCCTTGCTGCGCCAGGTAATAGGCTGATGCTGTGCCGATCACGCCACTGCCCAATATGATGATTTTCATGATTGTCCTTTTTCAGACGGTCAAACACTCAACTCAGTGACGTGCTCGCCCTGACTATTTGTGTTGGCAGACCGATGACTGCCAATGTATTCCCGGTGATAACGTTGACCGAGGCTGGTCAATATTTCATAGCCGATGGTGCCTGCCAATGCCGCAACGGCGTCGACCGGTTGCACGGCGCAGATCAGGTCCACTAGTGTCCCCGGCTGCACGCATTCGGGTTGGATATCACTGATATCAAGCGTACAAGTGTCCATGGATACCTTGCCGACGATCGGCACGCGCACACCATCAATCAAGGCATATCCTCTGTTGCTTAAGCTGCGCAGCCAGCCGTCGGCATAACCGGTCGCAATCGTAGCGATACGGCGCTGCGTCGAAGCACGGTAGCTGAGACCGTAGCCGACGCCATCACCGACACTGATGGTTCTGGTCTGAATAATTTTTGCCTGTAGCCGCACGACGGGCTTCATCGGATTTGGTGCACCTTCAATCGGCGCGATACCGTACAAGGCGGCACCGGGACGTACCAGATCGAAGTGATATGCAGGGCCGAGAAAAATACCGGAGGAATTGGCAAGCGTTGCCAGGCAACGCGGGAGCCGCTTGCGGGCAGCGTTGAATGCAGCGAGTTGGGCTGCATTTGCAGGGTCGGCCTGACGTTCGGCGCAGGCAAGATGACTCATGACGTAACGGAGTTCGATGCCTGACAAGCAATCGAGATCATTCACCAAGGCGTCAACTTCAACCTGCGACAGTCCAAGGCGTGACATGCCGCTGTCGATCTGCACGACGGCTGGCAATCGGCGGTTCAGCGCACGGGCTGTCTGACGCCAGCCTGCGATCTGGCTTGCGCTGTTAAGAACCGGAATCAAACGGTGTTCGACGAACTCTGCCTCGGTATGCGGCATTTGTCCATGCAGCACGAAGATTTCCGCGGACGCAGGTAAATGCGGGCGCAGGGCAATGCCTTCATCGAGATGCGCAACAAAGAAATGCTGGCAACCTTCGGCGGCAAGAGCCTGTGCCACTGGTATTGCCCCCAAGCCATAGGCGTCGGCCTTGACGGCGGCGCCGCATGCTGCCTTGCCCGCCTGCTTCGCTAGCAGGCGGTAATTGTCGCGGACTGCGTCCAGATCAACGGTTAGTACCGCTCCCGCTTGTTTTTCCCGTTCTGCCATCATCTCCCTCTCACGACATTTTTTCAGTAGCAAAGACTTAGCGCAGCTGCACTGTTTCCGCACTATCTAGCAACATACATACCAGAATATTTTAATCAACAAAATCAATAACTTAGCCAATACAACTCGATACCACTAAGAAACCAGTGTGTATACAAATATGTACACTATTTTGCGAAAATGCGGTAACACGCGCCAAACATATAGGAAATACAAGGGGTAAGGCAAACTGTACACAATTACATACACTGTATTATATCGTGTACAGTTTGTTCGACATATCGGACGGGAATTGCTGCTTATATGCAGCATTGATGATTAAACGGCGTAACGCACTTGATCCAGCCACGCGATCAGCGGAATGGTGGCCGGCAATAACGGCTCGACACCCAGGGTGCCCTGCCATGCAAACGCCTGGCCTTCCAAGCTCTGCGGTTCTCCTTGCCAAGCGCGGCTGATATAGAAATGCAGGCGCACATGCGCGTGGGGGTAGATATGCTCGACACCGCACCATGGTTCGGCCGAAAGGATATGTACGCCGAGTTCTTCGATGAATTCGCGCTTGAGCGCGTCTAGGATGGATTCGCCTGCTTCGACTTTTCCACCAGGGAATTCCCAGTAGCCGGCATAAGGTTTGCCGTCTGGTCGTTGACCAAGCAGCACATCGCCATTGGACTTCATGAGAATACCGACGGCGACGTCGATTGGGCTGGTGGGAGAAGCAGGCATGTGGAGACAGTTAAGGATTGGACTTGCCAGCGTGATCTTTCGCGAACTGCCAAGCGACGCGACCGGAACGTGAACCTCGCTGCAACGCCCAGCGCAACGCATCTGGCCGCGCATCTTCAATCTGCTGCCCATTACAACCGAAATGGCGCAGCCAATGCGCGACGATGTCGAGGTAATCATCCTGTTTGAAGGGATAGAAGGAGACCCACAGACCGAAGCGCTCGGAGAGTGAAATCTTTTCCTCGACGGTTTCGCCCGGATGGAGGTCGCCGTCATCAGTATGGACGTAAGTCGCATTATCAGACATGCGCTCTGGCATCAGATGACGACGGTTTGACGTTGCGTAGATCAGCACGTTGTCCGATTGCGCCGAGATGCTGCCGTCGAGCGCTACTTTGAGGGCCTTGTAGCCACTCTCCCCTTCTTCGAACGACAGGTCATCGCAAAAAATAATGAAGCGCTCCGGCCTGCCCGCGATCAAATCGACGATGTCGGGCAAGTCACACAAGTCGTCCTTGTCGACTTCAATCAAACGCAGGCCTTGCACGGCGTACTGGTTCAGACACGCTTTGATCAGGGAAGATTTGCCCGTACCGCGCGCGCCTGTCAGCAGCACGTTGTTGGCCGGCCGGCCTTCGACGAATTGCCTTGTGTTCTGATCGATCTGCTGCTTTTGCGGCTCGATGTTCTGTAGATCGGAAAACGCGATGCTAGCGACATGCGCGACCGGCTGCAGGTAACCATAGCTGTTCCGCCCACTTTGCTTGCGCCAACGGAATGCGGTGGCGGCGTTCCAGTCGGGTGCCTGCAACGAATGTGGAAGAATCGATTCGAGCCGCGTCAACAGCAACTCGGCACGCGCCAGGAATTGATCGAGCTGCGTCATTTCAGGAGCGATAGTCGGCGTTGATGCTGACGTACTCGTGCGAGAAATCACAGGTCCAGATGGTCGCCGTTGCATCGCCACGTGCCAGCTTGACGCGAATTGTGATTTCGCTCTGCTTCATGACGCGTTGTCCGTCTTCTTCGTGGTAATCCGGATTGCGGCCCCCATTCTTCGCGACCCAAACGTCGTCGAGATACAGATTTAACCTGCTCACATCCAGGTCCTCGACACCGGCATAGCCGATCGCTGCGAGGATGCGGCCGAGGTTGGGATCGGAAGCGTAGAAGGCCGTCTTCACCAACGGCGAATGACCAATCGAATAGGCAATCTTGCGGCATTCTTCCACCGATGCCCCCTCTTCCACGGTGATAGTGATGAATTTGGTGGCGCCTTCGCCGTCACGCACGATCATCTGTGCCAGCTCTTGCGACAGCGCGGTAACCACTGCGGCCAATTCAGCATATTCAGGCGAGTCGATCTCACTGACTTCCAATTGCCCGGCGCCAGTCGCGATGAGCATGAAAGAGTCGTTGGTGGAAGTATCGCCATCGATAGTGATGCAGTTGAAGGACTTGTCGGCCACCTCCTTGACCATGTGCTCCAGCACTGGCTGCGCCACTTTTGCGTCGGTGGCAAGAAATCCCAGCATGGTTGCCATGTTGGGTTTGATCATGCCGGCCCCCTTGCTGATGCCAGTCAGCGTGACGCTCTTGCCGGCAATCGTCACGGTGCGCGATGCTGCCTTCGGCTGCGTATCGGTGGTCATGATCGCTTCGGCAGCGTTATACCAGTTGTCGGTGTTCAAATTGGCAATGGCTTTCGGCAGGCCGGCCCTGATCCGCTCCACTGGCAGCTGCTCCAGAATCACGCCGGTCGAAAACGGCAGAACCTGTGACGGTTCGCATTCGAGTAGGTCAGCCAGCGCTGAGCAAGTGGCGTTGGCATTAGCCAAACCGACCTCCCCGGTTCCGGCGTTGGCATTACCGGTGTTAATTACCAGTGCGCGAATTGGCGCGCCCGACAGACACAGTCCTTCCAAGTGCGCCTTACAAACCTGTACGGGAGCGGCGCAAAAACGGTTCTTGGTGAACACGCCGGCAACCGTCGCGGTCGGTGCAAGTTTCATCACGAGCAAATCTTTGCGATTAGCTTTGCGCACGCCAGCTTCGGCGTGGCCGAGTTCAATACCCGCGACGGGTGTCAGGTTAGCGGCGATGGGAAGAGGGAGATTGACGGCCATAGAGATTCTGTTGCTCGGAGTAACAATAAGATGGATCGTTATTGTAATCCGATCGCGCAACTGCGTTGCGTCAATTCTATGGCCGATGCAGAGAACCTGTTCTGAAGGAGGCTACGAAGGCTGCATTGATGAGGGTGTCTGTTGGAGAATCATTTTTTTCAATTCTGGCACACAGGAACCGCAGTTGGTGCCGCATTTGAGCTGCCCTTGCAAGGAGGCCAGCACGGCGTCCGGTGTGCCGCTGTTGATCCAATCTTGCTTGGCAAGCGCGTCACAAATGTCGGTTTCGGCCACATTAAGGCAATTGCAGACAATCCGGCCACGCGCCTTAAATCCCTGTGGCGCCTTGGTAGATGGCATCAGCAGTAGACGTCCCAAGGCGGCAACCGGCTGTTCGCCTTCCAGGTACTCCTTCAACCAGTGTTCCGCGGAGGTATCACCGGCTAGCGATACTGCTGCCAATTTGCCATCGCGCACCAGAATGTGCCGCGCATTGCCACGTCGCGTATCGTCATAGCGCAGCACATCGGCGCCTTCTATACCAAATTGCATTTCAATTTCTTTCACCAACTCTGCTGGCGCCGGATAGTCATCCGCGCTGCGAAAAAGCACGCCGGTCTTGTCTCGGCCAAACAGCGTACAAGAAGCATAGGCGAAGTGACGCATATAAGGTCGTAAGGCCGCCTGCAGCGTCAATGCACGGGATTCTTCGACCCAACCGAATACCAGGAAACGGGAGGGCAACTCTGCTTTCAAAATCTTTACTGCGGCATGCTTCAGTTCAGGTTGCTTGGAACTCGGGCACAGTGCCGGCAACGTCAACGCATTGACACCGTACGTGCCATCACCGTCATGACCGCGCCCCGAAACGTATTCCTCCCCCCAGTGCATGCCGATGAAGGCTTGGCCGGAGCGGATGTCGTCACTGGCAACGGCGGGGAGAATCTGCGAGCCCCGCTTGCTGGTCACATGCACCAAATCACCGTCGCGGATCATGCGGCGGTCCATGTCTATTCTTGCCAGCATGACCGCTGGTTCAGAGGCATGCGCGAACAATTGCGCGACGGTACCGGTACGGCTCATCCCATGCCATTGGTCGCGCAAGCGGCCGGTGGTCAGGCGAAATGGAAAACGGGCATCCACCGGCTCAGCAACCGGCTTGTAGACAGTGTTGACGAATTTTGCGCGGCCACTTGGCGTGGGGAAAATACCGTCTTCGTACAAGCGTGTCTTCCCCTGTGTCGCGCCCTGGGGGAATGGCCATTGCTGAGGACCTTGTTCTTCCAATATTTTGTACGACAGGCCGGTGATGTCGAGGTCACGGCCGCGTGTCGATTCGCGGTGTTCGTTCCAGATGCCTTCAGTGCTGTTGTAGGGAAAAATGGTGTTCGGCTTACCCATCAGCGCCTCCAGACGACGTGCGACATCGATCACGATTTCCCAATCGTGTCGCGTCTGTTCCGGCTTCGGCAGTACCGATTTGAAGCGCGTGATGCGCCGTTCTGAATTAGTAACCGTGCCTTCTTTTTCACCCCAGGTAGTAGCAGGTAGCAGCACATCAGCATAGCCAACCGTTGCCGTGGTTTTATAGGCTTCCTGCACGATGACGAGTTCGGCCTTTTTCAAAGCTTCGCGCACTAGCTTCTGGTCTGGCAGCGACTGCGCTGGATTGGTACAGGCAATCCACAGGATCTTGATCTCCCCGGTGCGTGCTGCTTCAAACATTTCCACTGCAGTCTTGCCGGGTTTGGAAGGCACATCGTCGACGCCCCACAATTTAGCAACCTCAGCGCGGTGTTCCGAATTCGCCATGTCGCGGTGCGCGGAAAGCAGATTCGCCAGCCCACCGACCTCACGGCCGCCCATC
Organism: uncultured Noviherbaspirillum sp.; assembly: GCA_965974465.1. Lineage (GTDB taxonomy): Bacteria > Pseudomonadota > Gammaproteobacteria > Burkholderiales > Burkholderiaceae_D > Noviherbaspirillum. The sequence goes on from CBHCMF010000006.1 coordinate 22,451, forward strand.
GCATTGGGCTGGCCAGTGAGCGAGAATGGGCCCGCGCCCGGTTTGCCGATCTGGTGTGTCGCGAGATGAAGATTGATCAATGCTGCATTCTTCGCGGTGCCTGAGGTAGATTGGTTCAAGCCCTGGCAATACAGGGACAGCGCAGCTTTGGACTGACCAAACCAGCGCGCTGCCTGCAGCAAATCCTCTTCACGAATGCCGCATGTATCGGCGACATATTTTGGCGTGTAGTCACGTACCGTGCGCTTAAGTTCAGTAAAACCTTCGGTATGTGCCTCAATGTACTCCTCATCGATCCACCCTTCCCACAGGCAAATATGGAGCAAACCATTGAACAGCGCGACGTCCGTGCCAGGCAAGAGAGGCAAGTACAAATCAGCATCGCGTGCGGTATCGGTGCGACGCGGATCGGCGACGATCATTTTCAGCGCAGAATTTTTTTTACGTGCCTCCTCGATGCGGCGGTAGATGATGGGGTGCGCATATGCGGTGTTCGAACCGACGATGAAGATGACATCAGCATGATCGAAATCTTCATAGCAGGCCGGTGGTGCATCGGCCCCTAACGTCTGTTTGTACCCGGCGACGGCGCTCGACATGCAGAGGCGAGAATTGGTATCAATGTTATTGGTACCAACCAGGCCCTTAGCCAGCTTGTTAAAGACGTAATAATCCTCGGTCAGCAACTGACCGGAAATGTAAAAGCCGATGCTATCTGGACCATGGTCGCGAACGGTATCGGCGAGTTTCCCGGCGACGAAGTCAAGTGTCTCCCCCCACGACGACTGCTCGCGTAGGACATTGCGCGACACCCGCATTTCAGGATGCAAAGCGCGCGCTTGTTGTTGAAGCACCGGATTCGCGGTGAGATGCAGTGTGCTGCCCTTCGTGCACAGCCGGCCGAAATTGGCGGGATGATCCAAGTCACCCCGAACACCAATAATCTTTTCACCGTCACTCTGGACGACGACGCCGCATCCTACCCCACAATAGCAACAGGTTGCCTTCGTTTCACGAAGTTCACTCATGCAAGCTTGGCCTCGATTGCCAACGAATTCAATTCCTCAACGTCAAGATAGACCTTACCGCCCTCCACCTTGACACTAAACTTCTGCGTGCAGCCTTCGTCCGGCGCAGTGGCACAGCCGGAGTCGAGCTGGATGTTCCAGTTGTGCAGCGGACAGGCGACCCGCTCACCGAATACGATGCCTTGCGACAGCGGACCGCCCTTATGTGGGCAGCGATCGAGTAGTGCAAATACCTTGTCTTCGCTATTGCGGAAAATCGCGACATCAGGCCGGACCTCACCGGGTTCGGCTGTCCGCTGGACGACTCGCGCTCCCAGCACCGGAATGTCGGTGACGCTACAGACGGCTTTCCATTGTTGTGACATGTCTTTCCCTTTATATGTTCTAGATGGTCAACGGCGCAAACTGACGCTCATCGACCCGCGCCTTATCCTTTTCGTGCCACGGATCGGGCTCGCCGTCGAGTGAGAAGAGCAGACGCTCATAGAGCGCTTTACGATTTTCTGCGTCTTCCAGAATTTTTTCTTTTACATAGTCGAGACCGACGCGAGCGATGTAATGCACGGTGCGCTCAAGATACCAGCCTTCTTCGCGATACAGCTGCAGGAATGCACCGGAATACTCCAGCACTTCTTCATGGGTTTTCAATTTGACGAAGAAGTGTGCAACTTCGGTCTTGATGCCACCGTTGCCGCCGACATAGATTTCCCAGCCGGAATCCACACCGATCACGCCGACGTCCTTGATTCCGGACTCGGCACAGTTGCGCGGACAGCCGGATACGGCGATTTTGACCTTGTGTGGTGCGTACATACGCCACAACGCACGCTCGAGTTCCTGTCCCATGCGGGTTGAATCCTGCGTGCCAAAACGGCACCATTCGGAACCGACACACGTCTTCACTGTGCGCAATGCTTTTGCGTAGGCATGGCCAGACGGCATATCAAGTTCTTTCCAGACGCCAGGCAAATCTTCCTTTTTCACGCCAAGCAGGTCGATGCGCTGGCCGCCGGTGACTTTCACCGTCGGAATCTTGTACTTGTCGACCACGTCGGCAATACGGCGCAGTTCCGACGCGTTGGTCTCGCCGCCCCACATGCGCGGTATCACGGAATAGGTGCCATCCTTTTGGATGTTGGCGTGCGCGCGCTCATTGATGAAGCGCGATTGCGGATCATCCTTTGCCTCATGCGGCCAAGTCGAGATCAGGTAATAGTTGATTGCCGGTCGGCAGCTGGAGCAGCCATTTGGCGTGCGCCATTCCATGAATGCCATGGTATCGGCAATAGTGAGCAGCTTGTTATTCTTGATCGCATCGCGCACTTCCTGGTGTGTATGGTCCGTGCAACTACACAGTGGCTTGGCTTTAGTGGACGCCGAGTAGTCACCGCCAGCGGTGAACATAATGATCTGTTCGACCAGGCCGGTACAGGAGCCACAGGAGGCCGATGCCTTGGTGTGCTTGCGCACGTCTTCCAGTGTGAACAGCCCTTTTTCCTTGATCGCCTTGACGATCGTGCCTTTGCAGACACCATTACAGCCGCAGACTTCTGCAGTGTCCGGCATTGCGGCTGCCTTGGTGAACCCTTCATGACCGACATCGCCTGGACGACCGGTGTTAGATTCACCAAACATCAGCGTATCGCGGATCTCGGCAATGTTCTTGCCTTCACGCAGCAGACTGAAATACCAGGTGCCATCCACCGTGTCGCCGTATAAACAGGCACCGACCAGCTTATCGTCCTTGATGACCAATTTCTTGTAGACACCGCCGATAGGATCGGACAACACGATTTCCTCAGTCCCCTCCCCGCCCATGAATTCGCCGGCGGAGAACAAGTCAATGCCGGTCACTTTCAGCTTAGTCGAAGTGACCGAGCCTTGGTAACGGCCAATGCCGAAGTTCGCCAGATGATTGGCACACACCTTCGCCATTTCAAACAGCGGGGCGACCAAGCCGTAGGCAATACCACGATGGTTGACACATTCGCCAACTGCATAAATACGGGGGTCGTAGGTCTGCATCGTATCGTTGACCACGATGCCGCGATTGCAATACAAACCGGCCGATTCTGCCAGAGTCGTATTAGGACGGATGCCGACTGCCATGACGACGAGTTCTGCCGGCACTTCAAGGCCGTCGGTGAAGCGAATCGCTTTGACATGGCCGCTATCGTCTCCGACGAGCTCTTTCGTGTTTTTTTCAAGCAGGAATTTCAGGCCGCGATCTTCCAACGATTTTTGCAGCATTTTTCCCGCTGTTGGGTCGAGCTGCCGCTCCATCAGCCAGTTTGGCAAATGCACCACGGTGACATCCATGCCGCGCAGTTTCAAGCCGTTGGCCGCTTCCAAACCAAGCAAGCCGCCACCGATCACGACCGCATGCTTACGCGTCTGCGCGGCTTCGATCATGGCATTGGTGTCTTGAATATCGCGATAGGAAATCACGCCTTTCAAATCTTTACCGGGTACTGGCAGGATAAAGGGATTGGAGCCTGTGGCGAGCAGCAGGCGATCATATTCCGCAACGGTACCGTCTTCCGCGACAACTTGACGTCGCACGCGGTCGATTTTCGTAATTTTCTTGCCAAGGTGGAGAGTAATATTGTTTTCCGCATACCAATCGACATCGTTGAGCATGATGTCCTTGATGGTCTGCTCTCCGGCAAGTACCGGCGACAACAGGATACGGTTGTAATTGGCATAGGGCTCAGCGCCGAACACCGTGATGTCGTAGACATCCGGGGCAATCTTGAGCAGCTCTTCAAGCGTGCGCACACCGGCCATGCCATTGCCGACCATGACTAATTTCAGCTTCTTCATTAAAGCTCCCTCTCCACTCAGCTTCGCCATTGAAGCTATCTAAAAAACGATCCAGATCCTCTCTTAGCAAAAGAAGTGCCAATACGTACCACCCCTAAACGCACCACAATGACGAAGATTTCGCACCGGCGCAGTGCAATAGCACCACCTTTGATGGTGCAATGACCCATCTTGTGCCATGCACGTACATAACGCCCCTATTCCGCCCCAAATAGAGTCTTGTCAATGCAAAAATCGGTGGCATGACGTTTGCATAGCGCAATCCCATTCTCTGTTGGGTGCAAAGGAGCCTCATAATGAAAACGTCGTTCTGGAAAGCGGGGCATACGCCGACCTTATTTGCTTCATTCTTCTATTTCGATCTGAGTTTTATGGTTTGGGTATTGCTTGGCCCACTCGCCGTGCAAATCTCGAAAGATCTAGGACTTACTCCCGCACAGAAAGGACTGATGGTTGCAACGCCTTTGCTTGCGGGGGCATTGCTGCGCATCGTCATGGGCGTGCTGGTTGATCATCTGAAACCGAAAAAGGCTGGCGCCATCGGCCAAGTGATCGTACTTGCCAGTCTGACATGGGCCTGGCTTGGCCAATTGAATAGTTATGAGACCATGCTCACACTCGGCATTCTGCTCGGTGTCGCAGGTGCAGCATTTGCGGTCGCACTGCCTTTAGCGTCGCGCTGGTATCCTCCGGAACATCAAGGGATGGCACTGGGCATCGCCGGTGCAGGCAACTCCGGCACAGCGTTTGCGGCATTGTTTGCGCCATCGTTGGCGATGGCATTTGGTTGGCAAAACGTGTTCGGCTGGTGCCTGATTCCGCTGACTGTGGCGTTTTTGGTGTACATGATTTTCGCGAAGGACGCACCGTCCTCACCGCCGGCACAATCACTGATGGAATATCTGCACGTGCTAAAGGACAAGGACGCCTGGTGGTTCATGTTCTTTTATAGCGTGACGTTCGGCGGCTTTTCGGGGCTAGCCTCTTCGTTGACGATCTACTTCAACAGCCAGTACGGTTTATCACCAGTCACCGCAGGTTATTTCACTGCGGCCTGCGTCTTTGCCGGTTCACTGGTGCGCCCGGTTGGGGGAATCGTTGCGGACCGCATCGGTGGCATCAAAACACTTTCGTTAATGTATGTATTGGCAGCATTCTTCCTGTTCATTGCGAGTACCGGCCTGAAGTCATATGAATCAGCACTTCTTGTTTTCGTGCTGGCGATGCTCGCCCTCGGCACAGGCAACGGCGCTGTGTTTCAGTTGGTTCCGCAGCGCTTCCGTAAGGAGATTGGTGTGATGACGGGCCTGGTTGGCATGGCTGGCGGCATTGGAGGGTTCTATCTTGCATCCAGCCTTGGGTATTCGAAGCAGATCACCGGCAGCTATCAACTCGGCCTGACGCTATTCGCATCGCTCGCTGCCGTGGCACTGGTCGGGTTGATGGCAGTCAAGACCCGCTGGCGCACCACTTGGGGCAGTGCAGCCATGACGACGGCGAAGATCTAAAAATCCCCTCCTCTGGTGCGTAATCGGAAGCGGCACGCATTGCCAATCTTTAGCATGCGTGCCAGCTGTCCAATGACGCCGCTGGTAAAGGCAGATATATCAGCAAGGCCGAATTAGCGTAGCAACCGAGGACTTAGCCAAACGAAGAACTATCAGCAAGATTTAGCTCAGATGGACCTGACATCCTATGCCCGATCGACTCTGAGCTAAGTACCCGCGCATAAAAAATTGTGAGTGTCTGCGGCCCAGCCCGGCGCGCTGCCGCGTTGCCCTCCCCTAGCAGTGCTCGCACTGCGTCGGGTCGGGTGCCTCGCATCGCATCCGGCCAGGACCACATCCCTCTCACAGTTTTTTATGCGCGGGTACTTAATACAGATTATTTCCGTATATTTAGGTAGCCTTCAGCGTGGCACGTCAGGCACCAAAACAGTCTCAGTTCGAGGATTTCTTCCAGCGCTTATTCATTGAAAGAACGAGTTCTTCCGTCGAAGTTCTCTCCCAGAGCGTAATACCCTTTGCAACAGTTTCTGTTTCCGGGTTGATTTCGATATCGAAAGAAATATTGAGATAGTCTTTTTGCTTCTTGGTCCGCTTAATTTCTGGGAAGTCTTTTTGAATTGCCTGACTGAGCTTTTCTACCCGTGGCTTCAATTTACCCGACAGATATAAGGTGCACTCCTCCACGACACTGCCTTCGTGTTCCCAATAGCTGAAATGGGCACTCGTCACATTGGGTATCTTGGAGACTTCCCAAGTCGCCTTTTCGACATAAGCGTCAACTTTGTCCTTTTCATAATCAACTTGCGTCCATCCATTCTCGGTCGCTTTTTTGTTGATCGTCTCATACGAAACCGCTGCACCGCCACACACGCTTTTAAAGTAGCGAATAGCGTCGCTGGCCGCATCAGCATACGCGGTTGTTGTAGCAGCGAATGCGAGGCATCCAAGAACGAGTTTTGTCTTATTCATTTTTTCCTTTCTGTCGTCATAATGAAACGCATTTCATCAATAGAAGGATCCATACAGAGAACCGCTCAGAATCACTGCTGGATGGCGTTGCGCCAAACGGCGATCCGCTCTCTGACAGCAACGATGCTGGTATGCCCCCTGCACTTCTATTGATGAAATGCATTCTTGTCAGTTAAGCCGCTTTTTCGAGTTTGTACTGCGCTCTTTCATCATCGTTGTAGAGCGAATACCGTCCCCTAAATCTTTTGCGACGATCACCCAGAATGTGACGCAACTCAGAGATGCTCAGATCGCTTGCTTCGTGAATACGGATCAGTATTGCAGCGCCAATGGGAAGTTGGCCATGACGAAGCTTGCTGATAAAGGGGCGGGACATGCTGAGTTTCTCGGCAAGCTCACTGTCGCGCTTTAATTTGAAGTGAGCAAGCAACGTGTCCAATAACCGCGCCTGGTCATAAGGAAGAAGTGGGGTAGGTTCCATCGATAAATGAAGTAACTCGCACTATATGCGCTAAACAACAACCTTTTCTGGTTTGTCGACGAAATATCTAATACCAATCTTCCGTTATAACGTGACAGATGAAATCGATGGAATTTTTCGTCCGGCAAGGCGGGAGGAGGCGCCATAGCGAGCTATGGCAACGACGCGCAACGCAGGCGGACGGAAAATGACGCGATTTCATGTCACGTTATGACGGAAGATTGGTATAAAGCCTGTTGTAGATGCAAAGAGACCATCTTCGGTCTACGATGCCCACACAGGTAAAACGGCCTTTTGTGGCTTACCCAAAACAAGAGAAAAGTGAGAGATGCCCCTTTTCTTCTGTTACATCTATTGCAACGGCGTTATTGTATTGAACAGTTGTATTTTTGTATATAAATTGATACAAAAAATAACGAGGAAGGAAAGGATATCGGCGGGCACCTCTGTCAGCAGCCCAAATGGCCATCGCCACAGCGGCAATCCATCCTTTATCCGACGCGCCAGCAAGTAACAGCACCACTTAAAAGAAACAGCAGATGCAGCGCTAAAATCCCTGTACTTACCGTATTGATGCACAACCTTTAAAAAGCGACATCATGCCTCTGTCCGTCAGCATCGGCCATGCCACCCGCGCCGGCCAGCGCGAACGCAATGAAGACTTCGTTGGCATGGTCACGCCGAATGAACCGGAACTATCGACGAAGGGATTAATCGCTGCGATTGCGGACGGCGTCTCCGGTAATGATGGTGGCCGTCAGGCATCGGAATATACGGTGCGCGGCCTGCTCACCGATTACTACGCCACCCCGGATACCTGGCCGGTCACACAAGCCCTTGACCGCGTGATCAAGGCAATCAATAGCTGGGTGCAGCACCAAGGGACGGTGCGGAAGGAACTGGCAGGTATGGCCACCACACTCACCGCCGTAGTATTGCGCGGCAGTTTTTATTATTTCTCCCATGTGGGGGATACTCGTTTGTATCTGCTGCGCGGCGGTACGCTGACACGCCTGACCACGGACCATGTGTGGGATCGACCGGAAATGCATCACGTGCTGACACGCGCCATTGGCCTTGATTCGCGCCTTGCGGTCGATCACGGCATGGGCGAACTGCGCGAACGTGATGTTCTTCTGCTGGCCTCCGACGGTGTGTGGGCTGCGATCACCGAGTACGACCTGACGCATCACTTAGCGGCAGTTACCCTTGGCCAGCTCGCCCCAGACGTCTGCGCGCACACGTTAGTCGATGCCGCGTTGACAGCCGGTTCGACGGATAACTGCAGCGCGCTGATACTGCGGATAGACGGCCTTCCGGAAGGAAATCTGCGTGATGCGCTGTCGGCATCGCATCAACTGCCCGTGCCGCCCAAACTCAAAGTTGGACAAACCATCGACGGCTACACGGTGGAGGCACTCATTCACGCTTCTCAGGCGACGCTGTTATACCGCGTACTTGACCCCAAGTCACAACGTCAACTGGTGCTAAAAACCCTGCATCCCGACCGCGCGAACGATCCGCATGAACGGTCAGCATTTGCGCATGAGGAATGGCTAGCCAAACGCGCTGTTGCGCGTTTCTTCCCACAGGTGATTACACCCGAGCATAAGAATTATCTGTACTACCTCACCACTTGGCACGAGGGACAAACACTGCAACAAAAGTTGGATGACGGCGCGCACTTCACCGCCCCGGAGACGATCGCCCACGGCGAGAAGCTAGTGCGCGCCATCGGCGCCTTACACCGGCGCAGCATTCTTCACCGTGACATCAAGCCAGCCAATGTACACCTTGGCACTGACGGCGAGTTGCGCTTGCTCGATTTGGGTGTTGCGTTGTCAGGGTTGGAAGAACAGGATGGGGTGCAAGCACCGCAAGCAGGCACCCCATCCTTCCTGGCGCCGGAACAATTCGAGAATGCGCCACCCTCGCGCCAAAGTGATGTCTATGCAGCTGGCGTGACCCTGTACATGATGCTGACACGGCATTACCCGTATGGTGAGATCGAACCTTTTCAGCGACCACGCTTCGTAGAACCGGTGCCGCCGAGCCGTTATCGCCCTGACCTGCCGCTCTGGCTGGAGAACGTACTGCTAAAAGCAGTGGCACGCGATCCTGCAGACCGGTTCGAAACCGCCGAGGAATTTTTGCTGGCGCTGGAACGTGGCGCTAACAGCCCGCTTGCTCCCCGCTCTTCTATGCCGCTTGCCAAGCGTGACCCGGTTGCCCTGTGGCGCACAGTTGCGGCAATTTCCCTCGTGCTGAATGTGTTGCTGTTGTATCTGATTGTCGTGCGATAAGGGCTCGCACAAGTTTTCCTGTACGAGCCGCCCTTCTGTTGAGGCACCTATGCGGCGTCCTTCAACGCTGCCGGATGCACCTGGCGGTGATACAGGAATTCCAGTACCGCACTACGGCACGTGATATACAGCGGATCGTGCGCCAGGGCTACGCGATCGCGTGGACGCTCCAGGGGAACATTGACAATATCGCCAATGGTTGCCGCTGGGCCATTGGTCATCATGACGATACGGTCGGACAGCAGCACTGCCTCGTCGACATCGTGCGTCACCATGACAACGGTCGATTCAGTCTTGGCAACGATCTTCAGCAATTCGTCCTGCAGGCGCGCACGGGTCAGCGCATCCAATGCGCCAAAAGGTTCGTCCATCAGCAGCACCTTGGGCTCCATCGATAGTGCACGGGCAATGCCAACACGCTGTTTCATGCCGCCAGAGATTTCATGCGGATGCTTCTGCTCAGCATGCATTAGACCCACTAGCGCCAGCGCGGCCCTGGTGCGATCTCTCAGTTCCATTTTGCTTTCCTTGGCGCCAAACACGCGCTCGACGGCAAGGTACACGTTCTCATAGCAAGTGAGCCAGGGCAGTAACGAATGGTTTTGGAATACCACGGCGCGCTCGGGTGAAGGTCCGGCGATTTCGCGGTTGGCGCATAGCATTGTCCCCCCGGTCGCTGTCAGCAAACCGGCAATGAGATTGAGCAGCGTCGATTTGCCGCAGCCCGAGTGGCCGATCAGCGTAACGAACTCGCCCTTCTTTACATTGAGATGAATGTTTTTCAGTGCGTGAAAAGCACCTTTCTTGGTGGAGAAAACCATTTCCACATTCTGAATCTCGATGAACTTGTTTGAGGTATCCATGAGGGCTTCCTTATCAGTGATGCACGTCGTCATACGTAAAGATCTTTGCTATAGCAACCAGTGCCTGCTCCAGCAGCAAGCCGACCACACCAATCACAGCAATAGCGATGATGATGTGCGGTACATTCAGGTTATTCCATTCGTCCCAGACCCAGAAACCGATTCCGACACCGCCGGTCAGCATTTCGGCTGCGACGATCACCAGCCAAGCGGTACCGACTGCCAAGCGCACGCCCGTCAGCATGTAAGGCAACACGGCAGGCACCAGGATTTTGGTAAGAATCTTCCACTCGGACAGATTAAGCACCTTAGCGACGTTCATGTAGTCATGCGGCACGCGCTGTACACCGACCGCGGTGTTAATAACCATTGGCCAGATCGAGCAAATGAAAATTGTCCAGATCGCGGCGGGATGAGCGGCCTCGAATATGAGCAGGCCGATCGGCAGCCAAGCAAGCGGTGACACCGGTTTCAGCAAGCTGACAATGGGATTGAACATGCCTGCCAGGAACTTGAAGCGGCCGATCAGGAACCCAAGTGGGATACCAACCACGGCAGCCAAGCCAAAGCCCATTGCAACGCGCTTGAGAGAGGCCCACAGGTTCCACCCGATACCTTGATCGTTCGGACCCTTTTGATAGAACGGATCGGAGAAAAGCTTGATTGCTTCTTGTGCGATCGTTCTCGGCAACGGGATACTGCTGCTTTTTATCGCCACAATTTCCCAGCCCAGAATCAACAAGGCCAAGCCCATGATCAGCGGCAGGACCGCCAAAAAGAAGGGTTTCAACAACGTTGTTTCCCGCTTTTCCATCGATGCACCGATCGCCCCGGTAACGCGCATCCTTGTTTCCACTTGCATGTTGGCCTCCATTTGTTTCGTTGGCGCCCCTGAAACCGGTTCGCCCAGTTTGTTCCGCAGGTTTTCCATCACAGCACTCATGATGACTCCTCAGGCTTTGACCTTGAACGAACCCGCGTACATCTTTGGATTCTTGCCATCCCAAACCACGCCGTCGATCAGCTTCGTACTACGCATCGGATCTTTCGGCACATTGACCTTCGCTATATTTGCCGCCTCCTTGTAGACATCGATCCGATTGATCTGCTTAGCAACCGCCAGATAATCCACATCTTCCTTCAATAGCCCCCAGCGACGATGCTGTGTCAGGAACCACATACCGTCCGAGAAATAAGGGAAATTCACCATGCCATCGTTGTAGAACTTCATGTGGTTTGGATCGTCCCAGCTCTTGCCCAGACCGTTCTGATAACGGCCGAGAATGCGCTGATTGATGGCATCAACACTGGTGTTGACATACGACTTGCTAGCAATCGCCTCGGCCATCTTTAGCTTGTTCTGCAAACTAGCGTCGATCCACCTGCCGGCATCGAGTATTGCCGCGATCATCGCGCGCGCAGTATTCGGATACTGCTTGACCCATTCCGCGGTCGTCCCAAGTATTTTCTCCGGATGGTCTTTCCAGATATCTTGCGTGGTAATGGCGGTAATGCCGATGCGGTCCATGATGGCGCGATGCCCCCACGGCTCACCGACGCAATAGCCATCCATGTTGCCAACACGCATATTGGCAACCATTTGCGGTGGCGGTACGGTGATGATCTTTGCGTCTTTCATCGGATCGATGCCGTGTGCGCCAAGCCAGTAATACAGCCACATTGCATGCGTGCCAGTCGGGAACGTCTGGGCAAACGTGTATTCACGCTTTTCAGTTTTCATCAATTTAGCCAGCGATGTACCATCGACTGCGCCCTGATCGGCAAGCTTCTTCGACAGCGTGATGGCCTGGCCGTTATGGTTCAGCCCCATCAGCATCGCCATGTCTTTCTTCGGACCGCCGATGCCAAGATGAATGCCGTAAACCAGGCCGTACAACACATGCGCCGCATCCAGTTCGCCAGTAACCAGCTTGTCGCGCACCGCAGCCCAGGAGGCCTCCTTGGTCGGGGTAATCGTGATGCCATATTTCTTATCGAATCCAAGCACCGATGCCATGACGACAGAAGCGCAGTCAGTCAGCGGAATAAATCCGATCTTGACCTCTTGCTTTTCCGGTTTGTCTGAGCCCGCAGCCCATGCGCCACGCGTGACCAAGCCGCCGAATGTACTTGCTGTAACAGCGGCGCCAGCCTTGATCACGATGCGGCGGGTCAAGTTCGTTCTACTGGCTTTAGTGGGCATGATGTCCTCATGAATAATTTCGTAACTGGAAAAAAGAAAGGCGTCCGTTCGCAGAAGCTACGCTCCTACGCACGGACGCCTTCGTCCAACATGCCTTAACCAACATTGTTCAAGACATGCGTACCGATCGTTATAGATCGCCGATCGCGGTACCTTCATTAGTACTGCTCAACAACAATATGCAATTGCTGTGCCAATCACATAGCAGGCATTTTCTCCATTTTTGAACCGAAATATGCCTGCCGTTACGCACTGCATTGGTGCATTGCCTGAAAAAGGGGCATTTATATCAGTAAATCAATCACGTCGAGCATGCGTTGCGCAACGTCAAACAATTTCAGATTCTTATCCATGGCAAGCCGCCGCAGCTTCTTGTATGCCTCATCTTCAGAACATTGATGACGCTCCATCAGCAAGCCTTTAGCGCGCTCGATCACTTTGCGCTCGGCGAGCTTAAGTTTAGTTTCGGACAATTCATGGCGAAGCTTCTGATCGACTTCGAAGCGAGCGAGCGCAACATCCAGCACCGCCTTGACACGATCCGCAGACAAGCCGGCCACCACGTAGGCAGAAACACCCGCTTCGATAGCAGCATGCATCTTGGCCTTGTCGTTGTCATCAGTGAAGCAAACAATCGGTCGCCGATCATTGGCCGTAGCAGCCACCACTTTTTTGAGTGCAGCATCGGACTGCTCATCGACGATGATCACATCCGGCTGAAGTCGCGCAATCTGCGCTTCCAGATCCGCATCCGGCGGCAGCGCGGCAAGGATGTTGTATCCTCCCTCGAGCAAACCGATACGTAACGCTCGAGCGTGCTCTGCCTGTCTCTGCGTAGCCGTGTCCGCACCATCCGGTGCGACCAATGAATTGATAACAATGATTTTGAGCTGCCTAGCATCGTTCATGGAATACAAACCTTTATGCGACCATTCCTTTAAAATAGCGCTTTGCAAAAAGCTTGCCATCCTACTCCATGCTTGTTCTCGGCGTCGAATCCTCCTGTGATGAAACCGGCCTAGCGTTGTACGACACACAACGCGGCCTGCTTGCGCATGCGCTTTATTCGCAGGTAGCAATGCATGAAGAATACGGCGGCGTAGTGCCGGAACTGGCATCACGCGATCATATTCGACGAGCGATCCCATTGTTGGAGCAAGTGCTCGACACAGCCAAGGTATCGCGTTCCGCAATCGATGCCATCGCTTATACGCAAGGCCCCGGATTAGCGGGCGCATTGCTGGTTGGCTCGTCGATTGCCTGTGGTCTGGGCCTGTCGCTCGACCGTCCGGTACTGGGGGTGCATCACCTTGAAGGCCATCTGCTATCGCCGCTGCTATCGAAGAATCCGCCAAGCTTTCCTTTCGTCGCACTCTTGATCTCTGGCGGCCACACGCAGTTAATGCGAGTCGATGGAGTTGGCCAGTACGAATTGCTCGGCGAAACGTTGGATGATGCAGCAGGTGAGGCTTTTGACAAGTCGGCCAAGCTACTTGGGTTGGGATATCCAGGTGGTCCGGCGATTTCGCGTCTGGCCGAGTTCGGTGATCCGAGCCTCTACAAGTTGCCACGACCGATGCTGCATTCTAAGGATTTGAACTTTAGCTTTTCCGGCTTAAAGACGGCAGTCCTCACGCTAGTGAAGAGCCAATCGGCGAACATTTGCGAACAGGACAAGGCCAACGTCGCACGCGCCTTCGTCGATGCAATCGTCGACGTGCTCGTGGCCAAATGCCTGGCAGCGCTCAAGCAAACCGGCCTGAAGCGGTTGGTGATTGCCGGCGGCGTTGGCGCCAACCGGCAGTTGCGCGAGGCCCTCAATGCCGCTGCGGCAAAACGGCGCTTTCGCGTGTTTTATCCGGAACTGGCGTTCTGTACCGACAACGGCGCGATGATTGCGTTTGCCGGCGCGATGCGGCTGCAAATCAATCCGGATGCAGCCAAACGTGACTATGCGTTTAATGTGCGGCCACGCTGGCCGCTGGAGGAATTGCGCACGGTTTGACGGCGCGCTATTTTTTCTTGCTGCCGATCCGACTTTCCTTGCCGGCCATTAAATTGGCAATGTTCTGGCGATGGCGATACATCAACAAGCCACTCATCACCAAAATCGCCAACAAGATCATATTGGTGCCGAACAGCAGCCCGTAGTAAAAAGGCGCGAACACACTTGCGACCAATGCAGCGAGCGAGGAATAGCGGAATGCGTAGGCGATCACCAGCCAGGTGACCACCGTGGCCAGACCCAGCCAAATATTCACCCCCAACAATACGCCAAGCATGGTAGCAACCCCCTTGCCCCCAACAAAACGCGAAAACACTGGCCACAAATGCCCGAGAAAGACGGCAATCGCCACCAGTGCAATACCAGTATCGTTGACGTCGAACGACGCCCCGTAACGTTGTGCCAGCCATACCGCAAGCCAGCCCTTTGCGCCATCGCCCAGTAGCGTCAATGCTGCAGCAGCCTTATTCCCACTACGTAGCACATTTGTCGCGCCAGGATTTTTCGAGCCATATGTGCGCGGATCGGACAAACCGAACAGCTTGCTGACCACGACAGCAAAGGACACCGATCCGATCAGGTAAGCAACGACCGCGAACAGCACTGTATTCATTCTTTTCCCTTTAAAGTAAATTCATTCTTCCAACGCGCAGCTGACAGGTTTGGCTGGCAGCGCCGTCATCAATACCTTAGGATCGATGCCGACCAAATAGCCGCGCCGGCCGCCGTTAATGTAGATCTTGTCAAATGCGAGAATTGTCTCTTCGACATAAATTGGCATTACCTTCCTTGTACCGAACGGCGAGGTGCCCCCCACCAGATAGCCGGAATGCCGGTTCGCCACTTCGGGTTTGCATGGCTCGACGGATTTGCAGCCGATTTGTCGCGCCAAATTCTTAGTGGATACCTTGCAGTCGCCATGCATCAGCACGATCAGCGGTTTGGTTGCTTCGTCCTGCATGATCAAGGTCTTGACCACCTGATGCTCATCCACCCCTAATTCGCGCGCGGATACCGCAGTCCCCCCATGCTCTTCATACGCATACGGATGCTCGGAAAAAACGATGCCTTGTTTGCGCAAGAATTGCGTTGCGGGGGTTTCGGAAACGTGTTCTTTCTTTGCCATGATGAAAGCCAAAAATGTGGCCCACATTATGCAACAAGATGGATGCATTTCCCTTGTGGCATGCACGAAATGCTGCCGCTAACTGCGCCACGATAATCTCCCCATAGAAGCAATACTTTTACATCCGGTGCGATGAGAGTGATTCGCGGGCTTGAGCCAGGTCAATGAACTGGTCAATCATGGTGACCAATTACGCTATTAAGGGCGCGCCTATGTTAAAAAATTTAACCAGCCGCGCCGAAGCGAGGCGAAGAGATAGTGCATCCTTCACAAACCCGGCTGAGACATTGCATATAGGTAAGCGCTTCATGACAAATCATCATGCGCCACGGATTTGTGCGTCGCACAAAAAATTCTTGATTTCCTTAACGACGCCCATACTGTACAATTTGTTGCGCCGCACAATATTAGCGTTTGAATATTGCCTTGCTGATTCCAACCACTTTTTCCAAGGAGCGATTCATGTTTAACATTCCCGAGCAATTCTCCAACGTTGCTAAAACAAACCTCGAAACACAACTGGACCTCTTTACCAACCTGACGAGCAAAGCGTTTGAAAGCTGGGAGAAGGTTGTCGACCTGAATCTGAATGTAGCTAAAGCTTCCCTTGAAGACTCCTCGATCACGGCCAGGCAATTACTGACGGCCAAGGACCCGCAAGAATTTTTTTCGATGAGCGCTGCGCAAGCCCAGCCGACCGCCGCGAAGGCAATTGCCTATGGCCGCCATCTTGCGGGTATTGCGACCAGCGCACAAGCCGAGTTCACCCGCACAGCTGAAGAACAGATTGCAGAAGCCGGCCGCAAGGTATCTGCACTGGTGGACGATGTGTCGAAGAACGCACCTGCCGGTTCGGAGAACGTGATCGCCATCGTGAAGTCTGCGATCGGTAACGCCAACGCCGGCTATGAGCAGTTCAGCAAGACGACCAAGCAAGCCGTCGAAGTCATGGAAGCCAACTTGAACACGGCCGCCAACCAGTTCACCCAAGCGGCCGAAAAATCGGCGAGCCGTGCGCGCAAGTAAACATCATTTGAATGCGGAGAAACGCCATTCCAGCTTATGCCGGAATGGCGGCAGATTGCATTATGGTTAACAAGGTTATGTCGTGGTAATCCGGCATCTTGCACTGTTCAATCGCAGGAAAAATCTCGGTGAGCAGCAATCCCGGATAAAGAGGTGCATTCGGTAAGCTCGTCCAGCCGCGCCATATTCTGGTAATCATGCACTCCCTCCCCTTTTCATCGGACTCATCCCCGTGGATGGTGTGTCGCATGCAATTTCTTCAACCGTTCGCGAGCCACATGCGTATAGATCTGCGTAGTGGAGATGTCGGCATGCCCAAGCAATAACTGCACGACGCGTAAGTCAGCGCCATGGTTGAGAAGATGCGTGGCGAAAGCGTGCCGCAAGGTATGCGGGGACAGCGGTGCATTGATTGCTGCACGAAGCGCATACCTCTTGATCAGCGTCCAGAACATCTGACGCGTCATGGCACCGCCGCGACCAGTGACAAACAACGCATCGTCTATCTGACCACCGAGAATTACCGGCCGTCCCTCCTTTAGATAACGCTCGATCCATGCGCGCGCGATTTCACCAAACGGCACTAACCTTGTCTTGCCGCCTTTGCCGGTGATACGCAAGACCCCTTCATTCATACCAACCTCGATGGACTTCAGTGATACCAGTTCCGAGACACGCAAGCCGCTGGCATACATCAGTTCCAGCATCGTACGGTCGCGCAGACCGAGCGGCGTATTGACATCAGGTGCGTCGAGCAAAGCTTCGACTTGGGCTTCCGATAAAGTCTTTGGATAACGCGGTGCTTGCTTGGCCGATTTCATCTTCAGGGAGGGATCAGTGCTAATCCGGTTCTGCCGTAAAGCAAGCTGGTAAAAACGTTTAAGCACCGTCAAGCGGCGATTCGCCGAGCTTGCCTTCGTGCTGCTGTGCCGCACTGCAAAGTAGGCATGAATGTCGTCTGTCTGTGCCGCATATAAGGTCTTACCGCGTTCATCATATAGCCAATGAGCAAACAGATGCATGTCGCGCCGGTAAGCATCAAGCGAGTTCTTGGCCAGCCCATCCTCCAGCCACAAGGTATCGCAAAACTCGTCGATCGATGCCTGATTGGCCGTCAGCGCATTCGTCATTCAAAGCCCTTGACGCCTTCGTGCTTGAGCAGCCAGCGTTTGACGCCAAGGTGAAAGCCGGTTTCATCGTCGTGATTGGAAAAACCGCCGAGTCCGCCGGAGGCCGTCACCCGATGGCAAGGAATGATGAGCGGAAACCAGTTGGCGCCACAGGCCTGCCCAACCGCACGTGGTGCCGATCGGATCAATTTGGCGACTTGGCCGTAGGTGAGAACCTCGCCATGCGGAATGGCGGCGATGGCGCTCCACACCTTGCGCTGAAATACGGTTCCCACCTCGGCCAGCGGCAGGTCGAATCGGAAATCGGGCTCATTCAGATAACGCTCAACCTGACGTGCGGCCTGCTCCGACAACGAATCGGACGGCGCCTTTTCAGAGAAGCTGCGTGGCAGATACACCAGCTCGCGAACAACTCCCGGCTCGACCCGAATCCCGACGGCACCAAAAGGCGCTTCTACGATAGCGGAAAACAAAGTAGTGTATTGAGAGGCATGCATGCCGTTAGGATAAATCAAAACAGCCATAAAAAATTAGCGTGTCCGTTTCCGTGACACGCCGATTTTTCCTGCCATCGAGCGATGTGATGAAATACGCTCTACTTAACCAGCAACACCGGTACATTGGACAGATGCACGACTTTGGTCGACACCGAGCCCATAAGCAGACTGGAAAGCGGGGCCTGGCCGTGCGTGCCCATGATGATTTCATCACACCCCTGCTCCTTGGCATAGCGCACAATGACTTCGGCAGGTTCACCGACAAACAGATGATGCTGATAAGGAATACCTGCATCATCGAGCATACGGCGTGCGCCGGCAAGCGCCTTCATGCCCTCTTCCTGGTGGTATTGTTTGATCTGCGCCGCATCGATGAAGGTGCTGACGCTACCGTGCAAGGGATTCTGTACATTGATCAAATGGACAACGTCTTCGTCCTTTGTCATCGATATCCGCTTAATCGCATGGGCGACGGCATGCAGTGCATTGTCAGAACCATCGACCGCCAACAAGATTTTCCACATTGCCATACTCCGAGAGAAATAGTGAACGTCCTTGCCTGCGCTGCTTATTTGTCAGTTTGATCTTTGTTCGACGGGCTGTCCATGCTGAGGTCCTCCAGCACCGCGCCACGCTGCGCTTCCATACGCATCGCAAGCCATTTTCCTGTCGCCACGACGATGCCGGCGCCGACCACAGGTCCAATCCATTTTGAGGCAGGCAGCGCTGTTTTAAACCAATCACTAACCGCAACATCACTGACTGCCATGCCACCGGCAATCCAGCCCAGCAACGCACCGCCGGCCACAATCACGATAGGGAATCGATCCATCAATTTGATCACCAATTGACTACCTAGCATGATGATCGGAATACTGAGAAGCAAGCCAAAAATGATCAATATCTTGCTGTCTCCGGCAGCACCTGCAATCGCAATCACGTTATCCAAACTCATGACTGCGTCAGCAACGATGATGGTTTTGATCGCGGCAGCGAGCGTAGCGCCTGCTTCGATATGGTGTCCGCCCTCGTCAGGCTCTGGCAACAGCAACTTGATGCCAATCCATAACAGCAGCGCCGCACCGATCAGCTTGAGATAGGGAACCGCCAACAAAGTTACGGCAAACAGGATCAATACAACACGCAAGCCCACCGCACCCGCCATGCCCCATAGGATGCCCAGCTTACGCTGCCTCTCTGGAAGCCGGCGGCAGGCCAGCCCGATGACAACCGCATTGTCGCCACCGAGAACAATGTCAATCGCAACGATCTGCAAGACCGCTACCCAGAATTGGGGATGAGTAAAGTCCATGAATATCCTGACAAGCTAAAACAAGCCTGACAGCTTAACAGAATCAGACTTTCAAGAGACTTTCAGAATAAGGAGAATCATGGCATTTTTCAAAATGCACACCCTTAGAAAAAACAACGGGGCGCGTCTTTCAACGCGCCCCGCTTGCCGCAACAAAATCGGAATCAGTTATAGATCAGATTCGGCAACCACAGAGAAATCTGCGGCACGTACGTCACCAGCAGTAGGAATCCAAGCATCGTCAACAACCATGGCATGACCGCCACCGTCAGTTCCGAAATGCCCATCTTTGTGATACCCGAGGCCACGTACAGATTCAAGCCGACGGGTGGATGGCACATGCCGACTTCCATGTTCACCACCATCATGATGCCGAAGTGGACCGGATCGATACCAAGCGTCATCGCCACCGGGAAGAGAATCGGCGCCATGATCAGAACGATCGAAGACGGCTCCATCACATTGCCAGCCACCAGCAACAGGATATTCACCACCAACAGGAAGCTGATGACGCCAAAGCCCTTGTCCATGATCCAACCAGCCATCGCCTGAGGAATATTCTCACTGGTCATCAAGAACGAGAACAGCACGGCATTGGTGATGATGTACAGCAGCATCGCCGACATCGACGCAGAGTCGAGCAAGACTTTAGGTACTTGCTTGAGCCCCATGTCTTTATAGACAAACACAGCGATGATGAACGCATACACTGCGGACATGGCCGCCGCTTCAGTTGGCGTGAAGACACCGGTATAAATACCGCCCATCACGATCACGATCAGCAGCAAGCCCCAAGCACTCTTGCGGAAGGCGGTGAAACGCTCTCCCCATGTTGCCTTGGGCATGCGCGGGTAGTTCTTCTTGCGTGCTAGGACCCAGGTGGTGAGACCAAGGAGGAAGGCCAGCATTAAGCCAGGCACCACGCCGGCCATGAACAACTTGCCAACCGAAGTATTGGTAGAGACTGAATACATCACCATCACAATTGACGGTGGGATCAGGATGCCCAGAGCACCGGAGGTGGTGATCACACCGGCACCGAAGCCCTTCGGATAGCCTTGCCGCACCATGGCTGGCATGATGATAGAGCCGATCGCCACCACAGTTGCCGGCGACGAGCCGGAGACCGCGGCAAACAGAGCGCAAGCCAC
Organism: uncultured Noviherbaspirillum sp.; assembly: GCA_965974465.1. Lineage (GTDB taxonomy): Bacteria > Pseudomonadota > Gammaproteobacteria > Burkholderiales > Burkholderiaceae_D > Noviherbaspirillum. The sequence continues at coordinate 42,876 of CBHCMF010000006.1, forward strand.
CACACCTGCCAGCGCAAGACCACCATGCCAGTGCCCGACCATCGAGGTAGCGAAGTTGATCATGCGCCGTGCCACACCACCGTGCGTAAGGAAATTCCCTGCGAGGATGAAGAACGGGATCGCCATGATCTCGAACTTCTCAATACCTGTGAAAAGCTTCAGCGCGACCGATTCAATCGGCACCTGGGTCATTGTGAACAGGAAGGTCAATACCGTCAGGCCGAGCGAAATCGAAATCGGCATGCCGGTCAGCATGAGCACAATTAGAAGGACGAAGATAATGGCTGCGTTCATGCTTTTGCTCCCTGAATTTCTTCTTCGATACCTTCCACATGGGCGTGATCATGCTTCGGCAATTCGCCGGTTTTCATGAAACGCCAAGCCACTTGCAGAAAGCGGAAGCACATCAGGTAGGAGCCGAGCGGAATTGCCGCATAGACCATCCACATTGGGAGTTCCAATACTTCTGACGTACTGCTCGTATGGCTGAGTTCGTAGACAAAAGTCGCCCCCAGCGTGCCGACGATACCGGTAAACAAGGCGCCGGCAAGTAGCCCGAAGAGGACGAATTTGTTGCGCCACGGCGTATCCAGGCGATTAATGATTACGTCAACACCGACGTGAATACCAGTACGCACGCCATAAGCGGCACCGAACTTGGCCATCCACACAAACATGTAAATGGTGAGTTCCTGCGCCCAGCTCGTGTTGAGCTGAATGAGCCAGTCTTGCAAGCCAGGAATAGGCCAGCCGGATGCATACCGATGAACAACGGCGACGAAAATTACGATGGTCGCCGCCGCCATCAGAAATGCGATCAGCCATTCTTCCAGGTGATCGAGGAATTTCATGTTTTCTCCCTTGGAATCTGCTGCGAGAGCAGTTTGCAGATCTGTGTACGGGAGCCAAGGCCTAGCCGAGGCGCGCACGCGTACGCGAGGTACGCCGATCACCGCAGCCGTGGATCGGCTGCGGCCGGCGTAGGCCCGTACACTGCTCTGAGTCTTGTGGTCGTGGACGACTTACTGCTTGTAGCCCAATGCAGCCGCTTCCTTATTGACCGCAGTAATCAGTTCAGGCCCGATGCGCCCAGCCATGGAGTTCTGTACTGGCAACAATGTCCGGCGCCATTCTTGTTTTTCTTTGTCGTTCAGCACATAGACTTCGGTCTTACCAGATTTGCGCACCGCTTCCATCGCCTTGTCGTTTTCTTGCTGTGCGATCGCGTTCGCATATTTGGTCGCGTCCTTCATCGCGCCTTCCAATGCAGTGCGGATATCCGCCGGCAAGCCGTCCCAGAATTTCTTGTTGACGATCACCGCATATCCGAGATAACCATGGTCCGACACGGTCACATGCTTCTGCACTTCATGCATCTTCTGGGTATAGAGGTTGGACGGGGGGTTTTCGGTGCCATCTACCACTCCCGTCTGCAGCGCCTGATAGACCTCGGAGAACGCCATCACCTGCGGATTAGCGCCGAGCTGGCGCATTTGTGCATCGAGTACCTTGGACGACTGGATGCGCATTTTTACCCCTTTAAAATCGGCCGGCGACTTCATGGGCTTATTGGCGGACATAACCTTGAAACCGTTGTCCCAGAAAGCAAGTCCGGTAATCCCCTTGGGCTCTAGCTTTTTGAGCAAATCCCGGCCGATCGGGCCTTCGGTCACGCGCGTCAACACATCCTTGCTGGGGAAAATATACGGCAGGTCGAACAGTTCGAATTCTTTCACGCCGAGCGGCCCAAATTTGGCCAACGACGGTGCCAGCATTTGCACCGCGCCAAGTTGCAGCGCTTCGAGCTCTTCCTTATCCTTGTACAACGTGCTGTTCGGGTAGACCTCCACCTTCACACGCCCTTTGGTTGCCTTTTCAGCAAGCTCCTTGAAGCGCTCCGCAGCTTTTCCCTTCGGCGTATCGGTGGCCACGACGTGGCTGAACTTGATCACAATAGGCGCCTGTGCAAAAGCATTGGCGCTCATTACAGCAGCGGCAGTCATGGCAAAAACCAGGGTTTTCAGTTTCATGCTTGTCTCCATTTTTATAAGAAATAATTAGCCAACAAGGAACACTCAATTGACGAATACCATTGTCAGGAGCCGACTTTACTTCCACAACTGTGGTTAACCACAACAGCCTGGGGCCCGTTTCGGCATTTCGCTACATTACACTGCATAAACTGTACGGACATGCATTCCATCCATAATGATCAAAAGATTAAGAAACGTGGCCTTTCCTAACCGTCACCCGGCATGGCGCTGGCTGTTACCCATTCTGCTGATGTTCCTGTTTTTGTCTGCCGTGCTGTGGTTGCCGTGGCAAACCCACAGAATGGAAGCCAATGATCGCCAGGAACAGTTGATTGCCGACACGCTGTGGGTGGAGCAGACCATCCGCTTTCAAATGGGCCGAAATGAAGAGAGCTTGCGCACCATCGCAACCGAAGTCGCCGCCGGCTACCTGTCGCAAAAGCGGTTATATGACAGGCTGGTGACGCTGGTCCGAAACAACCGCGAGTTGATCCGGATCGTCCAGTTCGATGTCACCGGTAACATGATCACCTCATCGGACGATACGCCAATTTCGCTGAGCGAATATCCAGCATCCTCTCAAGCGACGGCCGAACATGTGCGTCAATCTAGAACCGCGCTGTACAGCGCACCGGCCTTCATTTCCGGTAGTTCTGGCCCCATGACACTGGATTATCATGTACCGATTGTCCTCGGTAAGCAGTATCTCGGCAGTCTGGTTGCCAGCTACTCGCTGCCAAGCATCCTCAATGAAATGGTGCCGTGGTGGTTTGCCCAAGATAATGAAATCCTCCTCACCGACCTGAACGACACGGTACTCGACCGACGTGCGGCAGGAGGACCAGGGCGCGGGGTATATACCCATCGCCGCGCATTGGACTTGCCGGGCGTCGCCCTCACCTTACGCACCAACAGCGTT
>CBHCMF010000007.1:0-44909 GCA_965974465.1 uncultured Noviherbaspirillum sp.
AGCAAGCTCTTTGAAACCCTATCCATAGACAAGCCTCCCGGACGACACAAAAAATCAGTCGCCATCGATCCGTACTGCGGCAGAGTAGTCCTTAATAGCCTTGTATTTGGCACCATATTCTCATTACTTCGGGCAGTATCGGGATAGCGTGAAGCCTAAAACTCGAATCGCGATACTGCGCATTAACGTAACGCCCCCGTAACGACAGCATCAAACAGATTACCGCGCTTTTGCCAAGACTTCGGCTTACATCGAGTACCGCGCCTGCAGATAAAACGTACGGCCCGCCATCGGTAGATCATGGGGAATCTTCAGGCCGGGCGCTAAGCTCGGCTCGCGTACATCGGCATTAAATACATTGAGAATGGCGGCAGAAAAGTCCCATGCATTTTTGCCTCGATTCGTGCGCAGCACGAGATCCAGCGTCGTGTAGTCAGGCACGGGTGGACGCGTATCACCGGCAGCACGCTTGCGATCGGCCACCCAATTAACTTGCGAGCTAAGCAGCCAACCGGGGGCGAACCCCCAATCCGCCCGCGCGTACACCTGATGATGCGGCGCATAGCCGGCATCCTGGTTGTAGGCTTCGTCGATCGATCGCTGGTAGGCATAGTTGCCTGACAAGCGTAACGCGCGCGTCGCATCCCACACCAATTCCAGTTCCATGCCTTTTCCAGTCTGACCACCAGTATTGCGCATTATTAATTCTGCTCCAGTCATGTTATTTGGCACAGCGCGAATAATGTCCTGCATGGAATAACGGAAGACGCTCAGATTGGCTTGCACATCCCTGCGAGCCTGCCATGAAAACGCGGCCTCCAAAGTACGAATCGTTTCTGGGCGCAAATCAGGATTACCCCGTATTGCCGGATTATTGATGGAGTGCTGCTCATGGAACGCAGGAGCACGAAACGCCTGCCCATAGAGCAGCTTGGCCGTGAGATCAAGTGATGCATCCCATACAAGCGCAATACGAGGGTTGGTGGTACCGCCAAAATCGGAATAACGGTCATGACGAATTCCGGCGGTAAGAGCCCAGTCCTTTGCGAAGTTCCATTCATCCTGCGCATACACGTAATTGACCTTACGCCGCTGCGGGAACATGAACGGTGCCGTATGAGAAAAATCTGCTATTGATCCGATCGGTACAGGCCAACCGTCGGCGTCAAATGTGAAATTCTTACGTTCCCGGGTTTTGTAGAGGTCCAGGTCATCATGCCCCAAGCCAAAGCGCATACGATGACCAGCAAATCCGGTATAAGTAGCAAAAGCCGACAGCCTCCACTGCCGCTCCCATTTTTCTGGCGTGCCGATCATTCCCTCGTTAAAGGTTCCTGTTGGAAACCTCGCTCCCGCAGGGAACAGAATGAAATCCTCAGCCGCTGTGTCATTGTATTGGAGGTAGCTGATGGAAGCGCCTCCCCCCCAATCTTGTCTGATTTGTGGATCAGTCCAGGAAAGGTCGGCCGTAATGCGCTCGCTTTTCGCCTTGCCAACCGGATCCAGAGCAAAAGCGGCCCCCAGGCCAGAGCCAACGTTGTCTCTCAACTTATAACCCGCCCGCAGGCGCCACTTGTCGTAACCGATATCCAGATTAGCATCTATTGCGTCATGCCCAAGATTGACTGAGCCTGGCGCCAAACTGGCTTGACTGACGAAGCGTGCGTCATTCTGCGATTGCGCGTCCGCCTCGACGATGCTTCTGGCACCGTCGGTACGGCCTATACGGAAGTAAGCCGCGACATCCATAGGGCCGAGTTTTCCGCCATGCTGGATCCAGGCATCGCGGGAATTGAAGGAGCCGACACGCGCCCCAAACTCTGTGCCTGGCGTATCAGCCGCACTCTTGGTAATGATGTTAATTACCCCGGCAAAGGCATCCGCGCCATAAAGCGCGGACCCTGGGCCACGAATGATCTCGATGCGAGCAATATTCTCAACCGGCAGACCGGCCCAAACGCCACCCTTCGTCCCTTGGAACATGGTCGTGATGGGTATCCTATTCTGCAGCACCAGCGTCTGTGGCGTGAACTGGCTAAAAATACCGCGAATGACGTAAAGAGGTGAGTAAGTCACAGGGTTGCGTGCCACATGTATTCCCGGGACCGTTTCCAGCACCTGGTCCAGATCCGTGGCCCCCATATTCTTGATGTCCTCTGCCGTAATCACGGTAGCCACCGCGGGCGCACGACGAAGCGACTGTTGGCTTCCTGTCGCGATACTGACGGTCGACTTGTCGCCGTAAACAAGGGCGAATTCATCTTCTTCACTATATTGCTGAGCCAAAGTGGCGACCGGAAAAAGCCAAAGGGCGGAATTGAGGATGAGGGTACAGAATCGCAAAGGCCTCACGTATATCTCCGTCTTACTGTTATGAGCAGCGAAGAGTTTATCCTTTCTGATACAAACGTGGCACAAGTTTTCGCATGTTTGCCGCAACACGCTCTATCACCAGCCCCTCCCAGGCACAGGCAAACTAATTGCGTTCATAAGGAATGGAATAGCGCTCGCGGAAAAACATCATGCGCGCATCAATTTCTTCGCTGGTTACCCCAAAGTCATCACAGCAATACCGATGCGCTCCATGGCGATTCTCCCTTTCGCTGCCGGCCAGCCAGGAACCGGCAGCCTGTTCGGCCTCCACCGCCCAATCCATTCCGATGAAATCGTATATCCGCCGCATCACCGCTCGCCAGTCGCGATTCATCTCATCGTAATAGACATCCAACTGCTGTGCGGCCGGTATGGCGTCACGTTGTTGCATGCTGCGGCGAGCCATCCTCTCGCAGAGATCCAGACACAACTCTCTTATCGGTGCACGGCATGGGAAGTCGGTATTGTGAACGGAGAAATGCCAGCCAAGTGACATGGTTGATGCCACGGTTTTGAGAGGATCGCGATGCGTGAAGATCAGCTTCGCCTCTGGGAATACCTTCATCACGACATCAAGATCCAGCATATGCTGGGGGGTTTTCAAGATCCAGCGTTTAGACTCGGTATCACCACGCGACCAGGAAATCAACTTCATCAGATCTGCCGTGTAGTGATAAGCCTCAGTCTTGTCGTGCTCCAGCAACCAGTTTGTGTAACGGGGGACGTTGTATAAAAACGATGGCGACAAGCCACAAAAGGAATGGTTGAGAAGCAGTATTTCCTCTTCAGCTTCGTCTACGCCCATAGGATGCGCACTAAATGCGCCAGGATTCAAGCGCTGCCCCATACTAAGGAAATTCTTTACTTCTGCGTAGCGCGTATTCTTTCCTGCATCCGGTAGCTTCAGCCGCGGCGCTGGGTTAAAACCCTCCCATGCCTTAAGATGCTGCAGCCGGCTATCTACAGCCAGCATGCGCTGCAGACGTGTGGTGCCCGAGCGCACGGGACCGACGATGATAATCGGCGCTACGATCTTGCGTTGTCGGATTTCCGGGTGCGCTTCGAAACAGGCGTTTGCCCATAGCCTATTTTTGAGCGAACCAAGAATGGTTTCCCTCGCCGATATACGTCCATACGGATTGAGCCATGCCTCTTCTTCAATGGATTTCAACAGCATTCTCAACCCAGGCTGAAAGGATTGATCACCAAAATCCACTAGCCCCGTTGCGCGCCTTGCCGCCACAGCCAATGCCTCTTCGGATAAATCAACCTTTGCCATACCAAATGCATTCAAACCGCGCGACACAGCATTAATCAACTTCACAGGCAAGGGGTGGTAGTAGGTGCTGGGTTGGGTATCCATATTATTTTTTCGTGTGAAGACTCAAGGCGAAAAACGAAGCACTCAGCGCACATCGTTCTTGGAAGGCCAGGAACGCTTTGCAATCCCTTCGTATTGAACGTCGGTACAGGCTACGGGAAACAGCGTTCCTTCCGGCTTCTCTGTCGCCTCAACAAAGCAAGGCTGCATGCCTGCCAAAAAGGCGGGAAAGGAGTAAAGGTAGTATTCACGAGGGGACAAGCCGATGTCGGCTGCCAATGCCGCTGCCAGGGCACCATAGTTCATATGCCACCGCCATCGGCCTTCGAGAAGAAAGCGCTCCACTTCAAAAGCCAAACGAATATGCGGCCCCTCATCAAGCCCAAGCGAACGAGCGAGCGCCATAGTAGGCGCTATACGCTCATCTCCACACACCATAGGGCGACCGTAACCGGCAATGCCACGATACGTGTCGAGTTCGGCACGCACACACTCCGCAAGGGTGCCCCCCTCCTCCAGCTTTTGTCGCGCGCTGCAAAAGAAGTTGATCGCTCTGATGTCTATACCGCGCCCGTATATTGAAGCTTCAGACACCGCCAATGCAGCGGCCATGCCAAGGTTCCCGGTGCTACGCGCAGAACCAGCCAATGCAGCCACCCGGTTATTCCAGAGCCGTGCATCCGGATAACTGGTGTAGCTCCAGAGAGCATGCAGCAATTTGATTTGTTCGGGAGAAAAACGACGGCCAGTAATACCGAATACATATAACTCGACCCAATCCACATCCTTCAGTTCCGCATGCAAGTCATGGCCACGAAAAATCGCGCGGCTACCAGGAAAACAGGCGCCGACACTGGTCTTCAAACGACCAGCATATTGACGCAACAATTCCGGCCCTCTCATTGCACCTCCTTGCGCGCCGGGTCGTCTTCCAACTCCACCGGATAGAAAGGAAATTGCTTATAGCCGATTGCCTCCTGTTCCAACGCATGCGCCGCAGCGCCCGGCAAACGTAGTAGCAAGTAGAGCATCTCGCCCTCTTTCGGCGTGAATCCCAAATCAGCTAACGCAGTGGCGGCGACACCGCTAATAGCAAGAGGCAAGCCTGCGGCTTTTTCAATCTCTTGGCGATGCTTCGCCAGCCATGACAAGCGTGCCGTCGCCCCAATAAGAACAAGTTTGTCAAGGAGCTGCCGCACAACCAGTGGTGTGGACACACCATGAGGATCGAAGCCGGGGAGATGTTCTCTTTCGGGCCAAATTTCCATCTTGTGCGAGTGAGCCGCGCCAGCATAGGCTGACCAGGACGCCAAATCGTTTCCACAAGCCTGCCACATCGTCATCGCATCGAAAACCTCGCGCCCTCCGCCATACCGCCCCGCCCCAACAGAAAGTGCGGCCATCAACGATGCGGCAGCAGTAGATCCGGCCACGCCTCCACACATGGCCGCATGGATCGACGCATCACGTGGTCCCGGATTGGCAAGGGCAACTGCCAATGCTTCCAGCATATCTACTGCCATAGAGCTGGGTAGCTCATCTCGCAACAGCAAAAACAGCATTTCCACCCAACGCGCATTGCCAACCATTTCACCGAAGACATCATAGCCACGGCAATAAGCTGCGTGCGTGGCGAAGGGATTATCCGGCTCTGCTTCTTCATGCCAGATTCGAGTATGGATCGGTTGTGCAGGATCGACGTCGCTCACGTTAAACCTTTCCTTTCAAATCAGAGTGATTCCGCCATCGATGGTCATTAGCTTCCGCGAGAGATAGCACGGAGTACATTGAGAGCGGGGAACAGCTTGGCAATTTTTGTGTCGCGTTCTGCTTACCTTATCGGCAAAGGAAAACGGGGCGACAACAGGGTCAGTTGTCTTTAAACAGTTCTTCCCAGCATACGTAGTCGTAACCCCATTGGCGGCATCTCCTCCGGATCAATACGTACATCAAGCAACGTTGGTCCCTTGCGATGGCAAATCGCATGGATATCCAACGCATTCAAGTCTTCGGGGCTGTGAACAGTGTACGCGTCTGCCCCTAAGGCGCGCCCCAGTGCCGCAAAATCGGTGATCGGCAGCTCGAAGGCAATCTGTTCACCACCGCCCATTCTTTGGCCATGTTTGACCATACCGAGCGCAGCGTCGTTAAGCACGACATAAATCACTGTCAGCCGTTCCGCGACAGCAACTGAAATTTCCTGACCGTTCATCAGCATGCTGCCATCGCCGGTAATGCACACTACCGGCACTTCGGGACAGCCCATAGCGGTACCGACTGCACCTCCGATGGCCCAGCCCATTGGCGCAAAATCTGTCGTAATGCGCAGCCAGCCACCATCGGTCTTGCGCCTGCCGGCGGTAACAGGACGCTCACCATCGATGCGACGTTCACTTAGACGGCGATCCTGCGGACGCAAATAATGAATTGCCCATGCCACACTGTTACCAGAGTCCGCCAAGAAGCGCGTGTCGGGGGGGAACAGGCGCCCCAGATCGCGCATTAACCGCTGGGGCAGGATAGGCGTTGCATCGCTATCTTGCTTTTCCTGCGCTTCCATTGCAGGTTCCGAGGTGACGGCAACGGCGGTCAATGTACGTCCACTGTGGCGATGCACATGATCCACGTTCGGGAAATGACGTATCCGTTTGATGAGCTGCTCAAAGACCGTGAGGACCCTACCTCGCACATGCAACTGCGCCATGGGGCTACGCGCTAAATGGTCATCAGATTCGTCGATGTGCACCAGACGGTGATTGAGCAGCAACTCGCTCCAGCCACTGCTGCTCCATTCGTTCATGCTCACGCCCGCTGCAATAATCAAGTCAACCGAAGGATCGCGCAGGGCAGCATCAGCGGTAGCATGTCCGGCAAAACCGAATACGCCGCGGAACAAGGGATGCCATGGATTGATGAGCCCTTTGCCATCCGGCGTGGCCAACAGGCTAGCATGCTTGAGGCTCGCAAATTGCGAAATCATACCGATCGCATCACCACACCAACCACCGACTAATAGCACGATATTCTTGGCACTCTGAACGATCTCGACCAAGGCGTCCACGGCTTGCTCATCAAACATCGACGACGGCTTTAGCAAGGTGCGCACATCATAGGACGGAGCAAACAAAGGTGTGGGACTTTGCAGAATATCGAGTGGAATAGTCAGATGGACCGGACCGCGCGGCGTATGGGTCGCCCGCATGAGTGCCGCGATCAGTTTGGCCTCCATCTGTTCTGGATGGGAGACGAGCGAGTTATAGTGAGTACAGTGGCGAAACATGCCAAGGGTGTTGATGCCCGTGCAGGCCGACTCCTGCAGCGCATGCTTACCAAATAGGGGCAATACAGGCTGGCCGGTCAATACCAGTAGAGGAACACGATTGTCGTAGGCAGTGGCGACGCCAGTGATCAGATTGGTTGCGCCGGGTCCCGAAGTAGCACAGCAAACACCTAGTTTGCCCGTTTCACGGAAATAGCCATCAGCCATGAAGGCCGCGCCAGCCTCGTGACGGGCCACGACCGGTCGCGGGCCACCTCGTCGCTGACTACGTGCTAACGCATTATAGATAGGCTCAATCGCACCACCAGGGACCCCGAACACATAGTCGATCCCGAGTTGCTCCAGATACGCTATCAACAGCTCCGCCACGTCCAGTTTAGGGTCTGCATATCCCTCTTCACTGATACGTGCAAGCGGTGTGTTGGTGCGCATATTGGATTACCTCAGCGTTAGTGAATACCCCTGCTGCAAATGAAACCATGGCAATGCCACAGTTCCAGCCTCTTGAGCCTCTCTATACCAAGCTTGAATAGTACCGTAAATTACATGGAGTGGTACCGTAAATCACAAAAAATCATCGGCACGACAAGAGACCTTGATAAGCCCGTATGAGGCACCAATAAAGGGGCAGTTATCGCCCTCTTAGATGCGCAGTCTGGCCTCAGTAAGCGCTAACGAGACGGCCGCCACTCTCGCGGCATGCACAGCCTCTGGAATGTGTTTCGGTTGTGCCAAGTGACGTTGCGCGACCTCTCCCGCATTTACTGCCAGCGCTGCCTTGAGTGCCTCCTGCAAATACAAAGACTGTGGAAAAGGCCTGTCTTCGAAGCCGGCGCGACCGCGATGGTCGCATTCTGAGGCATGCAACATATCGATGAAGCGCTGTGGCTTGCGAAACGCATCGCAGCGCTCTAACAGCGTAACAATAGTATTGGGACGCAGTTCCAGCGCGCGCCCGATGTTACCGTGCTCGCGTGCAGTCATCACCGCCAAGTCGCGGCAGTCGTTAGGGATCTTCAAGCGTTTGCATACTTGCTCGACCAGCTGTACGCTGCGTGCTTCGTGACCGTGATGCTTCGGCCACTCCTCCGGCGGGGTCGTCCCCTTACCAAGATCATGCATCAGCGCTGCGAAACGTACTGACAAATCGAAAGCCTGCGCAGCAGCGTAATCGACCACCATCATCACATGCAAACCAGTATCGATTTCCGGATGATGCTTTTCCGGCTGAGGCACACCCCACAGCACATCGAGTTCTGGCAGAATGCGCGCCAATGCCCCACAGTCGCGCAGCACCTCAAACATGCGCGACGGCTTCGTCTCCAACAGGCCGCGCGACAATTCCTGCCATACGCGCTCCGGCACCAATGCATCGACTTCACCGGCCTCGACCATGCGACGCATCAGGGTATTGGTTTCCGGCGCCACACTAAAATCGGTGAAGCGCGCCGCAAAGCGCGCAAGACGCAGAATACGCACCGGATCTTCGGCAAACGCCTCTGATACATGACGGAAGACCCGCGCCTGCATATCCTGACAACCACCGAACGGATCGATAATGCTTCCGCCTTCGTCCTGCGCCATGGCATTGATGGTTAAATCGCGCCGGATCAGGTCCTGCTCCAGGGTGACCTCAGGCGATGTATGGAATATAAAACCCTTGTAGCCGGGCGCCGTCTTGCGCTCGGTACGCGCCAACGCATATTCCTCATGCGTTTGAGGATGGAGAAATACTGGAAAATCCTTGCCGACCGGGGTAAAGCCAGCCGCAATCATCTCCTCTGGAGTCGCACCGATCACCACATGATCACGGTCCTGCACTGGCAGTCCAAGCAAGGTATCGCGGACAGCGCCGCCGACAACATAGGTTTTCATGATGCCCTGAAATCAGTCCGGATAGGCGTCATACTTTTCCATCCGGTCGGTTTCCTTCAACGCTTCACTCATCCACCGTGCCACTGCCGGATGCGCGGCCACACGGTCGACATAGGCCTGCACCGTCGGCGCCAACCAAACGCCATAAGTACGGAAGCGCATCACGATGGGCGCGAAGTAGGCATCGGCAATCGAGAAATCGCCAAACAGGAACTGACGCGCCCCCGACTGTGCGAGGCAATCGTCCCAGATCTCGCAGATACGCGCGATGTCAGTCTGCGCTTCCGGCGTACGCCCTTTACCAGGGAATTGAGCACGAATGTTCATCCACATGGCAGAACGCAAGCCGGTGAAGCCGGAATGCATTTCAGCACAAATTGAACGTGCGGTAGCACGTGCCACTACATCACGAGGCCACAAGCCCTTGTCAGGAAACTGTTCCGCGAGATATTCGCAGATCGCGAGCGAATCCCATACCGCGGTCTCCCCTGCAATCAGCACAGGTACGCGTCCGGCCGCGGTATACTGAGCAATCTGCGAAGAGGTGTCCGGCCGTCCAAGGGAAATTCGAATCTCCTCGAAGGGAATACCGAATGCTGTCATCACCACCCATGGCCGCATTGACCATGACGAATAATTCTTGTTCCCAATGACCAATTTGAAGCCGGCCTTTCCTGCGGCATGCAAGGTTTGTGAAAGTGTCGGGTCGAGTTCTGTGTTTTGCATACGTCCTTGTCCAATCATCACGGTTTCGCGTTGCCTAGAGCGGTTTGCTTATGCGTGCAAGGGAGATCAGCTCAGGCCGAGATGCACAATCGCACGTGAGGCACGGTGAGCACGCAGACCCGAGATGCCCCCTTGCACACATAGGAAAACCACTCTAGAGGATGGCATGAATTAGCTTGTGATTCCTGTCTGCTCAATCCCGCCGACAGCCCCAATCCAAGCCATCGCCATCTCTACACTGCAAGGCAGCATTCGAGCATAAAGCTTTTACGTGACTTTGCCAAACTGCCATGCATACTGCGTGGTTGTTTTGTTGAAAGATCAGGAGTTCACATGTACGGCGTCAACGCCGGAAGGTGGAGGCAGGCCCCGCAAAGTGTAGGGGGCAATCGCTTCGACTGCCGTCCAAACGATACCGAGCGCATCGGCCAACGTGCTATGTTTAATGTTGTCGATTTTCATTGAATCGAAATTATCACGACTCATCAGTGGCCCACCCGGCATATGCTCGAGTAAAAACGCCAGCAGACGCCCCACTTTATCCGGTACAGCAATGACCGGTCGGCGATGGCCGGAATATTCACCGGCCAGCTTCACCAATTCGCGCAACGTATAGATCTTCGGTCCGGCCAGCTCAAGCACCTGGCCGATGGTACGTCTGTCGTAAAGAGACCGAATGAAGGCCTGTGCCACATCCTGTACATACACCGGCTGAAATCGGGCATTTGCTCGGGCTAGCAGCACCACCGGCAAGACCTTTTGCAGCGATGCAAACAGATTCAGGAAGTGGTCATTGTCGCCAAATACCACCGACGGCCGGAACACAGTCGTTGCTAGTTCCGGGTGAGAAAGCACTGCCGCTTCGCCATCCGCCTTCGAGCGCAAGTACATCGAAGGTCCGTTGCGATTGGCACCTAGCGCGCTCATGTGCAGCAAACGCCGTACCCGATGCTTCACGCATGCAGCAACGATTTTTTTCGGGAGTTCGACATGGGCACGTGCGAATTCCGGGCCGTATGCAGCTCCTGGCGGCCCACGCCTGCCATGCAAAATGCCGACCAAATTGATGACCGCATCCTGGCCATGCATCAGACTGTTGAGCACATCCTCGTCATGGATATTGGCTTGGACCACCTGCTCCACGTCGGGCAATGGTAATAAATGCGCAGCATGCGTCTCGCGCCGCGTCGGCACAGTGACACGGCAGCCGGTATCAGCTAGTTCTGCGATGAGATGACTGCCGATGAAACCGGTGCCTCCGAGGACCAAAATATGACGGTATTCCATGGCCTCGCTCCTTCCACCCTCATCACGGCAGATCGCTTGGAATGAACCCCTTTGGTGCCACCACTCCCAGACGCTCCTTAAGCGACTGCGGCTTATTCTCTAACAGCGCCGCATAGTAAGTCGCATTCGACAACACTTTTTTCACGTAGTCCCGCGTTTCGCTGAACGGGATCGATTCCGCAAAGATCGCTCCCTCAACCGCCCGCGTCAGCGTGGAACGCCAAGCACGCGGCCGGCCCGGCCCGGCGTTATAGGCTGCCGTCGCCATGGCCTGTGAACCTTCGAGATCGTGCAACACCATGTTCAAGTAATTGGCGCCAAGCAGAATATTGGTGTTGATGTCGTTCACCTGGTTATGAGAGAAATTGCTCAAACCGATCTTGCGCGCGACGAACTGGGCGGTCGCCGGCATCAGCTGCATCAAACCAGATGCGCCGACATGCGAGCGTGCATTCAAGACGAAACGCGACTCTTGCCGAATCAGCCCGTACACCCAAGCCATATCCAGTCCGAGCTTATCGGTCGTCGCCTTCATTACCTCGCGAAACGGTGTTGGAAAACGCTGCGTAAAATCGAACTCTGCCCGCGTACGATCCGACGTATTGACCATGCGGTCCAACACATTCTTCTGGCGTGCGAATTCCGCCGCTGCGAGATGCTGACGCTCGTTCATCTTGCGCAGTTCCCAGTTCCATTCACGATACCCTTCGAAGCGCATGTTCAGGTCGAAAAACTTCAAAGCGCGGTGAAAGCCGGCGTTCTCTGCCATCGGCGCCAGTTCTTCCGCCGAGACTGCGCGGGCGCGAGGCGGAATAGCGACCTTTCCGTTCAACTCTTCCAGTGCCAACTGCCCATAGAAATGATGTTGGTCGGCGATCGACAGGAACAGCTTCTGCGCCTCCTCCCGTTTGCCGTCAGCACGATAAGCCCGACCCAGCCAATAAACCCATGCCGGGTCACTGCGTAAAAACGCCGGCATCGCCTCGATACTGGCCTTCACCAGTTTCCATTCCCCTGCGCGCAGAGCGGCGCGTACCTTCCATTGATGGGCTTCTGGCGACAGCACGGCACCGGCTGTCCTATGCCAATACACTACCGCATCCGGAGCCAACTTCATCGACGCCGGCAAGGCAATCTGCGCCCAGGCTTGTGCGCGTTCCCGCTCATTCAATGCCCCCGCTGCCCCAAGCAATACGTTGACCGCCTGTGTCGGATTGTTCTTGGCGCTGCGGCCGAGCGCGAGGAGGAATATCTCATGTGATGCTCGCGTGGTACCCGGGCCTCGCGCAAGTACCGCCTCGGGCTTGTCAAACGCCTGCATCAGTGCGTTCTCACTCGCTTCGGTAACGGAGGCAAAGCGACGTATCGTGCTGGCAAACCCAGATTCGGCAATCATACGCACCTGCGCCCAGACATCGTCCATCGTGAACTGGTGCGTTTGTACCAATGTCGTGATCAACGCCGGACAGGCTTCGCCGTAGTTCTGTGGCGTTACCAACACGGCACGCGCGTCATCGGCAACTTGCTGTCCCTTGAGCGCTCTGGACATCAGCGCATAACATTTGACTTGCGTGTCGTCGTTCAGGACAAATTGCGGATACTGCTCATCGAACAGCGTCCAGTTACGCGCCTTGCCCAGTTCAAGTAACCAATCATTGCGCAAGCGGTCTGCAATCGCACTGCCGCTATAGTGGGTGAGAAAATCACGAATCTCCTGTTCCGGCGCATTGTTGATGCGTGGCCTCAGGCGAAAATAGTCCACATAAGATGGAATGGCATAATTGCCAAGACGTGAGGCAAGTTCTGTAGCTCGCGGCGCGTCGCCGTTGCGCGACGCATCGCGCAGTGCCAGAAAGGCATCGTCGTCGTTGGCGAAAGTGGATGTATTTTTTTTCGCCTGCGCAAAAGGAACAAGCGAAACTGCCGTAGCCGCTGCAAGCGTCAAGCCGGCAACCCATTTCATCGAAAACATCAATAAGACCTTGTTTATATTGTTTGAAAACGGTGACTTTACGTCTTTTAGGATAGCATGTGACATGACAACTTTTGCGCCAAGCCATGTCTGAAACAACTGCCTCCAAAAGCCCCCTGCGGCGCACGCTGCTTGCAGACAGACAAGCAATCTCGCCCGAAGTTCGCAGCGCCCTCGATGCGGCGATTGGTGAACGTCTCGTCGCTTGGTGGGAAATTCACCGAGTGGAATCGGTCGGCGTGTACTGGCCGATACGCGGCGAGCCGAACCTGCTTGTTGCGTATGCTGAACTGGTGACACGCGGCGTGCGCCTGGCCTTGCCGGTCGTCGTGAACAAAAATGCGCCGCTGCGATTTATAGCATGGACACCGGGCGATCCGATGAGCAAGGACAGTTTCGGTGTGGCGATTCCGACTGCAGAGGATGAAGTGCGGCCGGATGCCTTGCTGATCCCTTGTGTGGGATTCAATGAAAACCGCTTTCGCCTGGGTTATGGCGGTGGGTTCTACGATCGAACGCTGGCAATCGAACCACGTCCGCTGACGGTCGGCATTGGCTATGCAATGGCAAAAGTCCATTTTGAAGCCGATGCACACGATGTCGCACTGGATACGGTGATCACCGAGACATCGACAATTGGACGTCGCTAACCTCATCGAGCGATGTGTCTCTTTCCCTGAGAGGAAGTTGTCAGGCAGGCAGATTTAAGCGCTTCCAGAGCGCCGTGGTTGCGGCAGCCTGATTCAAGGAATAGAAATGCATACCAGGCACACCGCCGGCCAACAGCCTCTCGCACAGACTGGTAACAACATCCAGCCCGAACGCCTTGATTGACTCCGTGTCGTCCCCAAAACTGGCCAGCTTCAAGCGAATCCAGCGCGGGATTTCGGCCCCGCACATTTCCGAAAACCGCATCAGCTGCGAATAATTCGTGATCGGCATAATACCCGCTACCACTGGCACATCGACACCGATCTTGCGTGCGTCGTCCACAAAGCGGAAATAGGCATCCGCGTTATAGAAATACTGCGTAATCGCTGCATTCGCTCCGGCCTTCACCTTGCGCGCAAAATTTTGAAGATCGTCCTGCGGCGATTTTGCCTGCGGATGCATCTCCGGGTAGGCAGCGACTTCAATGTGGAACCAGTCACCGGTTTCGGCACGGATAAACTCGACTAACTCATTCGCGTAACGGAATTCGCCGGACGCACCATAACCACTGGGCAGATCGCCGCGCAACGCCACCAGGCGCTTGATGCCGTTCGATTTGTATTCATTCAAGATTACGCGCAGGCTCTCGCGAGAACCACCGATGCAAGACAAATGCGGTGCTGCATCATGGCCTTCGCGCTTGATTTCGAGAACAGTCTCCAGTGTGCCCTTTTGTGTAGTGCCACCGGCACCAAAAGTCACAGAAAAATATTTTGGCCTCAGCTCAGCCAGTTTCGCACGCGTTGCGCGCAGTTTCTCCACACCTTCCGGCGTCTTTGGCGGATAAAACTCGATGCTGAAATTTTTTTGCGTCATATTTACTTGAGTATCAATGCAGACAATGCCCACGAAATAAGGCTGTACAAAATCGCCCCTGCCAAAGCCGACCAGAACCCGGCCACCTGAAAACCACCGATGACATTCGCCACCAGCCAGAACAATAGACCGTTGATGACAAAAATAAATAGGCCAAGGGTCAGCACCGTTACTGGCAACGTCAGCAGCACGAGAATCGGACGGATCAGCACGTTGACCAGCCCAAGCACAAGCGCGGCGGCAAGTGCAGTCTTAAAGCTCTGGACACGAATCGACTGCATCAGGTAAGGCAACACAAACAGTGCCGCCGCATTGATCAACCAGGTAATGAGCAAGCGCATGATTTTCGCTCCTGCGACAAACAACGACAGCCTTGCTTCGTGACGAATGCGCCTCCGCTTGAAGCGGAGGCCTGCCACGATTTAGTAGCGGTAATGATCGGCCTTGTACGGGCCTGTCTTTTTCACGCCAATGTAAGCCGCTTGCTCGTCCGTCAGTTCGGTGAGCTGCGCATTCAGCTTTTTGAGCTGCAAGCGCGCCACTTTTTCGTCCAAATGCTTGGGCAGCGTATATACACCGACCGGATACGCCGCAGTGTTGGTGAACAATTCGATTTGCGCAATGGTCTGGTTCGCAAACGAAGAGCTCATCACATACGACGGATGACCGGTACCGCAGCCCAAGTTGACCAAGCGGCCCTCCGCCAACAGGATAATGCGTTTGCCGTCAGGGAAAATGACGTGATCAACCTGAGGCTTGATGTTTTCCCAAGTGTATTGCTTTAGTGCCGCGACTTCGATTTCATTATCGAAATGGCCAATATTGCAGACGATCGCCTGATCTTTCATCCGCTTCATGTGTTCATGCGTAATTACATGATAGTTACCGGTGGCGGTGACAAAAATATCGCCATGCTCGGCAGCGTAATCCATAGTCACGACACGATAGCCTTCCATTGCCGCTTGCAATGCGCAGATCGGATCAATTTCCGTGACCCACACCTGTGCGGACAAGGCGCGCAACGCCTGTGCTGAACCTTTACCCACATCGCCGTAGCCACAAACCACAGCGATCTTGCCTGCGACCATGACATCGGTTGCACGCTTGATACCATCTACCAAGGATTCACGGCAACCGTACAGGTTGTCGAACTTGGATTTAGTGACGGAGTCATTCACATTAATCGCCGGGAAAGCCAGCTTGCCTTCCTTGTGCATTTGATACAAGCGATGCACACCCGTGGTGGTTTCTTCGGTCACGCCCTTGATCTGGGCCAGACGGGTGGAGTACCAGTTTGGCGATTCGGCCAATTTCTTCTTGATTGAATTAAACAGACAGACCGCTTCTTCCGAATCCGGATTGGCAAGAACGCTTTGGTCCTTCTCGGCGCGGGTACCAAGATGCAGCAGCAGGGTCGCATCGCCGCCATCATCAAGGATCATGTTGGAATACTCGCCGTTGGGCCACTCGAAAATGCGGTGGGTAAAGTCCCAGTACTCATCCAGGCTCTCACCCTTGAATGCGAACACCGGGGTACCGTTGGCGGCGATTGCTGCCGCGGCATGGTCTTGCGTAGAGTAGATGTTGCAAGACGCCCAGCGCACTTGCGCACCCAGTGCTTCCAGGGTCTGGATCAGCACGGCGGTCTGAATAGTCATGTGCAGAGAACCGGTGATGCGAGCGCCTTTCAACGGCTGCGCGGCAGCGAATTCCTCGCGGATAGCCATTAGGCCAGGCATTTCGGTTTCAGCAATCTTGATCTCTTTGCGGCCCCAATCGGCCAAACTGAGATCGGCGACAAAGTAATCCTGGGATGTTGATTTAGAGATAACGGCGTTCATCACGCCCTCCTTTCCTGAGTGTAGAAAAAAGTAACGTGAGCGCCGTTGCGAAAAGATATCCAAGCCTGACACGATCATGGAAAGAACCGTGCTGCAACGCTCCTTGGAGCCGAAATTATACCGCAGTCGACAGTCTGCGAAACCGAACAATTCTCAATGTTCGGTTAATGCTTTGTTTCCGGATGCATGCTGGGTCGAGGATGCCTTTCCCTTCTGCGGCGGCACGCTGCGCGCGATCCAATCCAACATATCCTGCCAAATACGGCGCACTTCATCCCGCTCCGGCATGGTTTGCGCATTGGGTAATTCAATCGTGATCACGGGCACATTCTTGTGCACGCCGCCATAATTGCCGAGCGACCCCGGATACACACCGACACGGTTGAAATACAGGCGCCCGAAACGGCGCGGTGCCTTGGCAGGCCCATCGAAATCGAGCACCCCGAACGGCGCATGCACCGAAATGATGACGTCAGGGCGAAAGCGCTCCATCTCTTCATTCAACCAACGGCTTTCAGGTTCGGATAAGGGCGACTTGCCGGGAAACCGGCGTGGATCGCTGCCGGTTGTCTTAACCCAGTAGTGCTTGGCATCCTTCTCCCAGCCCGGTGTCGGAAAATTGCGGTTCAGGTCGACACCGTTGGCATTGACGCGCTGCGGCTTGGGGGCGAGCAGACCGTCCGGATTGACAACCGGCGCGACATGCCAATGAAATTGCTGTGCTGCTGGCATTTGCATCCACTGCATCCAATGGAACACGATAGCAGCGGCGGTTAGTTCATCGCCATGTATACCTCCTAACAGGAGGACACGCAGCGGCTCGCCCTGCTTGCCGGGCCGGGCAGCCGGAATCGAACGCATCAAAATAGGAAAACCATTGCGTGACACCGCTCCGGTGGGGGCCAGCGCACTGCGCTGGCAACTGGCAACAGACACATCTGGCAAACGCGGCGTTAGGCGTTTGCACCAGTCATTCTGCGGCATCGGTGTGGCTGTCGCGCCGAAAACCGGTAGACAAACGGCGGCGGCGAGTATTGCAGTGACTCGGCAAAACATATGCACGATTCGTCCTCTTCGCTCAGCCACTGCAATACGAGCTCGTTACAAGCCCGCCGCGGCCCGCAGTGCAGCCGCTTTGTCGGTACGTTCCCAGGAGAACTCCGGCTCTTCGCGGCCGAAGTGCCCGTAGGCAGCGGTCTTCGCATAGATCGGACGCAACAGGTCCAACATCTGCACAATGCCTTTCGGACGCAGGTCAAACAGTTCCTGCACTAATGACGAAAGCTTGTCGTCGCTGATCTTGCCTGTGCCGAAGGTAGTGACCATCACCGAGGTCGGTTTTGCAATGCCGATGGCATACGACACCTGAATCTGGCAACGTTTGGCCAATCCGGCCGCGACGATATTCTTGGCCACATAACGGCCTGCATATGCCGCCGAGCGGTCGACTTTGGACGGATCCTTGCCGGAGAATGCGCCACCGCCATGAGGCGCCGCGCCACCATAAGTATCCACGATGATCTTACGTCCAGTCAGACCACAATCTCCCTGCGGACCGCCAATGACAAAACGACCGGTCGGGTTGATCAGGTAGCGAGTATTCTTCAACCATTCCCGAGGCACCACAGGCTTGATGATTTCTTCGATCGCTGCTTCCTCGATGGCGCTGTGCTGCATCTCCGGAGCGTGCTGCGTGGACAAGACAACGGTATCGATCGCAACTGGAACGCCATCGACATATTTCAGTGTAACCTGCGATTTCGCGTCCGGACGCAGCCAGGGAAGGCGCCCGTCCTTGCGCAGCTGCGACTGACGCTCGACGATACGATGCGAATAATAGATTGCAGCAGGCATCAGTTCCGGCGTCTCGTCGCAGGCGTAGCCGAACATCAGACCCTGGTCGCCAGCGCCCTGGTCCAGATCGAGTCCTCGGCCTTCATCGACGCCCTGGGCGATATCCGGCGACTGCTTGTCATAACCAACCAACACCGCGCAACTCTTATAGTCGATGCCATAGTCGGCATTGTCGTAACCGATGCGCTTGAGCGTGTCACGCGCGACGCCAATGTAGTCGACAGTGGCATTGGCTGTGATCTCTCCGGCTAACACGACCAGACCGGTATTGCACAGCGTCTCCGCTGCCACGCGCGCTTTCGGGTCTTGGGTAAGGATGGCGTCGAGGATCGCGTCGGAAATCTGATCGGCGACTTTGTCGGGGTGACCTTCGGAAACCGATTCCGAAGTAAAAAGATATTCATTTGCCATCGCAGGCTCCTAAAAGGTTGCTGACCATGTCGCGGCCAATATAGCGAGCCTGCGACGCTTTAGCGAAATTTGTATGCCGCCTCGCAAGTTGTCTGTTAACTCGGCGGATGACTCAGATATGTTATTTTACGCGTCTTCTCAAGTTTCTCAATACTTCCCTCATCTTTGATGCTGGTCAGACTTTTCCGTTTGTTGTCCGCCTTACCCTTGCCCCTGCTCCACGCCATGGGCGCGGCATGCGGCTGGTTGGTTTACCTTCTTTCACCCTCTTACCGTGCAAGACTCAAAGACAATATTTACCGCGCTGGTTTTCCTGAGGCTCTGCCTGCTGCCATTGCAGAAGCCGGCAAGAACATCTTTGAATTACCTTTCGTCTGGTGTGCCTCGCCGGAACGTGTCCTAAAAAGTACGACCACGCAGAATTGGGACGTAGTGCAAGCGGCGTTCGATGCCAAGCGCGGCGTCATTTTCCTGACGCCTCACCTAGGATGTTTTGAAATTCTGGCGCAAACGGTTGCCATGAATACCCCCTTAACGGTCCTGTATCGCCCACCGCACAAGGCATCCTTAAAACCTCTGTTAGAAGGTATGCGTGCACGTAACAAGCTGCTGCTGGCACCCGCCAATCTATCCGGGGTACGGCTCCTGCTCAAGACCCTCAAGCAAGGCGGGCCCATCGGCCTGCTGCCGGACCAGGTCCCACAAGAGGGCGAAGGCGTATGGGCCGACTTCTTCCACAAACCGGCTTACACGATGACGCTCCCGGCCAAGATGCAGCAAATGACCGGCGCACCGATTATCTTGGCTTACGCAGAGCGTTTACGACATGGAAAAGGCTACGTGATGCACTTTGTCCCTTTTGCCAAGGAATTAGGCGACACGCCCGAACAACAGGCACGCACCATCAACGCTGCCATGGAACAGTTAATCGCTCGTTGCCCTGCCCAGTACTTCTGGAGTTATAACCGGTACAAGATTCCCGCCGGTGTCGCCGCGCCGTCCGAGAAGGAAGAACACCAATGAGAATCCTGCTAGGCATTATGTGGCTGCTACACTGGCTGCCTCTTCCCGTGCTGGGACGTATCGGCGAAGCGATCGGTTCGCTGCTATACCTTATCGTGCGCTCGCGCCGCCGCATTGCGCTGACCAATCTACGCCTCTGCCTGCCCCACTTGTCGGAGGCCGAACGCAATGCCATCGCAAAGCAGCATTTTCAAGCCTATGCGCGCAGCGTGCTTGAACGCGGCATCCTGTGGTGGGCCCCGGAAGCACGTCTAAAACGCCTGATCACGGTAGAGCCGCGTGTGCCATTGGATGTCATCCAATCCGCCCCGACCATACTGTTATGTCCGCATTTCGTTTCGCTCGATGTTGCCGGCGTCGCCGTGATGCAGGAATCGGCGCTATGTTCCATCTACACACGGCAGCAGAACAAGGTGTTCGATGAAGCACTGCGCAAGGGCCGCTCACGCTTTCGCCCGGTGCGGCTGTTCTCACGCGGCGAAGGTGTAAAGCCGATCATCCGTGCGATGCGCGAAGGCCTGCCATTCTTCATGTTGCCAGACATGGATTTCGGCGAAAAGGATGCTGAGTTTGTTCCCTTCTTTGGTGTGCCGGCGGCAACCTTGACAGCGCCTGCGCGCATTGCCGCGGCAACCGGTGCGAAGGTCATACCGGTCATTGCCACCTACCTTCCCGGTTATCGCGGCTGGAAGGTGACATTTCATCCTGCATGGGAAAACTATCCAGGGGATGATATCGCCGCTGCCACGCGCCGGATGAATGCGTTCATCGAAGAACGCGTGCTCGAAGCGCCGGCCGAATACTTCTGGGCGCACAAGCGCTTCAAAACCCGACCGCCGGGCGTGCCAAGCGTGTACGTCCGCCCCCTCTGCAAATGACACGCGACCGTCTATAATCGTCCAATGAAAATCAAATTCACCAAAATGCATGGCGCCGGCAACGACTTTGTCGTGATCGACGCAATCAACCAAAACATCGCCTTTACGGCGGAACAATGGAAAAAACTGGCGGACCGCCGCTTCGGCGTTGGCGCCGACCAAATGCTAGTTGTCGAAAAGCCACAATCCCCTGGCGTCGACTTTCGTTACCGAATTTACAACGCCGATGGCGGTGAAGTCGAGCAATGCGGTAACGGTGCGCGCGCCTTCGTCAAGTTTGTCACCGACAAAGGGTTGACCGATAAACGAACGATCAAGGTGGAAACAATGTCCGGCGTGATTGCGCCGACACTGGAAGCCGATGCCCGCATCACGGTCGATATGGGTGCCCCGATCTTGGAACCGGCGCGCGTGCCGTTCGACACCAATGGCCTTATTGGTAAAAAGGAAGGTGAGGACACGCTGTGGCCGTTGGATGTCAACGGACGCACCACCTGGATATCGGTAGTATCCACGGGCAATCCGCATGCCGTGCAAGTGGTCGATGAAGCACAGACCGCTGCGGTATCTTTCGATGGTCCGGCTATTGAACGCCATGAACGTTTTCCAAAGCGTGTCAATGCCGGCTTTATGCAGATTGTCGACCGCAAGCACATCAAGCTCCGCGTGTACGAACGTGGGGCTGGCGAAACCCTTGCCTGCGGTACGGGCGCCTGCGCAGCGGTAGTAGCCGGCATTCGCCGTGGCCTGCTCGACTCGCCGGTCAGCGTATCGATGCTCGGTGGCGAGTTGACGATTGCGTGGGATGGCGACAGTTCGCCGGTGCGGCTAACCGGACCTGCTGTCAGCGTGTTTGAAGGCGAAATCGAACTCTAATGTTCAATCCGGGGGCAGGCATCAGTCCAGCGTTCTCAACCGGTAAAGACGCTGGCGGTAATTGCCCTCTGGTCGCGCCTCCCCCTCCTCCACACAGTTAAACACGGCCGCGATGCGATCTAACCCCTGCCGTTCCTCCGCCGTCTGAATCAGAATCAGGCGACGCTTGCTATGCGGATGTTGCGCGCGGATATCCACGACCAGACAATTTCCCTGATCTGCTGCTTGAGGGTCAACCAGCAGCGCTTCGGTGCGCGACAAACCAAATAAGGCGGCAAGTTCGACGCGAGCAGCAAGCAACGGATGAGAATGCCTCATATCCTGCGTCATACGCTGCAGCACCGCTTCCGCCCATGGCGCCGGCACGGCAGGCGCCGCAATTTTACCCAGCAAGCGCTCGGCTTCGAGGAGACCTTGTGCCTTCGCCTTCTGCAGCCATCGCACCGCACATACATCATTCGATTCTTGCTGGCGCCGCGCCCGCCACGCCGCGATACCAAGCTCAAGCTGCGCACCTGCATGCCCGGCCTGCGCCGCTGCTTCCAGACAGCGCTGTGCGTCAGGCAGACTGCGTTGCGAACATTCCGACTTGCAGTAAATCTTTGACAGGACATACCACGCAGCAGTCACCCCCTGCTCTGCCGCCTGGGATAACCAGCGAATTGCCCGTTTATAGTTTGCCGTGCCAGGAATGGCAGCAGCGCGCCTGCCGCATTCATCCATGTGCGCCAGCCACAGGCCAAACGAAAACTGTGCATTACGATCACCTGTCTGCGCCGCAAACTCGAGCAGTCGCACCACATCATTGGCCTCAAATTCACCACTAGCAGTCAAAGTGTTCGCGCAACGCAGCACCAAACTCACATCGTGAAGGGAGGGGCTGCTACCCACAGTGGAATGCGAGTCGATTACGCGACGTGCCAAGGGCAATGCCCAGCGCAAGAACCCAGCATGATCGTTGCGAGCCCATGCATGTTCAGCCAGCGCATATTGTGCCTCCCTCACTCCGCTTTTTGCCGCGCGCGTCGCCCATTCCACCATTGCTTCGCTGTCGTCCGCCCTCATCGACGGTACATCGGAAGGCCAATTGGTGAGCGCATCGTTTTGTCGATGACCGATCAACTGCGCCAACAACCACTGCGCGTCGGCAATACCAGCATGCGCTGCCACTTGCAGAGCGCGCATGGCCTTACTACGCATAACCTCGCTTACCGCTCCGTCTACCTGACCGAGCACCAATTTGGCCAACACCAATCCCGCTTGCGCTACGCCCGCATCAAAAGCGCGTTCGTACCATACACAGAGCTTGGAAGGCTGCGATGCCTGCTGCACCGTTTCGAACGGGACATGGCGACCGATTAAGAGCCATGCATCCCGCTCTTCTTGTTGTGCAGCACGATCCAGCCAATACAGGGCCGTTGTCAGACTTTGCGGTAAACCAGCGCCGCCAAACAAATAACGTTTCCCCAACGTCAGTTGCGCCGACGCCTGCCCCGCGCGCGCGGCACGAATGATCAGAAGGTCTTCACGATTTGCCATTATCCCTTTCGCCGTCCTGTGTTTTCAGTATTTCCCAGCCACTCCAACCACTGGATGAGGCAGCTCAAAATCTGAATGATTGCGGCGAAATTTAGGAAGCGGAATGCGCTAAATGGCATAAAGCCCCTTTTATTTCTGGGGACAATCGTTGGCTACCTGCTAGCATGCGTAGAAGTTGCTGCCGCCTTTTGTCACTCGGCATAGCGTCATACCCGCACGGTTGTCGGTTAAAATCTCGGATTGGCTGAGGGGCAATATCCCCATGCCAATCTGCCGCGACTTCTCAACATCTTGCTATGACTTATCAATTGGACTCCAACGCCGTTGCCAATTTCCTTTCGGACAACCCACATTTCTTTGAAGAGCACAGCGAATTGCTGGCAAAAGTGAAACTCACCAGTCCAGTGGTGGGGCGTGCGGTGTCGCTCCAGGAACGTCAGATGGAAGTCCTGCGCGAAAAAATCAAAGCGCTCGAAATACGCATGGCGGACTTGCTGCGCATCGCCCAAGAAAACGAGGCGATCACACAGAAGTTCCTGACGTGGACACGCACCCTGCTGCTTGCCCGCAACGACGTTGACCTGCCGCATGCACTAATCAATGGCTTGCAGACCATCTTTTCCGTCCCGTATGCCACCCTGCGCATCTGGGGCGTGGCAGAAGCGTTCGCGCATACCTGGTTTTCTGCCGAGGTATCCGATGACGCAAAAATTTTCTGCAACGGACTAACGGCGCCGTACTGCGGCCCTAACCAGGAATTCGAAGTCGCATCATGGATCGACGAGGCGGAATCCATCCAATCGATTGCCATGCTGCCGCTGCGGGCTGACACGACATCTGAAGCCTTCGGCCTGCTGGTATTGGGCTCGCCCGATCCGCACCGTTTCGCCACCGATATGGCCACCGATTTCCTGTCGAAGATTGGCGAAACTGCCAGCGCAGCAATGACCTGCCTGCTTGATTAAGACACCAACGGTGAGCGCCGAAACCAACCGCCTGCGTATTACCCGCTATCTTGATAGCTTGAAAACGCAGCGCAAGCTATCGCCGCATACGACGACCAATTACCAGCACGACCTTCTTGAACTGCTTGCGCTGGTTGCGGCGCTGCCGGAGAGTCCGACATTTGTAGCGATCACGCACTTCCATGTGCGCAAATTCGCTGCACAACTTCATGCCAAAGGCCTGAACGCGCGCTCCATCGCGCGCAAGCTATCAGCATGGCGCGGATTCTTCGACTGGCTGGCCGAACAGGAAACCATGGCAGCTAACCCGATCAACGGCGTGAAAGCGCCGAAACGCAACAAACCGCTGCCGAAAGCCCTCTCCGCCGATGACGCCGTGCGCGTCGTCGCCGAAGCCAGCCCTGGACGCGAGTCCAACGCCCCCTCCCAGCTATGCAATCGCGCGATGTTCGAGCTCTTGTATTCGAGCGGTTTGCGCGTATCGGAACTGGCTGCACTTGATGTGCGCTATATCCGGGAAGGCGATTATGAATCCGCTGGCTGGATTCATTTCGATGAACAAGAGGTGGAGGTAACAGGCAAAGGCGGCAAAAGGCGCAAGGTGCCGGTCGGCCAACCCGCCATGCAGGCCATCGCTGCATGGCTCGCCGTACGTGACACACTGGTCAAATCCGATCCGCATCCCCTGTTCCTCACCGAGCGCGGTACCCGCATGTCGCCACGGGTGTTGCAAATACGCTTGAAATCGCATGCGCAGGCGCTCGGCATTCCAACCAACGTGCATCCACACGTCATGCGTCACTCTTTTGCGTCGCATATACTGCAGTCGTCCGGCGATTTGCGCGCCGTGCAGGAAATGCTCGGTCATGCATCAATCGCAGCGACGCAGGTGTACACCTCCCTCGATTTTCAGCGATTGGCGCAAGTATACGACGCCGCCCATCCGCGCGCGAAGAAGGCTGGCTCCGACAAGTAGGCGTAGCTGGCTGCCTGTTTCATTTTCCATTTTCAGAGCGTTTTCATGTTGATCATCACTCTCAAGCCCGGCAAGGAAAAAAGCCTTCTACGCCGCCATCCCTGGATCTTCCCGACCGCAATCGACCGCATCGACGGCAAACCGGAAGAGAAGAACAAACCAGGTACGACCGCCGTAGTGCAATCTGCCACCGGCCGCTTCCTGGCCCGTGCTGCCTATAGTCCCAAATCACAGATCCGCGCGCGTGTCTGGAGCTTCAACGAGAATGAACCGATCGACCATGCATTCATCAAGCGCCGCGTGAAGAATGCGGTTGCCTACCGGATGGTGACGGTACGTGACACTGATGCAATCCGGCTGATCTTTGGTGAAGCTGACGGCTTCCCCGGCCTCGTCGTCGATTGGTATGCGGGCAAGCAGGGACATCTGGTATGCCAGTTTCAGTCGTCTGGCGTCGAAGCATGGAAAACGCCGATTGTGCAAGCACTGATTGCGGAGACCGGCTGCCCCAACGTTTATGAACGCTCTGACGCTTCAGTACGCGAACGTGAAGGGCTGCCGCAAGTGACAGGAACGCTAGCAGGCATCGAACCATCCGATGAAACGCTGATCGAGGAAAACGGCGTACGTTATGCGGTGAACATTAAGACTGGCCATAAAACCGGCTTTTACATCGACCAGCGCGACAACCGTCGACTGGTGATGGAACATGCTGCTGGCCGCGACGTACTAAACTGTTTCTGTTATACCGGCGGCTTTTCGCTAGCAGCATTAAAGGGTGGTGCCAACAGCGTGATCTCCATCGATTCATCCGGAGAAGCGCTAGCAATCGGCCGACGCAACGTCGAACTGAATAGGCTGGATGCCGCAAAGGCCGAATGGTGGGATGCCGACGTGTTCAAGACACTGCGGGCCTTGCGCGAGCAAGGCAAGTCCTTTGATCTGATTGTGCTCGACCCACCAAAATTTGCTGCCGCGCCTGACCAGGTGGAGCGTGCGGCACGGGCCTACAAGGACATCAACTTAATCGGATTTCAACTGCTGCGCGAAGGCGGGCTGCTGTTCACCTATTCCTGTTCAGGAGCCATCAGCGCTGACTTATTCCAGAAAATTGTGGCCGGCGCTGCCAATGACGCTAAGGTTGATGCACGCATCCTGCGACGCCTGTCCGCCGGCGTAGATCATCCCATGACGACCAGTTTCCCAGAGGGAGAGTACCTCAAAGGCTTGATGCTGCACAAACCTTGAAAACGACAATGTTGCCTGGACATCAGTTTTTGCAACTCGATTGCAAAAATTGCGTCATAATTCTGCATCCCGTTTCTTAGCATCGACCCGATGAGTATTAAACCCAGGCCGGTCGCCGCAGGCGCAACGACATCCCGAAAGGCCAATGCACGAGGTTCGACAACGCTTGCCGAAGCCCAATTGCGCAACGCTTCGGTGCGAATTACCGCGGCGCGGGTGAAAGTGCTGGCCGCGCTACTCGACGCCGAACGCGCATTTTCGCACCAGGACGTGCAGGACGCGCTCGCCGACATGGACCGCGTGACGTTGTACCGCGCGCTTGACTGCCTGACGGATGCCGGCCTGGCACACAAAATCGCCGGTGACGACCGCGTATTCCGCTACAGCGCGAGGGCCGTTCATGGTAGTGTGGCACACCACCAGCACGGCCATTTCAAGTGCACGCGCTGTGCTAGGATTTTCTGCCTTGATAGCATCACCGATGCATCGACACTGGAAAACGCATTGCAACAAACGCTAGGTGAAGGCTTTCGTAGCCACGATATCGAATTCACAATCAAAGGATGGTGCGCCGACTGCGCACATTGAATAATGACATCACTGATACCTGCCACCATACTGACCGGCTTTCTTGGTGCCGGCAAAACGACTCTACTCAACCGCATTCTGCGCGAGCCGCACGGCCATCGGATCGCAGTGATCGAGAATGAGTTCGGCGAAGAAAATATCGATAACGAAATCCTGGTGCAAGAAAGCAACGAGCAGATCGTCGAGATGAGCAACGGCTGCGTCTGCTGCACCGTGCGCGGCGATTTGATCCTAGCACTCGGCACCTTGGCACAAAAGCGCAATGCAGGCGAACTTATCTTTGATCATCTGGTAATCGAAACCACTGGCCTTGCCAACCCTGGGCCGGTCGCCCAAACCTTTTTCATGGATGACGAGGTAGCGGCCCACTACATGCTTGACGCCGTCGTCACCGTGGTAGATGCTCGGCATGCGATGCAACAGTTAGACGAGCATGAAGAAGCGCAGCGTCAAGTCGGCTTTGCCGACAAGTTACTGTTGTCGAAAACCGATCTGATTAACGTTGATGACGTCAACCGCCTGACCGAACGCCTCACGCGCATTAATCCTCGCGCCCCGATCAGCAAGGTCCACTTCGGCCAAGCACCGATCAGCGACGTGCTGGACCTGCGCGGTTTTAATCTGAACGACAAGCTGGAGATCGATCCAGATTTTCTTGCAGCGGAAGAACATGAACACGAGCACCATGAGCACCATGATTGCGATGCCCATTGTCACCACGATCATGCGCATCACGATCATCACCACGCGCACCATTCGGATGACATCGCAGCCTTTGTGTTCAAGAGCGATCGTCCATTCGATACGGTCCTGTTGGACGAATTTTTGGGCAATATAGTCCAGATATATGGACCGCGTATGCTGCGCTATAAGGGTGTACTTTGGATGGATGGCGCCGACCGTAAAGTAGTTTTTCAGGGCGTACACCAAATGATGGGCACCGATATCGGCGGCAAGTGGGCCGATGGCGAACCGCGTGGCAGCAAAATGGTATTTATCGGGAAGAACCTTCCCAAAGAAACTTTTATTCGCGGTCTGGAACAATGTTTGGTATAAACTATTGCCGATTTGATGCAGGTTTAAGCAACGGAGGTAGTCGTTTAGCAGAAAGCGTGGGCATGTGTCGCACGCGTTGCCCGATGTAGTTCGTCGCTATCTGAGAACAGGAGATAGAGCGTTTTCGGGACGGACGGACAGGCCGGGCAGTTCATTATGCGAGGGAATCATGAACGCAACCGTTACAAGATCCGCCAGCAGGAACGCAGCGACCAACAACAACGGCAAAACAGCAACAAAAACTGCTGCGGTGCGGAGAGATGACAAGACGGGCAAGCTTGCGAAAGCCATTTCCAACACGCCCCCCTCTGTCGCCCAAACTTCCTCCTCGCCAACGAAGGCCGTTACAAAACCTGCCCAAACAACGGCAAAAAACACTGTAAAATCCACCGCCGGACTGGCATCGGAAACGAGTGCCAAGAAGGCAAGCACAAGCAAGGCAACGTCTATCGCAACGCGTACAGCCGCTGTCGAAACCGTAGCACCCAAGGCGAGCAAGGGAAAAGCGACATCGAAGCTGACGTCGCAGGCGCCAATCCCTAGCCTGCAGGAAACATCCGGTACTTTCATGAGCAGCAACAATGCAGGCGCCGAATTAACAGATACAATGGAAAAACCCGTAGTTTCGAAAGTAAGCGAAGTGGCTACCAAAACAACGAAATCGACTCCTACCGTCCCAGCTGACGGCTCCCTGCTGACTGAGGAAGAAATCCTCAAGATGAGCGACAAGGATTACATGAACGAGGCGCAATTGGCCTTCTTCAAGGCGCGGCTGCAACAGCTCGAGCGAGACTTGCTGAAGAACGCCGGCGAAACCACTGAACACTTGCGCGAAACCGTGCTTGTGCCTGATCCAGCTGATCGCGCCACCATCGAGGAAGAGCACGCCCTGGAGCTGCGCACGCGCGACCGCGAGCGCAAGTTGCTGAAGAAGGTGCAGCAGTCCATCGCCAGCATCGACGCTGGCGAATACGGCTGGTGCGAGGAAACCGGCGAACCGATCGGCATCCCGCGACTGCTGGCACGCCCGACGGCGACCTTATCGCTAGAAGCGCAACAGCGCCGCGAGCTGAAGCAGAAGTTGTACGGAGACTAAGCGCAGCTCTCCGCTCCATCACAAGCGCACGATGTAAAAAAACATCGTGCGCTTGTTTGCTTTTAGCGTCTGTTACAAACATTTTAGAGGGCCGTCCCTCTAGAGCGGTTTGAATGCGCCTGCACGAGAGGTTAGGCCGAGCCGAGAAGCGCGACCGTACGTAAGCTACGTTGAGCACCGCAGGCCCGAGATTAGCCGCAGCCGGCGAGGCTCGTACACTGATCAGCAAACCGCTCCAAGAAATGGCTGAAGATTCGGCGACGTTTGCCTGCAGATGCAAGAAGCCATCTGTTGTGTATGCAACCGTTCCGCTTGGGCACGCTATAATAATGCAACTATGTTGCAAATCTCTAGACTTACCTACCGCTACGCTCCAACGCAAGGAGCCCCCTTGTCTGTGCCGGCATTTTCGCTCGCACGGGGACAGCACGCAATTATTCTCGGCCCCTCGGGCTGCGGCAAGTCAACCCTGCTCCATCTGATGGCGGCAATTCTGACGCCGCAAGAAGGCGTATTGCGCGTAGCCGACACCGACATAGCGACGCTCTCCCCACGCGCCGCCGATGCTTGGCGCGGCCGTACTGTCGGGTTCCTGCCGCAGAAACTGGCGTTAGTCCCCAGTCTCTCGGTCCAAGAAAACCTCCTGCTATCAGCGTACGCCAACGGGCGCCACGCCGATGCCATGCGCGCCGATGCCCTCCTGAAGAGGCTTGGCCTAGCGGACAAGGCCGAAGCCAAACCGCATCAGTTGAGCCAAGGCCAACAACAGCGCGTCGCGATTGCACGCGCGCTATTTAATCACCCCGCCCTTTTGCTCGCTGACGAGCCCACAGCCAATCTGGACGATGCATCCTGTACGGCAGCCATTCAGCTTCTGACAGAACAGGCATCCGAAAACAATGCATCGCTGGTCATTGCCACGCACGATGCGCGCGTGCTTGCTGCGCTTCCTGATGCAAGCGTGCTGCGCCTGGAGAACGAGAAAGGGGGGGCGGCATGGCGCGCTTGAATGCTTTCACGTTGGCTCTGAAGTCTCTATGCCACAAACCGCTATCGACAGCGATCAATCTCTTGCTCATGGCTGTCGGCATCGCGATGATGACGTTCGTGCTATCAGCTTCGCAGCAACTCGAGGACAATGCCTTGCGTGATGCCCAAGGCATTGACCTGGTGGTAGGTGCCAAAGGTTCCCCACTGCAGTTGATCCTGTCGTCGATTTATCACATCGATATTCCAACCGGGAACATTCCACTGGCGGCACAGGCACAGCTCCAAAACAACCGCCTGGTAAAGAAGTTAATCCCTCTGGCGCTGGGCGATAGCTACAATGGTTTCCGCATCGTCGGCACGTCGCCGGACTACATTGCACATTACGGTGGCGTACTGGCGCAAGGAAAGATATTCAATGCGCCCATGCAGGCAGTATTCGGCGCCCAAGCAGCGAAAAAATCCGGCATCACGCTCAATGCCTCGTTCTCTGGTTCGCACGGCCTCGCGCGTGGCGGCGACACGCATGGTGACGCACCTTTCACCGTCGTCGGCATTCTCAAGCCGACCGGCACCGTGCTCGACCGACTGGTGCTAACACCGGTGGAATCGGTTTGGCGTGTGCATGAAGTCGAACATGGCATCGACATTAACGATCCCGAAGAAAAAGCTGCCATGGATGAAGAACGAGAGCTCACCGCACTACTGGTCCAGTACGCATCCCCTCTTGCCGCCATAAGCTTGCCACGCGCCATCAACAGCCAGAGTGAACTACAGTCAGCACAGCCGGCATTCGAATCCGCCAAACTTTTTCGCATGCTTGGCGTCGGTGTCGATGTGCTGCGCGGCATTGCCGCCATCATGCTACTGGCGGCAGCGCTGTCGATGTTCGTCGCCCTCTACAACGCATTGGAAGAGCGCAAAACCGATCTGGCGATTCTACGCACACTCGGCGCCCCCCCCTTCAAGCTGTTGCTTTTGCTGCTAACTGAAGGGCTGTTGCTGGCACTCGCTGGGGCAACGATAGGCTGGCTCACAGGACATGCGGGAGTGGAAGTCCTTGGGCGCGTGCTCTCTGATGACCAGAACCTCGTATTGTCCGGCTGGATCGTGGCGCCAAATGAGGCTTGGTTAGCATTGGTCGCTATCGTCGTCGGTATCGCGGCTGCCCTGCTACCAGCATTACGCGCCTATCGTACCGACATCGCAACCACATTCACACACTAAGAAGATGGAGAATGAAATGAAACGGGTGATATTTCTCTTACTCGCCACGCTTGCCTTGTCCGTACAGGCAAAAGAAGATCCCACACATCTGAAAGCCCTGATCGATCAACATAAGGCCATCGCCGATGCCCATCAGGCTGCAGCCCAATGTCTAGCGTCCGGCAAGGACGAAGAAGTCTGCCATGCCGAATTGGCAAAAGCATGTAAGGGGCAGGCGATTGGCAAGCTGTGCGGAATGAAACACAAGCACTAAAGCGGTTTACCTGTGCGTACAAGGAAGGTCCGATGGACTCCTTCGCGCACAAACAAGCTAGGGCGGTTTGCACAGATCGTCGCAGTGCTGCCATGTACAATCGGCGGATCTGTACAAATCCCATTTTCGGAGGTGTCATGCAAGTCTCCTTGCGCACTTTGTTTTTCAGCTTGCTGCTCGTTCCGGCGCTAGCATTTTCGGCAACACAAGGTCCCGCACCACAAGGCGCGGCGGGAGGCGGGCATGTGCCGCCCCCTAATGCCCCGCCGGCGATGCAGCAACTCACAGACATTAAAGGGGTCGTTTCTTGGAACACGCTTGCCAAGGTCAAACAAATCAAGACCAAGGACCGTATCCTGCCCGAGTTCTCCAAGGAAATTGTTGCGCTCAATGACAAAGAGGTAAAGGTGCAAGGTTTTATGATGCCGTTGAGCGCGGGCGACAAGCAGACACACTTTCTCATTTCAGTCATGCCGCAAACCTGTTCGTTCTGCTTGCCCGCGGGTCCCGAGGGGGTGGTGGAAGTGAAAGCCAAAACACCGGTCAAGTACACTTTTGAGCCGGTTATCGTGTCTGGCAAAATGACGATCCTTAAGGAAGATCCAATGGGATTGTATTACCGCCTGACCGACGCTACGCCAACATCGGGGAAATAGCACTCGATGAACATTGCGCGGCACGTACCACATCGCGGCACCGTCGCCATTTTGCTGGCGTTGGTGCTGCTGTTCGCGCAGTGGACAGGCATGACGCACCGTATCAAGCATGCACCGCTTGCACAGGTGAACGTCTCCGCATTCACGTTTCAACACGACTCCGATCATCACCACTCCTGCATCATTTTCGATGCCGCAGCAATTGCTGATACGGTACATATTCCCCAATTTGTTACGCCGCTGCCCCCTGGCGTACAGGTACTTGCCTTGTGGATGGCTTTTCGTTCATGGCAAGCGCCACTGACGCTTCATTTTTCCTCCCGCGCCCCACCATCTGATCTGACGCAAACCCAATATGCATAAATTCGCAGTCTGCTCACCTTGCGTGCCGACTGCAGTCTTTCATTTTGCTCAAGAATCATGATGGCCATTCAACGTACATTAA
Organism: uncultured Noviherbaspirillum sp.; assembly: GCA_965974465.1. Classification (GTDB taxonomy): domain Bacteria; phylum Pseudomonadota; class Gammaproteobacteria; order Burkholderiales; family Burkholderiaceae_D; genus Noviherbaspirillum. The sequence goes on from CBHCMF010000007.1 coordinate 32,281, forward strand.
TGGCAAGCGCAGTGTTATCCGCGCTTGCCTCGCTTTCCCTCTCGTGCTTTGCACAGAGTCAAGAACAAACCCTTCCGACGGTAAACGTCACCGCCACCCCTTTCAACAGCGAGGAAACCGCACAGATTCTCGTGCCGGCTAAAGTCCTCTCCGGCAATGAGTTGCGCGATAAGTTAGGCACCTCACTTGGCGATACGCTGTCGCGTGAACTAGGGGTGTCAGCATCCGGATTTGGTGCCGGTGCTTCGCGCCCTATCATCCGCGGTCAGGAAGGGCCTCGCATCAAGGTTTTACAAAACGGCATGACGGTGTCCGATGTGTCTAGCCTGTCTAATGACCACGCGGTTGCAGTTGACGCGGCCACCGCGCGCCAGATTGAAATTTTGCGCGGACCGGCTGCGCTGCTGTACGGCTCTGGGGCGATCGGCGGCTTGGTTAACGTGGTCAATGATCGCATTCCGACTGAATTGGTACCGCGACCGACGGGGGAAGCAGAATTGCGTTTCGGCACAGTCGACAAGGAACGCAGCGGATCCTTTTCTGTTGATGGCGCCACCGGCAGCATCGGACTACATCTGGATGGCAGTGCACGCAACACTAAGGACTACCGCATCCCCGGCTTTGCCGTGCAGGATGATGCAACGTCAGCATCCGGTCGGCTGCCCTCCTCCTACACACATCCGCGCGATCTTGGCTTTGGTGTGTCCCATATAGCCGACTGGGGTCACATTGGTGCGTCCATTGACCGCCGCGAGGATCGTTACGGTATTCCAACCGATGAGCGCGCTTTCATCGACTTGTCACAAACGCGGATTGACCTTGACAGCCTGATCCGACAGCCGTTTGCGTCAGCCGAATCCTTACGCATCAAAATCAGATCCACCGATTACAAACACACGGAGCATGAAGAAGACGGTACGCCAGCGGCCGACTTCAAGAATGAGGCAGTCGAGACACGCTGGGAACTCAAGCACCAACCTCTCAATGGATGGCGCGGTGTACTTGGTATGCAAACCGAGCACAGCGAGTTTTCCGCTCTGTCGGCCGACACAGGGAGTGCCGATATCGTTCCAACCACAAAGTCCTCTTCGATCGCCGCGTTCCTGGTCGAGGAGCGTGATTTCGGACCGCTGCGGGCAAGCGCCGGCCTGCGTTTGGAATCGGTGAAGCGGCAGCCTCAGGCAAGCAATTTGTCTGATCGCAAATTCAGCTTGGCCTCCTACTCGGTCGGCGGCGCGTGGACCTTTGCTCCGGGTTACAGCCTTGGTACCACACTTTCCGTCGCACAGCGCGCACCGGCCACGGAAGAACTGTATTCGAACGGTCCGCATGAGGCGACCGTTACTTTTGATATCGGCGATCCGGAGCTGAAAAAGGAACGCTCACATAACATCGAACTGACGCTACAAAAAACCGCAGGCATATTCAGATGGCGCGCCAATGTGTTCGAAAATCACGTGCGTAATTATGTGTTTGGCCGCACTGATGGCAGCACCGTCAACGAGGACGGGGTCGACGATCCGGATGGCGAATTCCTGCGCCGTTTCTGGTCGCAAGGGAAGGCTAAAATTCGCGGTGCAGAAGCAGAAGTGAGTTACAACTTGCGTGGTGAGGGACCGTCGCTGCGGGCGTTTGCCGACACCTCACGCGGAACCTTGGAAAATGACGGCAATCTTCCACTGCAACCGGCTACTCGCTTTGGCATCGATGCTGGTTACCGGCAAGGTGCATGGCGCGGCGGCTTGTCATTGGTACATGCGCTAAAGCAGGATCGGCTTGCGACATTTGAAAATTTCGTCACGCCGTCGTACACGCAACTAGGTGCCAATCTGTCCTACACCACACGTGCAGCAAACATGAATTGGACCTGGTTTGTCCTTGCGAAAAATCTGCTTAACGAAGAAATTCGCTTGTCCACATCCATCTTGCGCAATGCGGCACCGCAACCTGGACGTCATTTTATTATTGGCGTTCGGACAAGATTTTAAGCACTTCTGCACTCCCCTGATCGTTTCCAAGGTTTGACAAACGCTCACGCAGCCGATGTAATACTCAGTTCGCGTGAGATTTGTGTTACCTTTAGTGGTCTAATGCAATTTCTTCCGTTACAAGCGGAAGAAACAAGACAGATTGAGTCAGGGGAAACGTGGTGATTTTTTCACTTTTTGGCAAGAAGGGCAATCGTCAGGCCACCTCTTCTGACGGGGATTCTTCTCGCGCAAAGCGCCAATCCTCGACGTCGCGCAGCAGTAAACAGCGTTCCTCGACAGTCAAGCGCGACGCTCAGACCGCACTTGAGACAGCGTTGAAAATCGATGCCATCGAATCGGAGATGTCATCCGAATTTATCAATGCGACAACAACGCAGCAGCCCACTACCGGCGCGCCTCCCAAGTCCGTACAATCCGTGACGCCGGCTGCTAAACCACGCCCGCTAGAGCAAAACAAGAAACCGAACGCACATTCTCGGGAAATCGCTGTACCCGTGCCTCCTGCGACCTTGCATCCAATGGATGAGGAGTTCGGCACCACTACGGACTTTCTGCTGCATGGACAAACTGCCGTTAGCGACCTTGCCACGCCCTCCGTTGAATCCGCTGCCATCATTGAAGAAGCGGCGATCATGTATGCGAACGGTCAGACCGATCTGGTTGAGCAAATGCTGCGCACAGCCATCGAAGAAGGCACGTTTGACAATGCCACGCGCAAGGCGTGGTGGATGATGTTTGACCTGTACCAGATCACTGGCAAGCAGCACGCCTTCGAGCAATTGTCGATGGAATATGCGAGCAAATTCGAAACCTCGCCACCTGCCTGGATTGACAGCAATCAGTCCGACACCCAGACAAACGTGTCATCCGGCGCAACCCCCATGGTGCCGTTTTCCGGGAAGCTGGACGCTAACGGTGCCAAACATATCGAACGCCTGCAAAAACTGGCGGAAAGCCACCGTACGCTACGACTGGAATTCGCGCGCGTTTCCGATATCGATGCGGCTGGCTGTAGTCTGCTGCTTGGCGCACTAAACAAACTACAGAAGTCGGGACACGACTTGATTCTGGTCGGCGCACCAGAACTGGCGAACAAGATTCGGACAATCATCGAGGTGGGCCGTCGCGATGACACCGAAGCCCCCTGGCTGCTTCTGCTGGAGATTCTGCGCCTGCTGAATCGCGAGGAAGAGTTTGAAGCAACCAGTATCGACTATTGTGTGACCTTCGAAGTGTCGCCTCCCCCCTTCGTCGCGCCGCAAATCAAAATCACTACCGCAGTAGCAGAAACGCACAACGTCGCGGCAACTGCTGAGGACTTCATGATGCCGGCGGTGGTAGACGGTCGTGTCGACAACCTGATTGCTGCAATCACCGCCTATTCAGAGGAGCATAACCCAGCAGTCATCAACTGCTCCCAGCTCGTGCGAATCGATTTCAATGCCACAGGCCACCTATTGACTGGCCTGACACCCCTATGCGGTACTGACAAGGTGATTGAATTCCATCATGTCAACCACCTCATTGCCGAATTGCTCAATGTGATGGGCTTTGAGCGCATCGTCCGTATCCTTCCGCGCAAGAACTGACCGCCACCTTACAGTTTGCCTGATCGGCTGTCTCAAAGGCACCGTCTACACTACTTGTAATCCGGCACCCTGCCCTCATCTGTGGACGAATATCTACTTCAGAGACAAGCATGGAACAATTTCACGGTACGACCATTCTTTCGGTACGACGCGGCAATGTTGTCGCTTTGGGCGGTGACGGTCAGGTAACGCTCGGCAATATCGTCATGAAGGGAAGCGCGCGCAAGGTGCGCAAGCTTTATCAAGGCAAGGTACTGGCAGGATTTGCCGGCGGCACGGCTGATGCTTTCACATTGATCGAGCGCTTTGAAGCAAAGCTTGAAAAGCATCAAGGCAATCTGATGCGCGCCTCAGTCGAACTCGCAAAGGACTGGCGTACCGACCGCATTCTGCGCCGGCTGGAAGCCATGCTACTGGTGGCAGACCGCGAGTCGACGCTGATCATCACTGGCAATGGTGACGTGCTTGAGCCAGAAAGCGGTATTGGCGCCATCGGCTCCGGCGGCGCGTTTGCACAGTCAGCTGCCAAAGCACTGCAGGAAAATATGGATCTAGCGCCGGTCGATATCGTAAAGAAGGCTCTGACTATTGCCGGCGAACTGTGCATCTACACAAACCTGTCGCACACCATTGAAACCCTGGAATAACGCGAACCGTTTTATACATCACATCATGAACATGACTCCGCAAGAGATAGTCTCCGAACTCGACAAGCATGTGGTCGGGCAGGCGCGCGCCAAGCGCGCGGTAGCCATTGCGTTGCGCAATCGCTGGCGCCGCCAACAGGTGGGGGAACCACTACGTCACGAAATCACGCCGAAGAATATTTTGATGATCGGCCCCACTGGGGTCGGCAAAACTGAAATCGCACGCCGCTTGGCAAAGCTGGCGGACGCACCTTTCATCAAGATCGAAGCCACCAAGTTCACCGAAGTAGGTTATGTCGGACGCGATGTCGACACGATCATCCGCGATCTGATCGACATCGGCATCAAACAAACGCGTGAATCCGAAATGCGCAAAGTCCGTGCACACGCGGAAGATGCTGCGGAAGACCGCGTACTCGATATCCTGTTGCCGCCCGCGCGTGATTTCGGCTTCAGCGCGACGCCGAGCACGCAATCGGAAAGCGAGTCGGCATCCGGCAGTAGCACCCGTCAAACCTTCCGTAAGCGTCTGCGCGAGGGAGCGCTTGACGACCGCGAAGTCGAGATTGAAGTTGCCGATGCCGGGCCGCACATGGAAATCATGGCACCGCCCGGCATGGAAGAAATGACCGAGCAGATCAAGTCCATGTTTTCCGGACTTGGTGCAAGTCGCAAGAAGAAACGCAAGATGAAGATCAAGGAGGCGATGAAGCTCCTGATTGAGGAAGAAGCGGCGAAATTGGTCAACGATGACGAACTGAAGCAGAAAGCCATCGCGAACGTCGAACAGAACGGCATCGTGTTTCTTGACGAGATCGACAAGATCGCCAGCCGCTCCGAAGTCGGCGGTGCCGACGTGTCGCGCGCCGGCGTGCAGCGCGACTTGTTGCCGCTGGTGGAAGGCACGACGGTCAATACCAAGTATGGCATGATCAAAACCGACCACATTCTGTTCATTGCCTCTGGCGCGTTTCATCTGGCCAAGCCTTCCGATCTGATTCCGGAACTGCAAGGCCGCTTCCCGATTCGCGTGGAACTGGAATCCCTGTCGATTGCCGATTTTGAACGCATCCTGACCAGTACCGATGCCTGCCTGACGCGCCAGTATGAAGCGCTTCTGGGTACCGAAGGCGTGAAGATCGCCTTTACGGCGGATGGTATCCGACGCATGGCGGAAATCGCTTTCTCGGTCAACGAGAAAACCGAAAACATCGGTGCGCGGCGCTTGTACACGGTCATGGAAAAACTGCTTGAGGAAATCTCCTTTTCCGCGAGCGAAGTGTCAGACAAGACCATCGAAATCAACGCCGCCTATGTGGACGAAAAACTCGGCGCTCTGTCGATCAATGAGGACTTATCACGCTACGTGTTGTAATAGATCATCATGGCGAACAAGGCATTGGCGAAGCGGCAGAAATTGACCATTCGGGTCGAACCCTCGCAACGCCCATTGAAGCCACGAAATCCGATTGCGCTCGCTGCCAAGCAGCGAGTTGCTGATTCGCATGAAAAATCGCGTTCCACACAGCAGCCGCTGCAACAGAACTTACTGAAGAAAATACTGGGGAAGTCTGAGAAGAAATGAACTGCGTAGCAGATTCAGCGTGCTGGCTGCGGCGGGATACCGTAACCGGATTGATCGCCTGATGCAGGAGGTGTGGCGGGCATTGGAGTGGAAGAAACACCTCCGGAAAATCCGGAGACAGGTGGCGCCATGGCAGTGGTGCCTGGCGTTGCCGCCCCGCCTCCCGACTGCGAACTCGGCGGTGGACTGACGACTACCGTCGGTGGCGGCGCCATACCTGGCTGCGATGGGCTCTGAACTTGGCCAGGAATGGCTTGTCCGGGAATCAGCGGCTGCGGTGCCGCTGCGGGAATGGAAGGTGGTGCTGGCGTTGGTGGAGGGATAGGTGCTGACACGACCGGTGGCGTCGGTATTAACCCGGTCTGTCCACGTGGTGGTATGGCCTGACCTGGTGCGGGTATCGTAGCGCGTTGGGCCGGCATCGGTGTGGTGGCAACGAGATCTACCTGTCCCTTCGCACTTTCCGGTAATTCGATACGCTTGACTGTGCCGCCTTCGGACAGCAATACGTAATCACGATGCACTTCTTTGATCGTCACGCCCGGCATCAATTCTGCATTGACACGGATCGCCTGCCCCGGTTTGCCATCGGCGGCGATAATAGCAACGCTGTCGTGTGGATTGCCGGAGAAAATCACGCCTTTAAGTTGATAGTTACTAGCGATCGCAGCCGGGCCACGCCGTCCTCCGAATAGGACATTAGCGGCTTCCGGCTGGATCTCTGCCTGCATCGCGCGTGGCGGCGCAGTCACCGGACGCAACGGGGGCTTGAACAACTGCAAGCCCCAATAGGCAAGCGATGCGCACAGCGCTATGAACAACACAAAACTCGCAACAAGCGGCAAGCGCCTCATTCCATTCCTTTGTACTTTGTAGTTACCGTACCAACTGATTGATTTCGATGATCGGCATCAATACTGCGAGCACGATCAGCAATACCACCACGCCCATTACCAGAATCAACGCGGGCTCCAACAATCCAGCGATCGTCATTGCGCGTCGCTCCAAATCTTGCTCCTGTGCATTAGATGCACGTTCCAACATAGCGGGCAGCTCGCCCGTTACCTCGCCGGCGCGAATCATGTGAACCAGCATTGGCGGAAAATGCTTATGCGCAGCAAGTGCTCGTGCCAAACTCGTCCCTTCGCGGACGCTGGCAGTTGCTTCCTCTACTTGCGCACGCATGGCGACATTGGATAGCGTATCGCGGCTGGTCTGCAAGGCACGCAAGATCGGCACGCCGGAACCTGTCGTAATCGCCAACGTACTGGCAAAACGCGCGGTGTTGAGGCTGCGCTCAAACTTACCATATAGCGGTGCCGTCAACAGCCAGCGATGCCAGCGGTATTTGACGTCGGGGTTCTTCAACGCCGTACGCCATGCGAAAAACACGCCAGTCAGCATCAGTCCCACAATCCAACCATAACTGCGCACGAAATCGGAAATCGCCAGCATGATGACCGTCAGCAGCGGTAACTTTTGCTTGGTATTGGCAAACACCGACACGATCTGTGGCACCACATAGGCCAGAAGGAAAATCACGATGGCGAATGCCACCACAGTAACAATGGCCGGATAGGTGAATGCCAACCGGACTTTTTGCACCAACGCATTACGTCGTTCAATATAGTCGGCCAAGCGTGAAAGCACGCGCGACAACTGGCCGATCTGTTCGCCAGATGCCACCAATGCACGATAGATGTCGGCAAAGTCGCGGGGGTGGCGCGACAGCGCATCCGATAGCGATGAACCACCCATTACCTCTGAACGAATCGAGGCCACCAGATCGCGCACGTAAGGTCGTTCGGCCTGTTCCAGCAAGGCGGAAAACGCCTGTTCCAGGGGCAAGCTTGCTTCCAACAAGCTGGCCAGTTGCCGCGTGAACAACGCGAGTTCGGTGGTTGATAAACGGTCACCGAAGGCACTGCGGCGTGCCTTGCCGAATTCATCGACCTGCGTCGCGATGGCATCGACCACGATGGGCACCAGCCCCTGCGCGCGCAGGTCAGAACGTGCAGCGCGTGCGCTGTCCGCATTGACGACACCCTTTCGGGTGCTGCCAGCGTCGTCTACGGCTTCATAACGAAATGCAGGCATTGCTTCTTACTCTTTCGTCACACGCAGCAACTCGGCCCGCGTGGTCGTGCCGTCGGCCAACCAACGCTCACCATCTTCACGCATGGTACGCATGCCATTGCGCTGTGCAGTGCTGCGAATTTCGGCTTCGGAGGCGCGATCATGGATCTGTGCGCGAATTTCCTCTGTTGTAAGCAACAATTCATACACGCCGACACGCCCCTGGTAACCAGTGTGTCCGCATTTATCACAGCCCATCGCCACCCACTCGCGGCCATCATGCATGCGGCACACCGGGCACAATTTGCGTACCAGCCGTTGCGCCACTACGCCGAGCAGCGAGGAAGAGAGCAGAAACGGTTCGATCCCCATGTCGAGCAAACGCGTCACTGCCGAGGCCGAATCGTTGGTGTGTAGGGTGGCGAGCACCAAGTGACCGGTGAGCGAGGCTTGTACCGCAATCTGCGCGGTTTCCAGATCGCGGATTTCGCCGATCATGATGATATCCGGGTCTTGGCGCAGAATGGCGCGCAGCGCCTTGGCAAAAGTCATGTCGATGCGCGAATTGACCTGCGTCTGCCCAACACCGGGCAGTTCATATTCGATCGGGTCTTCGACGGTAAGGATATTGGTGGCAGGCGCATTCAGCTTCGACAGCGCGGCGTACAGTGAGGTGGTCTTGCCTGAGCCGGTCGGTCCGGTCACCAGCACAATGCCGTGCGGCTGGCTGATCAGTTCGTCGAATTGCTTTTCCACGTCGGCGCTCATGCCGAGATGACTGAGGTCGAGACGACCGCCTTCCTTGTCGAGCAAACGCAGCACTGCGCGCTCGCCGTGTCCAGTAGGCAGCGTGGACACCCGCACGTCAACCGGCTTGCCGCCAACACGCAGTGTGATACGTCCGTCCTGGGGCAAACGTTTCTCGGCGATATCAAGCTGTGCCATGATCTTGATACGCGAGATCAGTGAAGCATGGATGGCCTTTTTGGGCCGCACAACGTCACGCAACGCCCCATCGACGCGAAAACGAACCACTGAGATTTGTTCAAAGGGTTCGATATGGATATCCGACGCTTCTTCACGCAAGGCCTGTGTCAGCAAGGCATTGATCATGCGAATGACGGGGGCATCATCTGCCGACTCCAGCAAATCTTCGATGGCCGGCATGTCAAGCATCAGTTTGGCCAAATCGAGATCAGATTCAACTTCATCGACCACCTGTGCAGCATCGCCGCCGGCATCTGCATATGCTCGCGCAATCGCCGCTTCCAACTCCTCACGCGGCAATGGCTTTAGCTTGACGCGTCCGAAGCGACGACTCACTTCCGCAATGGCAGAAGGTGCGGTAGCTTCGGACATCCACACCTCGACGGCATTGTTTGCCGAGTCGCTACGTCGTGCCAGGATGGCATGATCGCGTGCGAATGCGTATGGCAACAGGCGGGCATCAGTCAGTACGGTACTCATCGCTATCTACCCTGGTTCTGGTCCGGCGGAGAGGCAGGGTCTCGCGCAGGCGCAGTGGCCGGCGGGATCGGCTGCACGTTGGGTTTGGTGCGCGGGTCGACGTTGAGTAGCGGCGAACCGACCGGGCGGCCGTCCTGCAAGGGCGGCAACATCGGTACGCTACCATCCGGCAGCAGGCTTGGCGTCGGCTGGGCGGCAGCTTGCACGCCGCGAATGTACTCGTAACGGTCGGTGACCACGCTGGTGCTTTGTTCGGCAGTACGAATCACGGTGGGTCGCAAGAACACCATCAGATTGGTCTTGGTGTTCTTGCGCGTTTGATATTTGAACAGGTTGCCGATGACTGGGAGATCGCCGAGACCCGGCACTTTTTCCATGCCGTCCTGCAACTGCTCTTCGATCAAACCACCGAGCACAATAATCTGGCCGTCATCAACCAGCACGTTCGACTCGATCGAACGCTTGTTGGTAATGATGCCGGCTGTATTAGCGGTGTCACGGATGCTGGAGATTTCCTGGTAAATTCCCATCTTGATTGTGCCGCCTTCGGAAATCTGCGGACGCACGCGCAAAGATAAACCGACATCGCGGCGCTCAATGGTCTGGAATGGGTTGACGCCAGCGGCCCCACCGGACGCCTGCGTGGTGTATTGGCCGGTAATGAAGGGGACGTTCTGGCCGACAATAATGCGCGCCTCTTCATTATCAAGCGTGATCAGATTCGGGATCGACAGGATGTTGGCCTTGGCATCCGTCTCCAATGCGCGGGCGATCGCACCAAGGGTGAGTTCGCCGCGAATTTGCCGAAACACGCCGAGTGTCAGGCCCGCGCCAGGTGTCACCTTTCCCTCGCCGGTGGCAAGCGCCACGATATTATTGCCGCCGGTCGAAAAGGATGTGCCACCGCCAAGCCGATAGCGGCTCGTAGCGTCGCCGGACAGGCCGATCCATTGGATCCCCAGTTCAGCGGCCTTGTCCGCTGACACTTCAACGATCAGCGATTCAACATATACCTGCGAGCGACGCGCATCGAGCTGGTCGATCACGGCGCGCAGATTCCGATACACTGGTTCGCTAGCAGTAATGATCAAGGCATTGGTGGCAGGGTCGGCCTGGATGAAGCCGGCTGCGCCTCCGGTCGGCAATGCTGCCGGCGTGGTGGATGGTGTCAGCGCGGTTTGACCGATCTGCGCCTGTTGCCCGGGCGAGACAACCGCCTGCTGGGCCTGAGGCTGTGCCTGTTGCGCTTGCTGTCCAGTGCCGCCGGCGCCTTGGGCCGAAGTATCAGAGGCAACAACTGCGCGCAGCGTCTGTGCGAGTCTGACGGCGTCAGCATTTTTCAGGTACACCACATGAACATTGCCTGCCTGCGCGGTCGGTTGATCCAGCTTCGCAATCAGCGACTTGGCAAGATTGGCTCGCGCAACCGATGGCGCGCGCACAATCAATGCGTTGGTGCGGGTATCGGCCAACACCGTCACACGTCCGGCGTCACCACCGGCCACTGGTCCGCCGCTCGGCTCCAGCAAACGATTGATCATGACCGCAATATCGCTGGCGACTGCATACTGCACCGGCACCACGTCCATGTCGCCGACAGCAGGCGAGTCGAGGGAGGCGATGATCTTGCCGAGGCGCTTGAGGTTATCCGCATAGTCGGTGATGACGATGCTGTTATTGCCAGGATTGACGTTAATAGTGTTATTGGGGGAGATCAGCGGACGCAATACCTGCACGAGGTTGTTCGCCGATTCGTAGTTCAGGCGGAAGATTTGGGTTGCAATCTGGTCCCCGCGCACGTCGCCGGTCTGGGTAGGCCCAGCCTGCAGCTTTGCGTCTGCTTCGGGCACGACTTTCAGAAAGCCATCTGCCTTCACCACTGCAAAGCCTTGCAGTCGCAATGCGGAGGTAAGCATTTGCAATGCTTGCGCTTTGCTGACAGGCTTTTCAGACACCAGGTTGATCGAGCCTTTAACGCGCGGATCGATGATAAAGGTATTGTTTGTGTAATGGCCGATCGCTTTGACGACGGACTCGATATCAGCACCGACGAAGTTGAGCGTTGCTTGGTTGGAAGCGGGGTCCTGCGTATGCGCTGTCGGCGCACCGGCGATGGCACAAAGCAGCACGACTGCCCTTCCCCACCGGCGCCATGTCGCCGGCCCTTGCATTGTTTTTGCTGATCTATTTTTTTTCATTTGAACTCTAGCGCGATAACGTCCTTGTCGCCTTCTTTTCGGCGTTGTCCCAGCAAATTCAATAGATTTGCCAATTTTTCTTCCTGTCCTTCTTCTGCTTGTGCCTTTCCGGAAAACTGCAATCGTCCATTGATTAGCGCGCCCGTACCACTTAATAGCATCGGTCCTTTGACCGTGGTCAATACCAGCTGCGCCTGCTGCCCGCGCCAGTCCATTATCAGTTGATAAGCGCCCAAAGGTTTAATGGGAGACAGACGCGATGCAATGTCGTTCATCTGCAAAGTCATTGATCCGACCACATCGATTGCATTGCCCTGTCGACTCAGTTGCAATGGCGTCCATGATAGACGCATCTGGCCCGCGGGTTGTATCGTGTTCAATGGCGCTCCCAATCCGGCTAATCTTTCCGCAGGCAACGATACCGCCGCGGGGCTGAGCTGCCACTGATTCCAGCTTCCGGTCAAACGTACCGGCTGCGACAACGCCTCGGTGTTTTCCACGCCGATGTCAACCTGTCCTAACAACACCATGGGCGAAAAGTGCCAAGAGAACCGCCCAGGCAGCAGAGGTGTTACCGGGTCCAGCCCGCTCGGCGCCCCGCCAATAAAGGCAGAACCACGCCATAGCGTGCCCTGTGCATCGCCCAAGGTCAAGCGCCCCCCTGTCTGCGCCTCGACCAGAGCCGCCATCCATGCCGCCGGGCAGAACGCAATCAGAGTCAAAACAACGCTGACGACGCCCGCCAGCAACCATATCACGAAGCGACGCACTGTATTACTCGCTTCGCTGCTGGCGCAACGTCAAGGTGGCATTAACCGTATCGGGCTGAGCCTGTGCCTCAACGATCGCATCGACGACGGACAGGCGAGCGGTTTTCTGCATTTCGGTGAGCCAATCGACCATATCAGAAAACGAAACAGCATTCAGTTGTACTTTTGCAACTTCCCCGCTCAGGCTGACGTTTTGCGGCTTCAACCCTTTACTTATAAGCGACACTTCAAGACTCTCCCGCGTTATCGCAGACACAAGCGGTGCAGTCTTGCCAGACAAGGTCATAGCTTCCTTGGATATGGCCT
>CBHCMF010000008.1:0-44134 GCA_965974465.1 uncultured Noviherbaspirillum sp.
AACTGGCAACCACGGCAATCGGCGTAAAAGGCAATGCCTCCAAGTTGCGCGCCACGCCGACCAGCGCGGCGAGGTTGATCCACTCACGCAGCGGCGTCCAGCGCCAAGCAATTGCAAACAGGACAAGCGCGATAGCCAGCAGGCTGACGCCGATCAGGCGCCGTGGCACCGGCTTGCGCGCTTCCTTCGGCACGAACTGCTCGACCAGCTCATCGGGGTCGATCGGCTTTTCCGGATCGAATAACGCCTGCTCCGGAATCAGTGCATCGAGTTCCGGCGTAGTGGATGGATCCGTCACGCGCAGCGTGCGTTCTGACTTCTGCAGCGCCGATATCGCCCGGTGCATGCTGTTGCATGCAAGCAGTTCTGCTTCGACCGCCTCGGGCGAAGTGTCGAGATGCTCTGCCAACAAACGGCTGCGCAAGTGCGAAATCGCCGCGCGAATGCGGGGCGCGTCGGCACCGCATGCCTCAAAGGTGAGATTGCATTCTGTGTCCAGAACCATCGAGCGGCTGCTCAAATTGGCGGAGCCGACAGAAAACAACGCGTCATCCATCGCGAACACTTTGCTGTGCACGTTCAAGCATTGATTGTTCAGACCGGGAATCGCTGGACAATACATCCGGTAACGGTCATATTTGTCCGCAGCTTGCAGCCGCCGATGCACACGCGCACGCAGCACCCCCATGGTGGCCTGCTCCAGCCAACCGCTTTGCGTCTGCGGCGAAATGATTACCACCTCCGGTCCCTCGGCTTCATCGAGCCGATCAGCCAGCGCATCGGCGATCATGCCCGAAGTGAAATACTGATTCTCGAAAAACAGCGTGCGTCGCGCCGCCTGAATGGCATCCAAGTGCAGTTGCCGGACCTCATGCACGCCTTGGCGCCCTTCGAAGGCAGGCTCAGTACGTGAAATCGCAATGTCGATACAGGTCAGATCCGGCATCACCTCTTCCGGCCAGCAATCGTGCACTGTCTCGTTCGCGGCATGGACGATCCGGCCGCCTGCACGCTGCCAGCGCAGACGCGCTAGTTCACCGAGGGCGCGCGCCACGTCGCCGTCTACCATCGCCTGCACATCATGAAAGGGCCCATAGGGCTTGTTAGCATCGCCATCGCAGCGCAGCGGCTCGCTGCAAGCATGCGCTGGCGTATCCCAGCGGCTACGCGTCAAATCGAGGCCACCGACGAACGCCAGGCTATCGTCAATCACCACGATTTTTTGATGATGCGAAGCGCCGATCGGATGGTTCGGGTCCATCCGAAATGCCAGCCGGCGATGCGTGCGCCAGTCCAGTTTGTACACGGGCAACCATTCCCGCTCTAGCGCGTACAGCATCGCGAAATCCCAGTTCAGCACATAAGCATGCAAGCCGGGGCGCGACGCCACCACCGCATGCAAAAAATCGCCGAGCGGTTCCGGGTAGCCATCGTTCGCACCTTGCGGCACTAAACGCGTGCGGCTGTCGATGTCCCAACTCAGAATATAAATGCTATGGCGTGCCTTGCGAATGGCGGCGCGCACTGCACGGAAGTACGCATCGGCATCGACCAGCATGGCAAAGCGCTGCGCATGTTCAATGCGCCAGCAATTGCGCCCGGGTTGCAACAGATGCTGTGATGTGGACGAGGTGTCAATTTGCCCTTCGGGCAACGGCATGTTCACGATATCAAATGGAAAATACGTATTTCTCTATTCGACGCGTGAGATTCCTGATAGTTTCTGCGCGCGACGTTTTTGCGAGAAACACCTTTTTCACAATAGATATTTCTACATCTGGCCGACTACATTGAGTGATGTGATAAAGGCATCCACCGTATCGGTATAACTACCCGCAGTACCCAACAAGACATTGATTTCGCGGTGCGACAGGTTCTGCCCGGATACCTGCGCACGCACACCCAGCGATGTCGCTTTAGCAGCAAAGTGATGCGCCTGCAGGCATGCGTTGTGGCGCTCGGTGGAACATACGGCCAGCATGGGCACGGCATCGTGCGTCAAGTGATGATAAGGCGACGCCTGCCGCCAATAGGCAGGGTCCGTCCCGAATGCACGATCATGGAGCGGCGAATGCCTTCCTTCCATAATCTGGACGACATCGAGTGCCGCACTATCGAGCAACACCGTGCCGCGCCACGGTAAAGCACCCAGCCGCTGCGCGCTGTCCGGTGCCGATGCCAACAGCGCAACCAAATGCGCGCCAGCGGAATGCCCCATCAAGATGAATTTCGACGGATCGCCCCCCCATGATGCCGCATTGCGCTGTGCTACTGCGATGGCCCGCGCAATATCATCAGCCTGTTCCAGCGGTGCGGTTTCCGGCAACATCCGATAATTGGCCGAGATGAAGATGAAACCCTGCGGCACCCAATGGCGCACCTTGTTTTCCACCACTGAACGCATCGCCTTGTCGCCGTTTTCCCAACCGCCGCCATGCACCATGAAGATGACGGGTGCATTTTGCACATTGCGCGGTAAATACACATCGAAACGCTGGGCGTTGTCGAGGCCGTACGCGACGTCGCGCACGATCTGCACACTGGCGGGTAATCCGGCTATGGAATCGGCTATCGCCGTATGCGCTGCGCTGGCGAAGACCAACAGCGCGAGGAATGTGCGCAGGTTCTTTTTCTTTTCGGTAGTAAGCATGTCAATCCTCATCATGGAGCCCGATCAGACGATCGGTATCCATGAAGCTTAGCGTCACTGCTGCCCCGTCTTCAACCGTGGATTTGTATCGGAACGTAGCGGCAAACGGCAAACTGTAAGGGTATCTGACAGTGCGTGTCACAAGCCAGATAATTAATCCTCCCTCACCGCCATCATTGGAATGGCTCCGCGCCCCAGCAAGCGCTCCGAAAAATAAATGGGCTATATGCATCGACAGGTGACGCTATAGAAATTTTTAGCCTATTGCTCCTGCCTGCCCGCCACTGCCCCCAGCGCCTCACGCAGCAAGTCAGGTGAAATCGCGTGCGGCATTTCAGAGCGAGAAACGGGGATACCGAACCAATGCGGTAGTGGATGTTCGAAGGCAAACTCAAAAGCTTTCCGATGATGCGTATCCTGCCCAACCGGACTACGCATCAGTTCTTCCCACAGGTGGTCGAAATCGGCCAATGCGCCTTGCGGATCAGCGATTCGACATGCGCCGACACTACGCCATGCATTCACGGAACCGATCTCGGCGTAAATAGGTTCCCTTCCTAGATGGTCAAGTTGCAAGTAGTCGCAAAAGGCCGTGAAGAACGACTCGCCACTGCTCCCCGCTCGCAAGGCCTGAACACATTTGATCGCAAAGCACTCTGCCACCGCCGCCTCCCCTGTGAATCGTGCACCGAAGAAAGCGTCTTCCCAAAAGGCCTCAAACGCGACTTCTGTACTCTGGTCGAGATAGGTCCGTACGCTACGTTCATCGGGAAGACCATCGCAAAGAAAAGACCATGCCTGTTCCCAGGCGCCGTTCTTGGCGAACTGACCCAAGTTGGGAGCGCCATGGAAAAGAGTAAGGTGTTGCAGCATCTGATGTTCTTTCATGCGATGTTGATCGAAATGCTGGTGCGTCAATTTTGATGTTCATGCTACGCATGACCTGCCTCTGGCCTCTGCTCATGCAGCGATCAAGCCAGAGAAATTACTGGATTTTCTTCATATTGCACACTATCTGCATCCAACTGTACCCATTGTACTCAAGGCCGACGACATGCCAGAAGGAACCAAACTGACGCTTACCCAAACCTGGCAACCTACAAAATCAGCACGGGCGGATGCCGACCGCCATGCTCTGCTTCCAGCCCCGGGGATAAGCAATTATCATACGGCCTGCAATAACCCGCCCTACCCCGGCGGGACATCGACAGGCAACCGATCGGGCTGCCCGTCTATTGATTTTTACAAATGAAATGAGGTCGTTATGCTTGCAGCCCAAGACCAGGAACGCCTGGACCTGCTATACCAGTCAATGCAGGAATCCCTTCAACAATTTCTCGGCTATCCGGTAGCGCGTGATTTCAATTACGAGCCGCTGTACCGATTCCTGCAATTCCCCTCCAATAATATCGGCGACCCCTTCCAGTCCAGCACCTACCGCCTTGGCACGCGCGAAATGGAGCGCGAAGTGATCGACTTTTTCGCTAAGCTGTTCAAAGCGCCACAAGACGATTACTGGGGTTATGTGACCAATGGCGGGACAGAAGGCAATCTGTACGGACTGTATCTGGCGCGCGAGCTCTACCCCAATGGCATCGTCTATTTTTCCGAAGACACCCATTACAGCGTCGCCAAGAATGTGCATTTCCTCGGGTTGCGTCACATCATGATCCGCGCGCAGAAAAACGGTGAAATCGATTACGAAGACCTGAAAGAAAGCGTACGACTGCACCGTGACGTCCCTGCCATCATCTTCGCCAACATCGGCACGACAATGAAGGAAGGCAAAGACGATATCAAGCGCATTCACGCACTGCTCGACGAACTAGTAGTACATAACCGCTATATTCATAGCGATAGCGCCTTCTGCGGCCCCTTTGCACAATTCCTGACGCCCAAGCCGGCATTCGATTTTTCTGATGGCGCGGATTCGATCGCATTAAGCGGCCATAAATTCATCGGAGCCCCCATGCCCTGCGGTGTTGTCGTCGCACGCAAACGCAACGTCGATCGTATCGGGCGCAGCATTGGCTACATCGGCAGCATGGATACCACCATCACCGGATCGCGCAATGCCTTCACACCCTTAGTACTGTGGTATGCGATCAAGTCGATGGGCGAACAAGGTTTGCGCAAACGCCTGGCGCAATGTCAAGAACTGGCGCAATACGCGATCACCACCATGAATGAAAAAGGTATCCAAGCATGGCGCAATCCGAATGCCCTGACCGTCATCTTCCCCAAAGTCAGCGATGCGCTAAAGAATAAATGGCAACTGGCGACGCAAGACGTCAGCCACCTGATCGTGATGCCCGGCGTGGAAAAGACACACATCGATGCATTAATTGCTGACATGGTAAAGGAGCAGGCATGAAATCGATCAAACTCATTACGCAGGACCGCCCCGGTCTGATCGTGGAAATTTCTGAGAAACTGGCACAGCAAAACATCAATATCCAGGAGATCGAAGGCAAGACGATCGATCGTTACGCTGTCGTCGCCCTCGTCGTCGACCGTCCTGATGATGCGATGCACCTGTTACTGGAGCAGGGTTTTCAAGCCGTATCTGATGATCTGATCACGATCCGGATTGTTGACAAGCCGGGCGCTCTGGCAATGGTGACGCGCGAGCTAACTGATGCCAAGCTGTCGATCCGGGGAATCAGCACGCTGCAGCGCCAGGACGGCTATTGCTTTGTGGCGCTCAGCACAGACAACGATGCAGTAGCGCGCAAATTGTTGCAGGATTCGCTGTTGTAAAAAAGGATTGCAGCTCGCCTTCGTACAGGCCTGAGGGCCTGTACGAAGCACCTCTCACACAGTCACGACGAGCGTGCAGAATAGAGGTGCTCGGCAGATAGTTCACTATCTATAGCGCACTACTGAGCTTCATTTAAGCAGCAAGGCGTTAATCAAAAGGGCCTTTTGTAGAATACGTTTCCTTTTTCGCCTTCGCTAGCCGCTCCAGTTCATGCTTTTCCATCCACTGTCGTTCAAAGACATAAGTAGCTTCTTTGCAGTAGTCGTCAGTGGTGACTTTTCCGGTCTTTTTACAATCTTCAGCGACTTTTGTGAGTTCCTCGAAAGACAGCTTCTCAACGGGCTTTTTTCAGCGAAACATGCCGCCAAGGAGAAAACAAAACACAGTGGAGCAATTTTTTTTATATGCATAGCGGTTCCATGTGTGAATAAGAAGAGTTTGCGGGCTGCAGTATAAGGACATCCCAAGAACTTAGGTCCAAAGCACGCCTCTCAACGATGTGCCACACCAACGGCTTCAATTGAGTCAATCTCTTCTCACAGCTCAGCGCCACTGGAGAAAACTCCAATCGTTTGAAATGAGCGAGCTAAGAGGTATCAAGGCGCTCATATGTTTTCCCATTTTCTTAAATAGAACTTTGCCTCGCTGCCCGTAATCCTCTTAAATTCCACTTGGCCTGCCACGATGTTCGTATAAAAGTCATGGCTCTCCACAATGAAATGCGCGTAGGTTCTCGAGTCATACTTTTTCCAATCAAAAGAATATCCCGATTTCCTTAACGCTTTAAGAGATTGAAGAAGCGTCGACCGTTTGACAATTAAATAGCCAGGAATAAAGGAACTTCTCTTGACGTTTGGGTATCCTTTTAAATCATTCAGGTAACGGTTCTGACTCACAAACCACACTGACTTGAAGTGTAAAAGACCAACGTAGCGAGAAAGCACACCAGGCTTATCCCAGCACCGAAAATAAACCCACACTTCGTCACGACATGCACTGATAAACACGAAGTTTTGCGGGTCTTTCCACACGCCACAATCCATTGGGGTGGCTAAATCGAAAGCCATAGGAGGGTTATACCCATGTCATGTGAGCCAGCCGGTTGCTAACAATAGGGACAGACCGCGATATATTGCGTTGCACTGTAGCGTTCTCCACCCCTATTCTGCTTCTGCTGACCTTACCTGACCAAAACCAATTCAATAACGTCAAAGCGCTTATTGCATCGGCATCATCTCACCGATCGGTTTCACGCTGCCGCAGTTAGCACTGAGCCATTTGCCACTCTGTTCATAGCGATCAACGACTGGTTGACCATTGATTGTCCCTTTGAAATCGTTGATCAAGGTAAAGCTCTCATTGCCTATCACTGTGCCTTTCATCTTGCCCGTGCCTTTCATCGACGGGCCGTCACACACCATGTCGGCGGTATAGCTGTTGCCGCTTTGCTGAACCTTCTTCAATTGGCAGCCATTGTTTGCCTGCTCCATGCCCAGCAGCCAGTCTTTCTCTGCCTGTTGCCGGGTGATACACACCTTACCCCCTATGTTGCCTTCCAACATCTGCGAAAGATCGAGCCCCATTTTGCGCATTTTCTCTGCATCCTTGCGCATCTGTTCCATCTCCTTCGGAGAGAGGGCACTCTTCATCGCATTTGACTTCATCTTCATTTCCCACAAGCCGGGTTTCATCGGTCCGGAGGCGTCTGAAGCGGCATACGCAGGTAGCATCGAACACAGCAGCAAGGATCCAAGAAATTTACGCATGATGCTTCCAAAGAAAATTGGTATTAAGACACATGTAATGAGCGTGCATTCTAGCAGGAGGGCACCATTGAATTGGTACAACAATTATCCAGTAGGCGCAGGCGGGGCACAGCATTTACGGCGAATGCGTACTAATAAAAAATAAGAAACTATTTCCCCTTCTCCTGAGATTTATCATGGAACAGGTTAATTGAGCGCAATATGCTGATTTTTACCAAGAACACTATCCTTGGAGGAAAACCATGAAATCGCTACGCCTGTTTCTATTGGTCTCCTGTTACTTGTTTTCCGCCTCAGCGGCCGCCAATCCCCTCAATGTATCGTTTCTCACGCAGCAAGGCATCACTATTACAGGCAAGTTATATCTTCCTAGTGCATCATCCACGCTCCTGCCAGCGGTCGTGATGATGCACGGCTGTTCCGGTGTCTATTCGTATTCCGACCCGACCAAAGGTCTGGCACTGCTCTACAAGGAATGGGGCGAACGCCTTATAAGCGCAGGATACGCAGCCCTTCTTGTTGATAGTTTCTCCGGGCGCAATGCACCACAAAATCAGTGCGGCAACGGCAATGGCGGCGTATCCGAAGTCACGGATCGCCCATACGATGCCTATGGCGCATGGCAGTTTCTGAAAAAATCCTACGCAGGTAAGGTGGACCCTGCAAAAATTGCCCTACTCGGCTGGTCGCATGGCGCCAGCTCGACGATGTCTACCTTGTCCAACACCTGGGTAAATCAATGGGGAAAACCATTCAAAGCCGGGTTCGCGTTCTATCCGGGGTGTGGTCTCTACAATGCCTATGGCGGCATCAGCACCAGCACGTATGTCCCCTATGCGCCACTGTACATTCTGCATGGCAGTATTGACCCACTCTACACAAGCGGTTATTGCGACAAACGAATCAATAACGCGATAAAACTTGGCTCCACCAATATGAGCATGACCGTCTATCCGGGGGCCCAACATAGCTTTGACAATGCGCGTGCAGTGGATTCGACCTGGACACAAGCCGATGTGGATGCAAAGAAGGCTGCAGATGCATTTGTGATGCGGCATCTGAATAGCTTGTTCAAATAGAGGGGTATGAATGAGATTGTGGGCAGAACGAAACATCGTGTTCTGCCCCTTATTTAAGCTTGACCGTGTTTTCCGTATCCCCTAGCCGAGCGCATCACGCAAGCTGCCGAAGCTAATCAACAGGCCACTTCCTTTCAAATTGCATGGCGTTGGCATCGCCCAACGTCAAATGAAACGGCGGTGGTTTAAAAGCCCCCCTTTAAAGGTCGTGGGAAGTTCAACGCACCAGGTACCGAATGAAGAGGCACCTCAAACTTTCATTCGTCTCATGTCCCGACAAGCAATAGCGGACGGTTTCCGCTTCCTGTGAGGAGGAGGGCGAGGGTGGTAGGTTCAAGACACCAGGCTTATGTCTTGAGCGCACTACCCTCATCCCCCTGCAAGGGGAAGGAGCCGTCAGCATTTGCTCGAAAGCCCATCGTATCTGCACATACGACGGATTGCTTTCCTCCGTGGAACTTGCACCTTTAAAGGGATGGGTTTAAAAGCTCAACCAGGCAATCATCCTTTCCTAGCCGCCGTGAGCATGGCCGGTTGCTTCTTTTCGCCACGGCCACAAATAATGACCATTTAAACAATATTTCGCTTACACTCGCACATCCCTCGAACTCGTGCTTTCCACGCCGATTTTGCAGTTATATTAACAATAGGCAATAATGCGCCAGATCTTGGCCGTGGAGTCCCACAGTCAACGGATGAATGGCACCCATGCTCGCTGTATAAGCCACCAAGAGGTGGTGATGTTCAGAACGAATGTGAGCCATTTCTATTCAATTTTTATATGGAGTTAGGTGTAGATGGGAATTAACCGCATCTTGGGGCCTGCACTTGCGACAGTTCTTGCTGTTGGGGTCGCTGCAGCGGTCTATGTGTCTTACAGCCGTAAATCGGAAGCGGACCAAATTCAAAGAGCTGCAGCGGCGATGGTCGAGGTCAAGGGAATGATCGGCTCAGAAAAGGAATCGTTTTTTTCCGATCCCAAGGTTGTTGAATTGCTGGCAGCGCAAGGTCTTCGGGTGAAGGTTGAAAAAGTAGGCTCACGCGAGATCGCCAGCCGTGATTTGAAGGGCTATGATTTTGGCTTTCCCGCCGGTTCACCAGCTGCCATTGCTTTGCAAAAAAAGGCCAATGCTCGGCAGACCTATTCCACTTTTTTCACACCGATGGCGATTGCTTCTTGGAAGCTATTGATTCCACCGCTGGAAAAAGAGGGCATCGTCAAAAAGCATACTGAGAACTACTACGTCGTCGATATCAAACGGCTGTTCGAACTGAGCGAAAAAGGCATGCGTTGGCGCGACCTGCACGGCAATACTGCCTATCCGACCGGTAAAAGTATTCTGATCGGTTCGACGGATGTTCGTAAATCGAATTCCGCTGCCATGTATCTGGCATTGGCTAGCTACGTCGCGAATGATAACAATGTCGTGGACGACAACGTGCAAGTTAACAAAGTATTGCCCACCGTCACCTCGCTGTTCCTGCGGCAGGGGTTGCAAGAATCCAGTACGGCCGGCCCCTTCGAAGACTACACGACCATGGGCGTGGGTAAGGCACCGCTGGTGATGATCTATGAAAGCCAGTTCCTTGAATACCAAGCCAGACGCCAGCAGCCTAATGCTGACATGGTGCTGCTCTATCCACAGCCGACCATCTACACCAAGCATATTCTGGTGCCGTTCACGGAGAACGGGCACAAGCTTGGCACTGCCCTGGCGACCAACCCCGAACTGCAGAGGCTGGCTGCGCAATATGGATACCGCACCTCGTCGCCGGAGTATTTTTCCGAATTCTTGAAGGCCAAAGGGCTGGATGCGCCCTCTGTCCTGGTCGATGTCATCGATCCGCCTAGTTATGAAGTGCTGGAACGCATGATTCAGGCCATCGAAACAAAATTCCAATGATCGATGCAGTCACAAGAAACAGGATCACAACAAATGTCTGAATCCCACAAGCAGCAAGCGTTGGACGTGCTGACGCCCCCCGAGATCATTACGCCTGTCGTTGAAACCAAGGCGCCGGATATGGTTCCCCTCAAGCCCGAGATGCGAGAGAAGATCGACACGCAAGTCGCGGCATTCGTCGATAGCCTTCTCAATGAAGACGTGCAAAGCGAGCGCTTTCGTACCAAGCTGGATTCGGCGTTCCATCTCGGCAAGGAAGAAATTTCCAATGCTGCCGCACTGATGACGGGCCGTTTCATGGACCGCAATTTTGTCGGTATCGAAGAGTCGGCCGCCTTCAAGTCGATCCAGGCCATGCGCGGCATGCTCGATGAACTCAATCCCGGCAAGCAAGGCGACCTCCTACAGCCCAATAAGCTCTTCGGCATAATCCCTTTCGGTAACAAGCTGCAATCCTATTTCCGTAAATTTCAGAGCGCCGGCGACCAGATTCAGACCATCATGACCCAGCTTCACGCGGCGCGCGACGACATGCAGCGTGACGCAACGGAAATCGAGCAAGCCAAGGGCAAGCTTTGGGACGCCATGCAAAAGCTCAAAGGGGCAATCTATTTTGCCGAACAACTCGACATCCAGATCGCCTCGCGTGTCGAGTCGTTGAAGGGAAGCGATCCGCTGCGTGCCAAAGCCCTGGAGCAAGAAGCGCTCTTTTATGCGCGCCAGAATCTGCAGGATATGCAGACCCAAATGGCCGTCAATGTGAATGGCTATCTGTCGCTTGAAGTCTTGAAGAAGACAGCCCGCGAAATGGTCAATGGCTGCAACCGTGTCGCGACCACCGGCATGTCGGCACTGGCTACCGCCCAGACAGTGGCCCGCGCCACCGGCAACCAGATTCAGGTCATGGAAATGCTGAACGGCGTGAGCAATGCGATCGGGGATTTGGTCACGGAGACATCCCGACAACTTGGCAATCACGTCGAGCAGACCGGCGCGTTTGCATCCAACCCGCTGATCGGCGTGCAGAAAATCCAAGAAATGTTCGACAACACCTTCAAGGCGATGGATGCCATGGATACCTTCCGCTCCCAGGCGATCGACGTCATGGGCAAAAACAACGAAATGCTTAAGAAGCAGATTGCCCGGGCCGAGGAATATGTTGACCGCACCCGTGCGGGCCAAGCCAAGGCCGTTCTGGAAAGTAGTGTCAGCATCGCTGGCCCGGTCAAACGATAAGGAAGTGCCGATGAAAAAAATGCTGTTTTTGTTGTGTGGCGTATTTACGCTGTTGCTCACCGGATGCGATAAGGGTGCAAGCACGCCCTTCACCGATAACGCTGCCAATGCCACCAACGTACTGGTCGTTCGTGCCGGGTCAGAACTGAAAGACATCGAGCCCTTGCTACCGATGGTGACCAAAGCCACCGGCATCCAACTGCAAATGCAGTATTCCGGAACGCTGGAAGCGGTCGAGCAGTTGCAGTCTGGCGAAAACGTCGACATTGCTTGGTTGGCAAGTAACCATTATGCAATGCTGCACCCCGAGGTAAAGTCGCGTGTCATCGCTTCAGAGCGCACGATGCTGACGCCCGTGGTGCTGGGCCTAAAGGAAAGCAAGGCCAAGCAGCTTGGCTGGATCGACAACCCCAAGGTCTCCTGGAATGACATTGCGACAGCGGCCAAGGCAGGAGCGTTCACGTTCGGCATGACCAATCCCGCGTCATCCAATACCGGCTTCTCAGGACTTCTCGGCCTGGCAGCGGCATTATCGGGCAAGGGCGATGCCCTCGAAGAAAAAGATGTCGATGCCAAGCGCCTGTCAGACTTCTTCAAGGCGCAACGCCTCACCGCCGGCAGCTCCGGCTGGCTGGCTGAGGCCTACGTGCGAGAGCAAGACAAAGTGGACGGGATGATCAACTATGCCTCCACCTTGTTGAGCATGAACCGTAACGCCCAGCTCAAGGAAAAGCTGATCCTGGTCTATCCGCAGGACGGCATCGTCACTGCAGACTATCCCATCATGCTAATCAACTCGGCCAAGCGCGATGCCTACGACAAGGTCGTGACCTTCCTGCGCGGTGAAGAATTTCAAAAGGCGATGGCGACATTGACCTTGCGCCGGCCGATCAATCCGGACGTGCAGGTAGTGGATGTGCCCTCACAACCGCTGGTCGAACTGCCCTTCCCTGCAAAGCTGACCGTCGTGGACGCTATCCTCGATGCCTTTGATAACCAGTTGCGCCTGCCCGCTGACAGCACATTTGTCGTCGATGAAAGCGGCTCGATGACAGGAGAACGCATGCACAACCTGAAAGCAGCAATGCTGGGCTTATCTGGCGCGGATCGCACGATCAGTGGCCGTTTCGCGAGATTTCGTAACCGGGAGCGCGTCTTCCTGCTGCCGTTCAGCTCCGTCCACGGGAAACTCGAACGCTTCGATATGGGCGAGGATACACAATCCAATCAGGCGGCCTTAAAGGCATTGTCTGAACGTGTGAACGAATTGCGGACAGGAGGCAGCACAGCGATTTATTCATCGACCAAAGAGGCATATGAAAAAGCCGCGCAACGTCGGCGCGCCGATCCCAACCGGTTCTATTCCATCGTGGTGATGACCGATGGAATTAATACCGAAACGATGGACTTGGCGGCATTCACCCATTGGTACAACAACCAGTTGCCAGCAGAGGACAAAGGAATCAAGATCTTCCCGGTGATTTTTGGCGAGGCGGACCAAAACGAACTGCAACAACTCGCAGCGCTGACCGGCGGACGTGCGTTCGATAGCAGAAAATCCGATTTGAAAGCGATTTTCAAAGAAATCCGGGGTTATCAGTAATGCAGCCTGTGTCAATGAAAACCCGGGTATTACTGTTCCTCTACAGCACGCGGAATTTAGCGGGATGCGCCTTAGCGCTTGGCGGCCTCGGGCTTTTCTTTGGCGGGATGATTTCCGATTGGTGGTTTCCCATTGTGGCGGGGCTTTATGCTGTGGGTTGGTTTGCTGTACCTGCGGATCAAGGACTAGCGCTAAAGATCCGCAGCGAGGTCACGCAAGCCAACCTGACCGAGGGCATGGACGAGTTGCTCGACGAGTCGGTGTCGAAGCTTCCGCACGAGGCCGTCGAGCGTCTTCGCCGCATTCAGCAAATCGTGGAAGAACTAGCACCAAAGATATTTTCTGGCGGCGTAACGATGGACTATGCCATCGCCCTCACCAACGCCGTAATGCGCGATTTGCCGGAAACGGTGAAAAACTATTTGCGACTGCCAACGGCATTCGCCACGCTCCATGTGATCGACAACGGAAAGACGTGCAAGCAACTCCTCCTCGACCAGCTCGACCTGCTAAGTGAACAGTTATCGAAGATTGCGGACAACGTCTATAAAGACGATGCTGAAGCACTCGTGGTGAATGGCAAGTTCCTTAAAGAAAAGTTCCACGCCGTTTCGTTCATCGAGTAATGCTGTGAGACAGGCCACCATCTGGCAAAGGTGATGATGCTAGAGCGGTTTGAATGCGCGTGCAAGGGAGGTCAGGTCGGGCCGAGAAGCGCAACCGTAGGTGAGCTACGGTGAGCATCGCAGGCCCGAGATGGCCCCCTTTCACGCGTATTCAAATTGCTCTAAGCAGATGTTGGTCAGTGGCTCCGCTATCCGCTTGTTCTACGGTGCATGCATCAACGGCAATGCCGTGCCCCTATCCATCTAAGTACCTGCGTATAAAAAACTGTGAGAGGGATGTGGTTCTGACCGGATGCAATGCAAGGCGCCGGGCTGGGCCGCAGACACTCACCGTTTTTTATACGCAGGTACTTAGTTCAATCCAAACCGAAAGAACTGAGGGAAATCTCCACGCAATGCGCCATTGCCCTTCCGCCATACTCGATCCGGTCAGCCATGCGCTGCGTTCAAGCAAGTCCTTCTGTATAGCCGAGCTGGCTGAAAAGCAAGGCGTGGCCGAGACGATTATCGGCAACTGCACCACAACGTTTTTGTGAGATCTTAAAATAAGGATGACAAATGACTCGACCTTCTTTTTCCGTCGCCTGGGCAGCTTCGATGCGAATCTATGATCCTGACAACGCCGCAGCCAAGGTTGCCCAAGTGATTGGAGGCTACGTCGAAAAGAACATCAACAACCCTGATCCGCAGCAGCGATGGAATAACACTTGTGCAGTACGCATGAGCTACATTTTGAATCAATCCGGCTTGATTATTCCGCGCGTTCCAGGACAAACTGTGTCGGGTGCGGACAAGCACCAATACTTCTTCCGCATCAAGAATCTTATTGCTTTTCTAGAACAGCAATGGGGTAAGGCCGAAGTAATTAAGTATCCACCGTCTGGCGGTGGCGCACTGGCTGGCAGGAAGGGCGTAATCCTTTTTGAAGTGTCCGGTTGGTCGGACGCCCAAGGCCATGCAACGCTCTTCAACGGTAGTACGTGCTATGACCATTGCTATTTCAACGAACCAGGGGCGGACTATCGTACTGACCGTGCGAACTTCTGGAGCCTACCGTGACAAAGGGTCTGATTTGCGTCCTACTATCGGTCCTTACGCTATTGTCATCAGGATGCCATGCGAAGGATAAGGTAATTACGTCACCACAGGCAGGCGCCCGCACCTACGCACAGAATTACAAAGACATGGTTCTTGCCACGTGCATCGCGAACGCCTACAAGAACGACAAGGGCGCAGCCGTTGATGCCGGAAGCAGTGTTAGCGCATTGCGGGACTGGACTTACTACGATTTAGAAAAGAGTCCCGATGCGATCAAGTCCTTGGTGGACAGTTACTTAGCGCGCGACTATCACAACCCGCTGGTCGAATCAGAAATCAAGGGTGTCAGATTCGATTTCCTGAAATGCCTGGACCTGTACCACAGCAAGGAGTTGGACGCACAGGTCAAGCGATTTGTAATAAACCCGAAGCGTACTTATAGACAGGACAATCCGCCTCCTGTACGGCAGAAGCGCCCCAAAGAGTAGTAGGGTGCGCCCCGCGCACCGATTCAGAGAAAGCTATTCGTGCGGAAGTATAACGGCGTCCAAGGAAGGAAATGGTGCGTGGGACGCACCCCACGCTGGCTATCTCGTCAAAAACTGGCCCCTATATTTACCATCCATCCCTCTAATACCCATATACCCGACGCGATAACTAATGCCCAAATACTTCCTCGCTTCACAAATATCGTGAACAGCACAGCAGGGCAAGCAAGTCCAATCAAGAGTGTAGGTAGTACATGGAGAATTGTTCCATCATAGATACAAACCGCCGCAAACGCCAAGAATCCCCCAGCAATAGAACTTGCCAGAACAGCCCATTTTGTATACCCATACTGATCAGACGGAAAATGAAAATAAGCGATCCAAATACTTGCCATAATTATTGCAACAAAACTAAGCGCAATTCCTAAAATGCGATTACGGACATTCACATGAATCTCCAGTCAGTCAGTAGTCAGTAGGGTGCGCCCCCGCACCAATTCAGAGAAAGCGACTCGTACGGAAGTATAACGGCGTCCAAGGAAAGAAATGGTGCGTGGGGCGCACCCTACGCTGGCTCACCCACCGTCATGGCAACCGGCTCCGCCAATCCCCAATCAGGCGCATATACACCATCGTATACAAACCGATGAAAGGTCGAATACGGCCAGTCAACCGCGCGAGCGACAAGGCCGTGCTTGACGGGGTTCCAATGTATATAGTCGGCATGCCGCGCAAAATCGGCCTCGTCGCGGATTTGATGTTCCCAGAACCGGCGTTGCCACAAGCCCAATTCATGACGCTTGGTACGTGATGCGGACAGGTTGCCGAAGTCAAACGTTTCTCCGCATTGTTGCGAAACATATCGCTTGATTTTCGACCAGCGCATCGAAAAATCCGCATCGCCTTGCGGCAACGTCCAGATGCAATGCAAATGGTCAGGCAAAAGAACCCACGCATCGATCTCGAACGGCGCCGTCAGGCGCGTTTGCCGGATCGCTTCCCGCAAGGCGTCTCGCACCGGCGCTTCCGTCAATACAGGAAGACGCTGCCGGGTATTGACGGTAAAGAAGTACATGCCACCAGCGATATTGGCTCGTCGATAGTTTGGCATGCGCTAAAAAAGGTAGGGTGCGCCCCGCGCACCGATTCAGAGAAAGCGATTCGTGCAGAAGTATAACGCCGTCCAAGGAGAGAAATGACGAGTGGGACGCAGCAGCGCTTCGTGTCGCAAATGCTCGATACGGTGCTCGTCCAGGCCGACAGGTAACGCTAGCCCCTTTAGCCGCTAAAAAGAGAAAGCCACTCGCATCCGGCAACACCGGAGAGAGTGGCTTTTTTTGGAGAAGAAGATCAGTTGCAGCGGTGCGTGGGACGCACCCTACGCTTGCTGCGCAAGGCGCGAGGCATCACCCAGGTGCAACTGGCCGAGATTCTCGGCGTGTCGCAACAGACGGTACAGGCGTATGAGGTAGGACGGCGCCGCATCCAGGTGTCGGCACTGCCGGTGGTAGCGCGCACCTTGTCGGTGTCGCTGGAGGAATTGTTCGGCGAGAACGGCCACGCCAGAGGCAAGCGCGGCCCGGCCTCGCGCCTGCAGCAGCAGATCGAGGCCATCGGCCAGCTACCCAAGACCCAGCAGCGCTTCGTCTCGCAAATGCTCGATACCGTGCTAGCGCAAACCGCCAGGTAACGCCGCGGCCTCGGCAGCTAAAAAGAAACCTCCTCTGCATCCGGGTCGCTCCGGAGAGAGGAGGTTTTTTTAATTGAAGTAGAACGTTGCGCTTCGCGAGCTCAGCGCCAACCTATCCAGTCCAGGCTGCGCTTGTTATTTTTTTAAGCCGGCGTTAAGTATTTTCTTAAACAAAGGAAACAGAAACACCAACAAGGTGACAATAACGACAGCAATAAACTCTGATCCAGGGAGAAATTTTTTTGTTAAAAGAATAGAAATCAAGTAGATTGCTGCCAAGCCTCCAACTCGATAGACATAGCTTCTAAATATTGGCGTCGTCATTTATTTACACTCGCAATCATCCGCAATTGTGACATCGGGGACCAAACTCCCCAAACCCTCTGCAGCACCCTCGACTCCAGCCAAACTTGCAGCCTCCTTCATGGAGCTCTTATTTCTTTTATCGCCGCTTCTATTGTGACGTGCTGCGTCCTTGGCTCTTTTTGCATTTGCAGCTCTTGAATAATACTTCTGCGCATCCAGCGCTTTTTTAGCAGCATTTGCCCCACTAAACGGATTCACCGCACCTAATGCCGTCGCAATCAAAACACTTTCCCATTTAATGCATTTAATTTGACCGCCGTTGAGCGCAAGCTGAATAGCAATATCACCCAAGCCGCCCAAAATAGCTCCAGGTATTCCAATCTCCCCGGTCGGATCGACCATGTTGATCGGGTTTCCCTCGACATATGCATAGGTATTGATGCCGCCTTTCAAGCCGATCGGATCGGATTCAATATACCTGCCAGTCGCCGGATCATAATCCCTGAAGTAGTTGTAGTGCAGATTCGTTTCTTTATCAAACACTTGCCCGGGGAATCGGGGGTTGTAAGTGGACGTTCCCAATCCCGCCGGGTTTTCATTCGGTGCCGCTTTCCCAAACGGATCCGTACCATCCCAACGCCACACCATTTTGTTATCCGTCGCACGGGTAATCACGCGCGGCGTGTTGATGTGGTCGGCATACACGTAATGCACATCGGTAGTGGCGTTCACCGGTACTGCTTGCACTGCATCGGCCACTACATTGCCCGTGCTGGCCACGCCCAGCTTCACATTGGCGGTGCCTGCATTGAATTGATAGCTGCCCAGCAAGGTCCAGCTATTGTGGTTGGCTTGTTGGTTGATCAAGACCGTGCTGGTGCCCGCGCTGTGGGTGATCGCGTAGGGCGCATTCGTGGCGCGGGTGGTATCGGCACTCCAGCGACCATAAATGTTGTAGATGCCTGCGGTCGGTAAATTCAATTTCCAAGTGAAACTGTCGCCATTGGTGGCGGCTGCATGGCTGTGGTAATTGCTGCCGTAATAGCCGCTGTAGAAGGTGGACGCATTCCAGGTGCCGACCATGACGGCGGTGGCATCGGCATTGTCGGCAATGACCGCAGCACGTAGGCTGGGATGCAATCCCAGCTATCATTGCCCCATGCGAACCTACACACGCGCCCGCATACCCGGCGCCACCTACTTTTTCACGGTGAACCTGGCCGAACGCCATGGCAATGACCTGCTTATCAGGCAGGTTGGCGCATTGCGCAATGCATTTCGCGTGACGAAGCAAGTGCATCCGTTTGTGATCGAGGCCATGGTGGTATTGCCTGAACACTTGCATTGCCTGTGGCGCCTGCCGCCGGGCGACGAGGACTTTCCAATGCGCTGGCGTCTGATCAAGGCACATTTCTCTCGCATGCTCCCGCGTGACGAACGCATTTCCGCCAGCCGGATGCGCAAGGGTGAACGCGGCATCTGGCAGCGACGGTATTGGGAACATGTGATTCGTGACGAGCGGGATTTGCATCGTCATCTCGATTACATCCACTACAATCCGGTCAAGCATGGGCATGTGGAGCGTGTCGTCGACTGGCCGTATTCGTCGTTTCATCGTTATGTGGCGCACGGCTTTTATCCGGCGAATTGGGCTGCGCCAGTGGATTTTGCGAATCTCGCGATGGGTAAATGAAGGGTTATTGCTGGGATTGCATCCCAGCCTACGGTCCTAAACAAGGTAGGGTGCGCCCCGCGCACCGATTCAGAGAAAGCGATTTGTGCAGAAGTATAACGGCGCCCGAGGAAAGAAATGACGAGTGGGACGCAGCAGCGCTTCGTGTCGCAAATGCTCGATACGGTGCTCGTCCAGGCCGACAGGTAACGCTAGCCCCTTTAGCCGCTAAAAAGAGAAAGCCACTCGCATCCGGCAACACCGGAGAGAGTGGCTTTTTTTGGAGAAGAAGATCAGTTGCAGCGGTGCGTGGAACGCACCCTACGCTTGCTGCTGATCTGGCTTATCCCGAACTCAGGTAGAAGATAGGCATCTTCATCCACCAGGGCAAAAAGCAAGACCTGCCCCCTGACCTCCTGCCGGTCTTGATCCGCGTCAGCATGAGTCCGGCAGTAGCGTCAAGGGCAAGCCGCGCATGTCCAAGGTCGGCAATGCCTTCCTGCGCAAGGCGCTTTACATGCCGGCCATGGTGACGCTCTACAAAACCGATTGGGGAACCCGCTTTCGTGAACGCCTGGCCGCTTCCGGCAAGCCGCCCAAACTCATCATCGGTGCCATGATGCGCAAACTCGTTCACGTTGCGTTCGGCCTCCTTAAATCAGAAAAATCTTTTAACCCAGCGTTGCAAAACGTTTGACGAACATAACAGTATCTACGCTGGCTGCCCAAGACGAAACAGAAGTTCGTCATCGAAATGCTGGAGACGGTGCTGGCGCAGGCCAACGGCTAGCGCTCTCTTTAGCGGCTAAAAAGAAGAAGCCACTCGCATCCGGATACGCCGGAGGGAGTGGCTTTTTTTATGGAAGAAGATCAGTTGAATCGGTGCGTGGAACGCACCCTACGCTTGCTACGGTACTACGCGGGCTTGTTATTTATTTGGATACGCAATTCATTTATTCATCATGCTTTTTGAGTTTCCATGATAATCGGCCCATCCAATATATCAAGATAGACTGCGCTGCAGCCCAACTTGTAGCTTGACTCCATACGATCATTGATGCACCAACTCCTGTTCGCGAATCAAATACGCCATCAAATGAGAACCAGTCAGGGATGATCCCATGAAGGAAACCAGTAGGCATTAGCACAGGCAAATATGCAATAAGAATTGTTACATCCACCCCAAATGATTGATCAACCTTCGGCGCGGCCAATGAAAGCAAAGTGATCAAAATTGACAAATCGATTGCCACCCACATAAACGCAAGCATCAGACCAATTTTTTCTTTTCGAGCTTGGACAGCGCACCATATCCATAACCCCCACATAATTGGGGCGCAAAAATATATAAGAGAGAATGGGCTCTTGTTTTTTTCATGAACAACAAGACCAATCAAAGAAACCAAAAGCATAGCCAGAATTAACGCTAAGGTTATTTGACGCGCTTTGGGCATACCTCTCAACCATGCAAGAAGCATGGCAGTATTCTGATTGGCCTTGTCGAGCATCATTTCTTCCCACATTTTTTAATACAAGTGCTGTAAACGTCTTGTTCAACACTTTGACAGGTCTTTCCAAACACAAGCCCATATTTTGGTGGTGACGCTGTAAGCTTATCCCACTCTTCTTTTGCGCACTTATCCATGCACTTATTATTGTCATCCCCTGTGCAGGAAATCTCCTTCATATCACTCGTATTTTCGTTGTCAACGATAACTTTTCCTGGTATCGGGCCAATTATTTTATCTAACAATCCCGGCGCTAATGATGGATCAAAGCTAAACCCTCTGCACGTGTATTTTCCATCCTCAAACCAGCATTGATAATCGTGGTGCATAGGACCAATATCTTTACCGCCTGCAGAGTCAGGGTCAAGTCTTGCCTTTTGCCTCTTGGGTCTTGATCAATCGGCTAACGCGCGACACGGACAAGCCAACGAATTGCGCAATCGCCGATTGTGTATAGCCTCCTTCAAGGAATGCCTTGACAATGGCGACATCCCTGTCATATTGCTCAAAGTACACAGGCATTGGTTGTGTTGCGGGCCGGCGCTGGGTACGAGGAATTTCTTTCACTTCCGATGACGCGGCATAGGCTTGCATGCGTCGTACGAAGTCTTCTCTGCCAAGATAAATTTGCCCCGACAATGCCTCTTCCCACAACTTTACCCCGTTGCCTTGGGCGACGAATGGGGCGTATAGCATCGGTCCTTCGCGGCGCGGTGCGCGAGGCGCAATCAGACGGTGAAGGGCGGCACTACCCAGCCATTCGGGCGCTTTCTCCTGCTCAGTATGCGCCCGATAGCTGCTCCACGCCCACTCGCGGGCATGCTTCACCAATCCGGCGCGCACTGGGTTGAGATCCACGTAACGGCACACTTCCAGAAGATAGGCATCTTCATCCACCAGAGCAAAAAGCAAGACCTGACCTCCCGACCTCCCTGACCTCCATTATTTCCTACTCGTTGGCGTAACGGATGTAACCCCTCTGTCCCCAATGGAAATAATGGCATCATGTGTTCCAAGGATGGTTACATATCCATCGATTAGTATTTCCTTTTCCTGCCCTTGTATTTGAAATGATGCCTTCAATGGCCCCTCCGCTTTCGGAAGGAAATTAATACTCTTTTTCTGACCAGCTTCGATCCGTCCCACGAAATCAGAGTGGATATCGTCGAAGACGACGATATCTTCTAGAGGAAATCGAGAAGAATTTACAAACTCCAAATGAACCTTAGAAGATAAGTAACCCCAAAGGAAAACATAACTGGGAGCTGCCAGGAGATTTATAAACAACACCAGTAGTGCTTTCTTAGTTGCATCACATGCTGTCTGATTGTCTTTCTTTAGGATGTGTAATAACAACAAGCCAAAACTCGAAGAGACAATCAATGCACCACCTAGGAGCGTGTAGCTTCCGGTTATCAACCATATGTTATTTCTCGTGATTAGCCAGCCCAAGAAGTTTGCGGTACCGACGGCCAGAGAAGTAGCGCCTAATCGATAGGCGACTACATCAAGTCGGGATTTTGGAGCAGTCTCTCTCATTGCTTATGCCTAACGAATCGGAGAAGGAGGTGTGCCAAGTGGTCTAGGCCCGCCGGACCGCAAGTTCCCTTCCCAATCTTTGTCTGACAACAGGTCAGGAAGTTTATCTAAACAAGATACAGGACATGGCTTGTCGCTTTTTTAACTCTCACTGCAATGGACGGGACATGACGAATGGCCTCCTCCATGTAAAGCAAACGGCAAGACCGGATCCCTTCTCTGATTCTAAAGAAGTAGGGTGCGCCCCGCGCACCGATTCAGAGAAAGCGATTCGTGCAGAAGTATAACGGCACCCGAGGAAAGAAATGGTGCGTGGGACGCATCCTACACTTGCTGCCTTAATGCTTACCGTGCGACTCTAGGTCAGAGGCAGCAGGAGGAAAACCAACTGCCCCTATTGAATGATTCAGCGTCACATGATGCTGAATGTTAGCGCCCCATTATCGATTTCAGCACATACGCAGCAATTTGCGGATTCTCCTTCATCCGCCTGATGCTATAGCCATACCAGTCCCTTCCATACGGCACATAGATACGAACGTTGTATCCCATGTCCAGCAACTTGTTACGCAAGGGTTCGCAGACCCCAAGCAGCATTTGGAATTCAAATTTCGACTTGTCGACCTTACAGTGCCGCGCAAGCGTGATTATTTGCTCGATAAGGGCATTGTCGTGCGTGGCGACGCCGACAAACGTTCCTGTTTTAAAGCAGCGGGAAACGTGATGCAGGAAGTGGGCATTTATAGTGCTTCGGTCATTCAATGCCCCTTCTACGAGGTGCGAACTGTCTTCCCGATAAATGCCTTTGCATATGCGCAGGTTACTTCCTTCAGATAGGAGCGGTTCTATGTCCTGATAGGTGCGCTTGAGATATGCCTGCAGTGCCAAGCCTACATTCTCGTACCGGGACTTCAGCCGAGCGAACAGACGAATTTCCTGTTCGGTGCAGCGGACGTCTTCCATGTCGATGCAAACAGCGGTTCCGTGCTGTTTCGCAGCCTCGACAAGCCGTTCCAGTGCTTGCTCACAGTGCGGCATATCAAGCAGCAAGCCCAGCGCGGTGGGCTTAACCGAGATGGTTGCCTTCAATCCATGGTTTTGGACAGCTTCGAGAACCAGGGTGTATTCGTCCACTGTATTCCTGACCTGGGCCAGGGAAGAAACTGTTTCGCCAAGCACGTCGACCGTGACACAGAAGCCTTGTGCGTTGAGCTCCCGGATGCGTACCACGGCATCGGAAAGGTTGTCGCCGGCTATGTAGCGGCGTGACATCTTGTGAACAAGGGCGTGCGGAATCAATGGCGTGGCGTATGCCACGAGGGTGTTCAATGCTTGCATCTTAGGCTCCAAACGAATAACCGAATGCCTCGACCTGATCGATATGCGGATTTCGAGAATAGGGACGAGGCAAGATACCGGCAAGAGTAATTCTGGCCGGCGCTAGACAGCATGCAGCGTGCGCGCTTTCAAGCGCGCTTCAGCATGTGATTCAGTTAACCGTTGAAGGAGGCCAAGCAGCGCAATGCATACTTTTTTCTCAGATTGATTTACTGGTCTTCCAGGCGACTTCGATGCACTTCTCGAAGTGAGGCCCGCAGCCGAAGTAATGAAACAGGGGGAAGTAACTAAACAGTCTGCATGCATTATAGAGCAAGCCTACCCTGTAATCTGGGATGACGAGAACAATGGTGCAACTTCCTTATACAAAGAGCCTGTCGTCAAAGGCATTTATCGCCATCATAAATCCCTCTGCGGCACGCAGCTTAGGAGGCGAAGGCCCTCGCCCCCTGTTGAGCTCTCCGCAGTGCGATCACCTTTACTGGCTGTTCACTTTCGTTTTCTTTCCTGCCCCGCTTGTATCTTTGAGTCCAATCAAGCACAGCAGTATGCTGTCTTTCGCATTTAGCGTGGGTGACTACACTTAGTTCTGTATTTCTCCTCACGAGTGAGGAGCGAGATCCACGGGGTTTCCCTTTGCACTCGCTTCCATTGACTTTACTGGGAGAAAAAGCCTTACCAAAGACTGCGATGCTTTCCCCCCGTTCACCACATCAAATCACGATAACAGCCATTCCCAAGATTCACCATGCACTGAACACCATCGAAGCAAAGAGGGCCATCATGCAACGTTTTCTTTCTCTCTTTTTCGTCACTGGATTTCTGGCCGGTGCCGGCCTTGCACAGGCCGCCACCGAGAGCGTTACGGACCAGAACGCCAGTCTTACCTTCGTTACCTCTGATCCCTTTAATATCAATGCGCCAAACGATCCCGTATCGATTCCTCAACGACTCGAGTGGGTTGTGGATGGGCGAAAGATCGTAGTGTATCCATCCAATCCGCTGGTCTACCTTGACTTCAGTGATCATCTCCACGATTCGGGACATGTCGGATCTCACCAAATCCATGCGCAGGGCCCCATGCTCGGCTATGCAACGGGTGTAAGCGGCGGCGTCGTTTACTCCGTCGTCGGAGCTGCATCGGGCAGCGGCATATCCCGCATTTCGGAGAAGGTGGATATCCGCAATACGACGAACGAGGCGATCTCGTTGACGGTGGTCGGCATGGGATGGAAGCCCACAGGGGGCGCCCATCAGCGAAACCTCGAAGTACCGGACCTGAGCGGATTGAATGTCAGGGGCACGACGGTCGTTTTCATACAAGGGCAAGGTCAGGCAACGTCAATTATCGATTCTCCCTTTGGCCCCGTCACAGTCTTTCCGGCCACCACCTTTTCCGGATTCAACACACAGACTCAGAAAATTTCACTGGCCGCCGGCGCGACCATGACGTTGATTACCGAAATCAACGTGGGAGAACCCCCGCCTCCGGCAGGTGGGGATAATGTTAGTGCGGAAACGAGCGAAGAAGGTGGCGTGATAAACAATCCGTTTGGAAGCTAAGGGGCCGTACGTAAAGCTGTCGATTTCAGCAATAGTTACCCGTATTAACGAAATACGCCACGTGCGCATAGGCATGCGGCCGTGCTTTTTTCTTGCGTGAATTCCATCAGGCAAGCTCGCTCCCAATACCACATCTATCTCTTTATCCTCTCCGATAATCGGCTTACACTGCTACTATGGTATATACCACTTGCGTCCCCCACCCTCTGCAAGACAAGACGCTTTCATGAAAATACTCTTTTCGCTGATATTGTCTTGTATCCCGCTCTTTGCAGCAGCGCAGCTTCGTTTTGGGGTCATTTCCCCGCATGATGCCGAAGCGGTTGCGCCTTGGAAGCCCATGGAATCCTACTTCTCCAAGGCTTTAGATACACCGGTGACCATCGTCCGCTATCCTCCCAATCGCATCGGCCATGAACTTATAACCGGTAGGCTGAGCTTTGCACTCGTCAACCCGGTTACTGCCGTTGAACTTATCGAGAGTGGTAGTGCTGTGCCCATTGGTACGCTCAAGGCGAACGGCGTACCTTATTTTGCGGGGGCCATCATCGCCCGGCGCGACCGGCACATCACCTCGCTAGCCGACTTGAAGGGAAAGAACGTCCTTACCTATCAAAAGTCGTCTGCCGGCGCCTATATCTTTCAGCTTTATCACCTGATCCAAAACGGGATCGATCCATTCAAGGATCTAAAGAGCTTACGGCAAAACAACAAGCAGGATGACATTGTCCTAACGGTGTACGAGGGGAATATTGACGCCGGCTTTGTGCGTAGTGGCATCATCGAATCCATGGCAGCCGAAGGCAAGATCAACTTGGATGAATTGATCATCGTCGACGAGCGACATGATGAACTGAAGTACAGGCACACAACCAGTCTTTATCCGGAACGCTTTCTGGTTGTATCAACCAAGATGGATAAAGCATTGCGGAATCGCCTGGAACGTGCTGCCCTGTCGCTTAGTTCAAACCATCCTGCGGCACGCGCGGCCAGGATAGACGGTTTTGTTAAGCCGTTGAGTCTGGAAAAGGTCAAGGATGCATTGCGCGCCTTGCATTTGCCGCCTTTCGGGCAGTGCCAGGGCAGTACGAATGAGCCCGGATGCTAGAACGCATTAATCAATAAGATTCTTCGAACTTGTGTGTGGATGCAGTCAGGGTTGGTATAGCCCATATGGTGCAGAGCAAAATGCGGAAGCTCGTAGGTGGGGAAACAAAGAAACGAATAATCGTCGTCATGGATCATTCTTTGCGCTGCAGCCGCTCCAAGAGGTAGCGCGTCATTCCCAGGGCAAGTTCATGCTCGCCAATAAATACCTTGCCCGCATTGTCCCGTTGCAGAAGCGTCGCTTCGTCTTCACTATGCGTGCGGACCAGGGTTTCAATTGACGGATTCAATGCTCGGGCGATTTCAATCATGGTCCGGACGTGAAAGGTGTCCGAGGTCGCAATCACCAATACGCTTGCCCTAGCAATATGGGCCTGGATGAGGACGGCTGGTTCCGCAGCATTCCCTGCGACTGCGGGAACACCCGCCTTGCGCAACTGCTGCACCATTTCCCGATTTTGTTCAACCACCACATAATTGACCCCTCGTCCCGAAAGGGACTCACCAATGCGGCGCCCAACGCGACCATATCCAACCAACACCACTTGCCCGGACAGCTTGTCCTGATCAACGGTGTACGGCAGTTCGGATAACGGATCCGCGCGGCGCTGGAATTTTCGCCCGACGTCGGAATTGGATTGCAGCCAGGACTGAATAGGGGCGATTGCCTTGAAGACGAATGGATTCAAGGCAATCGAAATAATTGCCCCGGCTAAGATCATGCTGTGCGCTTCCGCAGGGAGTAATCCAAGCGACAATCCCAGGGCCGCCAGGATAAAAGAAAACTCACCGATTTGTGCAAGACTGGCCGAAACGGTGAGCGCGGTGCTAAGCGGATATCGCAATGCCAACACCAAGACAAATGCCGCAAGCGATTTTCCCAAAATAATAATAAGGACGACGGCGAGAACTTGCAGCGGTCTTTCTAAGATCACGCTCGGATTGAGCAACATGCCTACCGATACAAAGAACAGAACTGAGAACGCCTCTCGCAGTGGTAGTGACTCCTCTGCCGCACGGTGACTCAATTCCGATTCGCGCAGCACCATGCCAGCAAAGAATGCACCGAGCGCAAAAGATACGCCAAATAGTTTGGCTGATCCGTACGCGATCCCCAGTGCCGCCGCAATCACGCAAAGCGTGAATAGTTCTCTGGAGTTGGTCCGTGCGACCTGCCAAAGGAACCAGGGAAAAACCTTCCGCCCAACCACCAGCATGAGGCCGATAAAAACAGCGACTTCACCTAACGTAATGGCCAGAGAGAGCCATAAGTTACCTGTCCCTTCGGTCGCTTTACCCCCCAACGATCCGGCGAGCGCCGGTAACAGCACCAGCACCACGACCATGACGAGGTCTTCCACAATGAGCCAACCTACTGCGATGCGTCCGTTGACGGAGTCAAGCGCCCCTCGGTCTTCCAGGGCGCGCAGAAGCACCACCGTACTTGCCACAGATAACGCCAGACCAAATACCAAGCCAGCACCGATCCCCCACCCTAGAAAGGTAGCCATTCCCATTCCAAGCAGTGTCGCTGCTGCAATCTGCAAGATTGCTCCGGGCAAGGCAATCTTTTTGACCTCCATAAGGTCATCAAGAGAAAAATGCAAACCAACACCAAACATGAGCAGCATCACCCCGATCTCAGCCAACTGCGTAGCCAAGTCAACATCCGCAATGAAACCAGGGGTAAAAGGGCCGACAACGATCCCTGCAGCGAGATAACCGACGAGCGCAGGAAGCCTTATTTTTGCCGCAATGAAGCCAAAGAGAAGGGATAAACCAAGCGCGGAAGCGATGGTGGTAATCAAATTGACGTTATGTGGCATCCAAAATGTATTCGTATAGTGTCAAGA
This sequence comes from uncultured Noviherbaspirillum sp., assembly GCA_965974465.1. Classification (GTDB taxonomy): domain Bacteria; phylum Pseudomonadota; class Gammaproteobacteria; order Burkholderiales; family Burkholderiaceae_D; genus Noviherbaspirillum. The sequence continues at coordinate 27,728 of CBHCMF010000008.1, forward strand.
CTGAGTTTACGTTCCCCACTTATTCAAGCAGTCATTGTTGTGGCAGCAGATTCCCCTCCTCTACCTACAAGGTCAATGAATGATATTGCTCCGAAAGGCTTAAATCTGCCGTAGCTCTCATCAAGAAATGGCGCAAAAATTTCGGCTTCTACGGATGTTAGGCGATAGCGATTGTAAGCCTGGATGACGCGTATGACGGCGCGGCGGGAAAGGAGCGGTCGAAGATAGAACCGCCCTTTTAGGGATGGGCTGCAAGTGGCATGGCGTTACCACAGTGCCATGAACCTCACGTCAACGTTAATCTTGAAAGTATGCACCGACCGCTTCGCCAAATACGTAAGAAGCAAGCAGAACAGGCCGGTGGTTTCAGTTAGTTAGGAACTTGGCTCTGAGAGCATGAGGGTCTGCCCCCGATAAATACGGTTTGGATCCTTGATATCGTTCCACTTCGCCAGATCGCTAGAATTCAGCCCGTGATCCCGTGCGATGCTGGATAGCGTATCACCAGCCGCCACAGTGTAGTTCCCCCCAGATGAACCTGAAGTTGCCCCTCCGGATGCCCCCGACGTCTCTCCTCCAGACGAACCTGAAGTCTCCGCTCCGGATGAGCCTGAAGTTTCCGTGCTGGCAGACGGGGCCGGCTCGGAAGGTGAAGTCACCCCGGAAGCCGGGCCCGGCTGGGGACTGGTTTGCGCCATGGGAGCAGAAGGAGTGGAAGAAGTGGTTTGGTCCGATGGTGCAGTTTGTTGCGCTTGGGATTGCGGTGGTTGAGAGGGCGGCGTCGTTGCCACTGGTGGCGACGGTTGTTGAGGCGTGGCCTGCGAGCTTGACGCAGTCTCTTCCCTTCGCTGGCAGGCAAGCAGCGTGGGCAACAGCACTGCCAGAAGGATAAAACGTTTCATGACTGGACTCCTTTCCTTGAGCTGAGGATAAGACCCATAACTGCGGTACAACTTGTTTCCTGTCTACTGCAACGTACTAGTCCCCGACGATGTCCTGCCATCACCTCGTTGAGACCTTCCAATTGCCCTTTCCGCAGTGTCTTCAATTTGCGGTGCCTTTTCTTTGGATCGGAGATACCAGTTGCGCACAATTTCCCCAGCCGTGTCTCGTGCGCCCAATCCAAAGGCCAAGCCAAGCGCTAATGCAACAGCACCAATAGTAGCTGTGAACAACGTATTGACCAGTGTCGTAGCGACGCCGATCTGATTGACGGCGACGACAATGGCAAAGGCCCACACTGCCACGCTGGCAATTTTGGCGAGGAAATTGGGATTACCTAGACCACCTTCTGCCGCGGCGCCGCGTACGACGCGTGACAAGGCTGATGCGGCAATTCCACCGATCACTAGAGCCACCAGTGCGACGACCAAGTTGGGCAGCCATAGCAACAACTGCCGCAGTACATCCGATACGGCGGGCAAACCAAGAGCATCGAACGCGACCACCAGGGCAATCAGGCGCACGAACCACTTGGCGATGCCGCCGATCATGCTTGATGCGTCGGCCCTGGTTCCGGACTTGTGTACGAAATCAGTAAAGCCGGAACGCTCTGCCAAGGTATTGAAATTCACTGCACGCAAGAGCGCAACGACAGCCTTTTCGAGCAATGAAGCAATGAACCACCCGGCAATAAGAATAACGACAAAGCCAAGCAGTTTTGGTATCACGCCGAAAAACATTGCAAGCGCCCCGGCCAACGATGCCATGAGGGCCTGCCCCCAATCCGTGATTTGCGATTGCATGCTTATCCTCCGTCAAATAAATGGGTGCGTCGGTAAATTACGTATGCGCAAAACGCAATAGGCAAAAACGTATAGCTGATTACACGTTAATGGCCCATCTTAGGAGCGCGACGGATAAGGGCATTGCGTTTAAGAGAAATCAAACCGATGCGATTTATTACAGAAGACTGGTATTGCAAAGAATGGTGGATTCCAGGGCGCTAATGCTATTCAGCGATCCTTGCTCAAGATTCACTACTGTGCGCTTAAGAATCATTGTCTAAGGAATGCACTGTGATGGAACGCTCACAAATGAACCACGGATTCGGTCGTAACCAATGTCCTTGTTCAGGATTCTCTGGATGCTGCACAAGAGGGGTAAAGCACGCGCTGGAAGATAAGGAGTTTCACTGCGAAGTGAAACAAGCTGGTAGATGCTCGTGGTGAGCCACCTTAAAAAAAGCCCAGTACTTGCGTACCGGGCTTTTCTTTCCAACTTGGATAATGACTATTTTACTGTTGCGCTTTACGACGACGCCCAGCCACTAGACCTGCAATTCCAATCCCCAATAAGGCGAGCGATGCCGGCTCTGGCACATCCTGACTTTCCGGGGAGATAAGTTGGAACATTTGGTCGCCGACAGAAGTCATGCTCGAATAGTTCGGACCGAAAAACTGGGCCATTTTGCCATTTTGCGGTGTGTTGATAGACAATTGCGCCGCTTCAAAACCGTTGCCGGACAGTCCAACCCAGTAAGTGGTATTGGCCAGGAAGGTAAAAGTGGGGAAGGAAAATGCGTAGAGGTTGATGCCTGGTTGAAAGCCCGGCGTACTGCTGGAATAGCCGATATCGGCTTGATATAAATAAGCACCCGGGATACCAGCATTGTCGGCAAGAATTTTCAAATGGAAATCAGCGTTACCGGATTTGCTGGATAAATTAAAGTTCGTGAAATAGTTGAGGCCGTTGACCTTTTTGTCCACAGCAAAGGTGACTGAATCCGCGAAATTTTGGGAGGCAGTTTGATTAACCCAAGACCCTCCAGTTGAGCCGGTAGACGGGCCTTGATCCCAAATAACCTCAGCTTGGGCGAGTTGAACGGTTGCGGCAAGTAAAAAACCCAAGAGAATACGTTTCATTATATTTCCTCATGTAAACAAAGTCTGCCGCACAAAGCATAAAGCATGCCTTTCATAAAATATGTACAGAATCAATGTCTTACTAGAGTACCTCTACGTATTCAGCATTTTTTGTAAAAATTTCCGACAAGCATCTTTCTTCCCTCTTCAAATATCCACCGGGTCCACTTCCAATGACCACTTCACCCGCGTCTTCATCTCGCGCAGTGCCACCATCCATGCCTTCAGAAAAGCCTGCAATGCCGGCCTGGAGGGGGACTCCACCAGTAATTGCGCGCGCTCGACATTGGCAACGCGGGTCATGGCCATCGGAATAGGATCGTTAATGGTGATGCCGTGCTGCTCGACGGATGTACTGGCGTGCTGGAGAAAGTCGAGCGCGATCTGCAACTCCTTCGCTTCGGCGCGCAACAGTGCCTGGTACATAAAAGGTGGGACACCGGCCTGCTGGCGTTCTTCAAGCAGCGTGCTAGCAAAGCGATCATAGTCGTGGGCCATTACCGCGGCATACAGCGGATGCCGCGGGTAACGTGTCTGAACCAATACTTCACTGGCGTTGCCGCCCTCCTTCCGGCCTGCCCGTCCGGCTCGACCAGCCACCTGCATCAACTGCGCGAACAGACGCTCGCTGGCACGGTAATCATGCGAAAACAGTGCGGTGTCTGGGTTCAATATGCCAACCAGCGTGAGGTTACGGAAGTCATGTCCCTTGGCGACCATCTGTGTGCCGATCAGAATATCGACGTCGCCACGATGCACGCTGTCGAATGCGGCTTGCGCACTGCCCTTAAGGCGAGTGGAGTCCGCATCAATGCGCATCAGGCGCGCCTGCGGGAAGATCTGCTGCAACCCCTCTTCCACACGCTGAGTGCCACGTCCAAGCGGTTGCAGGTCCACATTGCCACAGGTGGGGCAGGATTTCGGGATGCGCATCTCTAGACTGCAGTGATGGCAGCGCAGTCGGTGCTCTGACTTATGCAGCACCATAAAGGCGGTGCAGCGCGGGCAATTGCCGATCCAGCCGCAAGCGTCACAAGCGAGCACCGGCGCATAGCCACGGCGATTGAGAAAGAGCAGCGATTGCTCGCCACGTTCTAAGCGCAACTTCACTGCACTGACCAGCGTCGAGGTGATGCCTTCAGAAGGCTTGTCGCGCTCCATGTCGATCAGCCGCACTTTAGGCAGTACGGCGGCCTTTGATGCGCGTTCGCGCAGTTCGAGCTTTTTGTATCGCCCGGACTGCACATGCTGCCAACTTTCGAGCGAGGGAGTGGCAGAACCAAGCACAATCGGTATCCGTAGCTGATGGGCGCGCCATACCGCGAGGTCACGCGCCGAATAGCGCAGACCTTCCTGTTGTTTGTAGGAGGGATCGTGCTCTTCATCAATGATGATGAGTCTCAGGTGCGGCAGTGATGCAAGGATCGCTAGGCGGGTACCAAGAATGATGCGAGCATGGCCGAGGTGGCCGGCGAGCCAGTTGGCAAGGCGTTCGCCTTCGGCCAAGCCGCTGTGTAGCGTTGCCACTGGCACGCCGGGAAAGCGTGCACGCACATTATTTTCGAGCTGGGGCGTGAGGTTGATCTCAGGGACCAGAATAAGAATCTGGGCGTGGCCTTGTTGCGCCTCGGCCTGCGCCAGCATCTGGGCGGCAGCTTGCAAGTAGACCTCGGTCTTGCCGCTGCCAGTAACGCCGTACAACAGCGTTGGTGTAAAGCCCTCGGCCCGTGCAATTGCATCGGCCGCCTCCTGCTGTGCAGGATTCAATGGTGGCGCATTGATCGCGCTGGGATCATGTGAGGGAACGCCCTTGGCAATTTTTTTCAGGGCCCGGTCAAGTGACACGGTCTTTTCCGCACGCAGATTCTTCGGCAAACCGGGCACGGCAACTTCGCCGAGTGGACGCTGATAATAGTCTGCGGCGAAGCGACACAACTCAAGCCATTGCGGTGACAGGGGCGCGAGTTGCGTGCGCACAGCGATGGCGTCCTTCATTTTGTCAGACGGGACATCGCTGCTGTCCTTGATGGCAACGATCAGGCCGACGACTTGGCGCCGGCCGAAAGGCACCAGGACCAGTTGACCTGCTTGCGGCACCTCATCCGTTTCGCCTGCGCCATTCCAGCGGTAGTCGAAGCAGGTGTCGAGCGGTGTATCGAGGGCAACGTTGAGAAAGAGCGGTTTCACAGTCTTAATACAATTCGACTTAATGCAATTCTTCAGGAATTGGGCTAATGCCCCGTTTCATAACGATTTTCCGAGAAATCCACAAACTCTGTGGATAACTTTGTGGACAAGCGCCTCTTGACAGCCGGAAAGCTTAGATTTCATGCGGGTTCCAACACATTGCCCATTTGAAAAGCAAAAAAATTCCCTTTAAAATCAATATCTTAATTTTTGGCATCATTGCCGTAAAAATATTTTTTCGTACAACAACGCATTGCATGGGGCATGGTTTGAGGCAACTTGGCGATGTGAATAAGTGAAGGAAAAATCCCCTAGGCATACGTTTTCTTCAGTCAAAAGTGTTGACAAAATGCCTTTTTCTCTTTTGCAAAATAGGAAGTGTCAAGGAGCACATTCCATTGTTTTGCGCCAAATCAGAAATCGTTGATGCCTTCTGTCTTTTTCATCCTTAGGAGCAAGAGCTCATTGGATTGTGAAGAAATGCATCTAAATATCCGTTTCATAAGCGCTTTTTGAACTATCCACAAAGTCTGTGGATAACTTTGTGGACAACGGCCTCTTGACACGCCGGAACCCTTGATTTTATGCGGGTTTCATTAGAATGCTAAATTGAAAAGCAAAAAATAATCCATTAAAAATCAATGACTTATAAAATAAGCAAACGCCAGAAAAATTAATTTAAATAATTTTTTATGCTGCGACGCACAATCCTGGTTTTGTGAATAAAGCGCGAAAAGGGAGCGGTAAGTCGCTGGCCAAATTAACTGCTGGCACGTAGAGTACGGCTCATTTCATGCACTGCGTCCACCAATACCGCTACCGAGTCTGGCGGCGTAAATTGTGAAATGCCATGGCCAAGATTAAATACATGACCATGGCCGGCAGTCGGCTTGCCATAGGATGCCAGCAGCTTGTTCACTTCCGCACGGATCTGTTTCTCTTCAGCAAACAACACATTTGGATCCAGGTTACCTTGTAGCGCGACCTTGTGGCCCACACGCTGACGCGCTTGGCCGAGGTTCACTGTCCAGTCCAGCCCGACCGCATCGGCGCCAATGTCGGCAATCTGTTCCAACCACAAGCCGCCTCCCTTGGTAAACACGATGGCCGGAATTGGCGTGTCGTCATGCGTGCGTTTCAACTGACTGATCACATCGCGCATGTAGGCCAGCGAAAACTGCTGGTAAATGCCGTCGGCAAGCACCCCGCCCCAGGTATCAAACACCATCACCGCCTGTGCGCCGGCGTCAATTTGTGCATTCAGGTAGGACGCTACCGCCGTCGCATTGGTTTTCAGGATGTGGTGCATCAAATCCGGGCGGTTGTAGAGCATGGTCTTCACCGTACGGAAATCATCCGAGCCGCCACCTTCCACCATGTAGCAGGCTAGTGTCCAAGGGCTACCAGAAAAGCCAATCAACGGCACGCGGCCGTTCAACTCGGTACGGATTTGTGTCACCGCGTCAAATACATATTGCAACGTCTCGGGCGCCGGCACTTGCAAGGCCATGATCGCTTTTTCGTCGCGCAACGGATGTTCAAATTTCGGCCCCTCTCCTTCGGAGAAATACAGCCCCAGCCCCATCGCATCGGGCACGGTAAGGATGTCAGAAAACAAAATAGCGGCGTCCAGCGCATAGCGGTCCAGCGGCTGCAGGGTGACTTCGGTGGCGTAGTCCGGGTTCTTGGCCAAGCCGAGGAAGGAACCGGCACGCTTGCGGGTAGCGCAGTATTCGGGCAGGTAGCGGCCGGCTTGGCGCATTAACCACAGCGGCGTGTAATCTGTCGGCTGGCGCAGCAATGCGCGCAGAAAGGTATCGTTCTTGAGAGGAGCGAATCGAGAAGATTGGTGTGACATGGAAGCCTTTCAGTAAGCCGCCATTATCGCCGATGCAGCAAGACACTGACGGCTTGGAAGGGGGCGTATGGTCAAAACGTTTAATTGCAGGAAAGCAGAGACAAAATCGTTACGACCTATACCGAGAAATCCGAAAAAACTTCAGCTTCCACGGTGGCAGAGTTATAGTTATGTTTCCATGCGGCAATTTTACACAGCAAAAACGCTGTGGGCCGTGTCAACGAAGGAGGACAAGATGTATCGATGGATTGCGGCCTGTTTGGGCACTGCGTTGTCCTTGTCCAGCTCCCTGCTATGGGCCGCCAACTTTAGTGTTGTTTTCATCAACCCTGGCCGCTCCGATGAGCCTTTCTGGCGCAGCGTCACGCGCTTTATGCAACCCGCCGCGCAGCAACTCGATATCAAACTCGACGTACTCTATGCCGAGCGCGATCATCTAAAAATGGTCGCCCTGGTACAGGAAGTCGCTGCCCGAAACAAAAAACCGGATTACCTGATGATCGTCAATGAGAAGCTGGCCGCCGGTGAAATGTTGAAGATAGCGGACAAGGCCGGTATCAAAACGCTCATGGTGCTAAACAAGTTCGAAGATGCACAAGCCGCCGATTTCGGTAAGCCGCGCGAGAAGTATCGCCACTGGCTCGGCTCCCTGACGCCCAACGCCAGCGAAGCGGGCCGCCTTACCGCCGCTGAGCTGGTGCGTCAGGCACAGCAATCCCACGTCGTGGCGGATGACGGCAAGGTGCATGTTGTCCTCATTGCCGGCGACAAGGCCACACCTACCAGTGTTCAGCGTCTAAAGGGAGCGGTCTCAGTTTTTGCAACGCATGAATCCGTCGTGCTGGAACAGGTCGTGTATGGCAACTGGGATCGCGCCCGCGCCAAGGAACAGGCCGCGGCGCTCCTGGTGCGCTATCCGAAGCTGAATGCGTTCTGGGCTGCAAGTGATCTGATGGCCTATGGTGCAATGGAAGCAGCCGAAGCAGCCGGCCGCAAACCCGGCACAGACCTGATGTTCTCTGCCATCAACAACTCGCCAGAGGTGTTGCAAGCGCGAACACAAGGACGCATCTCGGCGTTAGCAGGCGGTCATTTCACGGCAGCAGCATGGGGATTGGTGATGCTGTACGACTACCATCATGGCAAGGACTTCCGAAAGGAAGGTTTAGAGTTGACCCTCCCCTTGTTCGTGCTGCTGGATGAGGAGCGCGCACGACGCTTTCTCAGTCGCTTCGGCGAAGAAGATTTCTCATCGGTAGCATTTCGCCCATTCTCGAAACATCTGAATCCGCATCTGCAGACGTATCAGTTCAGTCTTCTGCCCGCCCTGAAATGACAGGCCCGTTGGCAAAACCTTTTCTTCCTCTGAACCGACGCGTGGTCGCGTGGGTGCTGCTGTACAGCGCACTGTTTACTTTAGTAATGACGGCTGTCCTGATCAGCATTGATTATCGGGATGAGCGCGAAGACGTGCTCAACCAATTGCGCTTTGCCGCAGCCAGCCACCGCAAAAGCCTTGCTAACAGTCTATGGGATCTGGACATGGACGCAGCACGCCTGCAACTGGACGGTTTGGCGAGCTTTCCGATGGTCGGCCATGTCGTGCTAACAACCACCATCGGCCAGACTGTGCAAGCGGGTATGGGGGATGACGATTCAAGCAGGCAGACTCCGGTTGATCTGCCGTCATGGGAAGAAACGCTGGTAAATCCACACGATCCCACACAAGTGGTCGGCCACTTGCAACTGTTCGCGGATCGTCAGGCCTTCCTGCGTCGCATTGAGGCGGGTGCTATCCGTATTCTCGCAGGCGAGGCCGTGAAGGGACTGGTGCTTGGCATGCTGATCGCCTGGTTGATTGCACGTTTAGTCACGCGCCATCTGTCGGATATGGCAAGCCAGCTGGCCTTGATGAACCCCGCTGTGCTTGGCCACTCGCTGTCATTACGTCGGAAGGAGCGTATGCATCATGACGAGCTGGACCAGTTACGCGATGCATTCAACCAACTCAATCTGCAATTGGCGGCCTACCTTAAGGAGAAGCAAGGGCTAGAGGAAGAGTTGCGCAATCACCGCGACCGATTGTCGGACCTGGTGAACGACCGCACTCGTTCGCTGGAACGTCTGCGGGGCTTTCATAGCTTGATCATTCGCGTACTGACCCATGTCATTAATCTACCGCCTGGCCATGCGAATGACGCGGTCGATCACGGCATGGCTGCGTTCGGCGACTACTTCGGTGCGAAGCGCTGCATGCTATACGTTTATGATCGACAGATGTGTGGTTTCACCATTGCAAATGTATGGCCCTTGGCAAGCGGCTGCGTCGATGATCTGTTTCTTTCAAATGAGGGACTTCCGCCTGGGCTGCTGGCGGACCGGCGCTCGCGCATCTGGCTGTGCGCAAATGCCGACGATGTAGCCAATGACGCCGTGTCGAATCTGTTTGGCAGCGACGCTTATACGGCTGTCGGTGTTGAAGTGAAGAGCAACACAGTCGGTCTGCTCTGTCTGGTCGGTCGCGCCATACCGCAAAGTGACGAGAACGCGAGCCTGCTCGAACTAGCCGCACGCGTCACCGCCAGCATGCTCGACCACAAAGCGGCGCAGAGAAATCTGCTCGACACACAAAATGCGCTGCAGAATGCTAACCGTGAATTACATTCACTGAGTCGCCACGATCCGCTTACCGCCCTGGCGAACCGCCGTCACTTCGATGAACTGAAAGAGATTGAATTCCGCCGTGCCATGCGCGTCGCCTGGCCGCTGTCGGTGCTGATGTGTGACATCGACGAGTTCAAGCGCTACAACGATACCTACGGCCATGCGCAAGGCGACCGCTGCCTGATCACCATCGCGGAATGTCTGGCACCATTGTTTAATCGCGCAGGTGAACTCGTGGCACGGCTAGGCGGCGAAGAATTTGCGGTGTTGCTACCCAACACCAGCGCCGAACATGCACTTGCTCTCGCGGAGCGAGTGCGGCAAGCCATTTGGGAAAAGAATCTGCCGCACAGTTCCTCCACGGTCGCAGACCGCGTCACTCTCAGTGTCGGCGTCGCATGCCTCAAGCCCGGCATACATCAGAATTTCGATGCGCTGCTGCAGGATGCGGACCGGGCACTGTATCGTGCGAAAAGCAATCGGAACAGAACAGTGGTAGCCAAGTGACGGTCGCCGTGTAATTAGAGTAGAGCGGTTGCTGATCAGTGTACGGGCCTCGCCGGTCGCGGCCCGTACACTGCCCCTCAAACCGCTCTAGAGGCGTGAGCGCAAGGCAGTAGCTCAGTCACCTACCGGCGTGCATAGTTCAACGACAACCCCAGCGGGGCAACGAAGGTATGACACGTGTTGCCCCCATGGTTTTTGTTTTGGCGCGGCTAACTCGACAGCGCCTGCCGCTAATGCTGTTGCATGCGCAGCCGCAACATCCTCAGTAATAAAAGCGACCTCAAACCCAAGAGGTTTTGTCGACGTATGGGCAGCCACATGCCCACCGGAAAAATTCATCTCGGCTAACCCATGAGAAGCAAACGCTAGCGTTGTTTGTCCCGTCTCCATCTCTCCGTATGCGCCTGACTCATGGAGAAACCGCCGTGATAAGCCAAAAGCCTTCTCGTAGAAACGCAGCGAGGCCGCCACATCGGGGACGTAAATGATGGTGTATCCCAGTTTAATTTGCTCTCTTCTCGGTCAACAATAATCGGAGGGAATCGCGATTCTTACGCTGACGGTCCAAAAAAGCAAGATCATCAAGACAGCGTCTAATTGACTGAATTACTGCGTTTGCGCAGAACTCTTGAGACAAGCGCTCTATATGTTAAGCGCAAGAAGCTGCCCCCACAGAGGAGCGGCATAACGTCAATGATTTTTTCATTTTCAATAAGAAAAATGGGCACACATCAATGCTTTTTGTCTCGGTCTCGCGTGGCCGCATTTATCAGTACTGCAGCATTGCTATTGGGTTTCACCTCCCCGGCTCCTGCAGCCAGAAATGATCCGACGCTCGTTCAAACCGATCTTGGCGCAGTACGCGGCGTGTACCGCAATGGCGTACTCGAGTTCCGCGGCATTCCTTACGCAGCCTCGCCCTCCGGTGAGCGACGTTGGGCGCCGCCACAACCGGCCACACCCTGGACCGGAATACGGGATGCGAGTCAGTTTGGCAGCGCCTGTCCCCAAGTAGCGCGATTTGGGCTTACCGAAGCAAGTAATGATGAGGATTGCCTATCTATCAATGTCAGTGTGCCCAAAGGCGTGAAGGCCGGCGCCAAGAAGCCGGTGTTCGTCTGGGTCCACGGCGGTGCGTTTGTCGGGGGAGGTAGCAATCTGTACCGGCTGGATGCGCTAGCGCGCAGCGGCGTAGTGGCTGTCACGTTCAACTATCGAGTCGGTGTATTCGGCTTCATGCCGCACCCTGCGTTTGATGCGGCCCACAATGGCGGCTATGGACTCGAAGATCAACGCGCCGCCTTACGCTGGGTACAGCGAAACATCACTGCCTTTGGCGGAGACCCCAATAACGTCACGTTGGCAGGAGAATCGGCTGGCGCAGGATCCATATGCCAGCATCTCGCATCCCCTGAACATGTTGAAGGCCTGTTTCACAAAGCTGTGATACAGAGTGCAGGTTGCTTGCAGCCCATGCCTACCGTCGAACAGGCGCAGCAAGGAGGCTTGGCCGTTGCGGCCACTGTCGGTTGTAAAGATCCGGCGACAGCCATGGAGTGCCTGCGACGGGCACCACTAAAAGCGCTGCTTGATGCTGGAACAGCGATGGCCGGGGATGCTGTGATGGCATTCGCTCCCACCGTAGGTGCACAAACGGTGCCGCGCAGTATGGCCGATGCCTTCAAGACCGACAAGGTAGTGAAAGTGCCGATGCTCATGGGCGGCACACGCGATGAACTGAGGCTCTACGTAGCGTATGACCAACAGGCGGGTCACAAGGTCACACGCGACAACTTTATGGAAAAACTACGCGCGCTCTATGGTTCCACGCCCGAAGAACGTCAGCGTCAAGTGCCGGAACAAGTCGCTCGCACCTATCCGTTGAGCGACGGTATTAACCCACCCACCCTGCTCGGCTCGATCATGTCGGATTTCAACCCCACAGTCGGGATCAACAACTGCCTATACTTGCATACCGCCAATGCGTTCTCCCGTTACGTGCCGGTATATCAGTTTGAGTTCGCGGATCGTAACGCACCGGTATTCGGCGTAGGCATCCCGGCCAAGCCTGATCCAGGCATGGAGCTCGGTGCGGTTCATTCTTCAGAGATCAACTACCTGTTCCCGCGCTATTCGAATACGTCACGAATCGACGCTCCAGAGCTTGCTCCAGAGTCACAAAAACTCGCGGACCAAATGGTCGCTTACTGGACGAGCTTTGCAAGTACCGGCGTACCGTCGGCACCAAAGTCACCCGCTTGGCCAAAGTACAACAAACCGCATACGGTCATGCTTCTGGACCCAGGCAAGGTTGGCTTATACAACGCCAGTCAACAGCATAAATGTGAATTCTGGCAATCCATGTACCCGGAACGTCTTGGAACGCTTTAATGCCGCCGCTCTTACCGCTGTGAAATCAGATCCCTCCTATACAGAGATACTTGATTACCAAGTAGTCATCCATGCCGTACTTCGACCCTTCGCGTCCGAGGCCTGATTGCTTGACGCCGCCGAAGGGAGCAATCTCATTTGAGATCAAGCCGGTGTTGATCCCAACCATGCCGCTTTCCAAGCCTTCCGCCACACGCCAGATACGGCCGATATCACGTGAATAGAAATAGGCAGCAAGACCAAATTCGGTATCGTTCGCCATGGCGATGGCCTCGGCATCCGTCTTGAAGCGGAACAGCGGGGCCACGGGACCAAAGGTCTCTTCTTTCGCTACACGCATGTCAGAAGTTACGTTAGCGATCACCGTGGGCTCATAGAAGGTATGACCAAGCCCATGGCGCTTGCCACCGGCCAGGACGTTTCCCCCTTTGGCGAGGGCGTCAGCGACATGCTGTTCCACCTTCAATACCGCGTCCGCATCGATCAACGGTCCTTGCGTCACACCCGGCTCAAGCCCGTTACCGACCTTCAGTTTCTTGACGGCTGCCACCAGCTTGTCAGCGAAAGCATCGTACACACCGTCCTGTACATAAAGACGATTGGCGCAGACGCAGGTCTGTCCTGCGTTGCGGTACTTGGACATGATCGCCCCCTCGACTGCCGCATCAAGATCGGCATCATCGAACACAATGAATGGTGCATTGCCCCCAAGCTCAAGCGACAGTTTCTTTACGGTAGGTGCAGATTGCTGCATCAATAGGCGCCCCACTTCGGTGGAGCCGGTAAAGCTCAGCTTGCGCACAATCGGATTGGAAGTCATCTCGCCGCCAATGGCGCGCGCATCGCCGGTAATCACCGAAAACACGCCAGCAGGTACCCCGGCACGCTCGGCCAGCACCGCCATTGCCAACGCGGAATACGGTGTTGCTTCCGCCGGCTTGACGACCATTGGGCAGCCCGCAGCGAGCGCCGGGCCAACCTTGCGTGCAATCATGGCGGCAGGAAAATTCCATGGCGTGATCGCTGCGCACACGCCGATTGGTTCTTTCAGCACCATCAGCCGACGGTCCGGCCAAGGCGATTGCAGTGTGTCGCCGTTGACGCGCTTGGCTTCTTCCGCAAACCATTCGATGAAAGAAGCAGCGTAGGTAATTTCACCTCTGGATTCCGTCAATGGCTTGCCCTGTTCAACGGTCATGATGTGGGCGAGATCGTCCACGTTGGCCAGCATCAGATCATTCCATTTGCGCAGAATCGCGCTGCGCTCTTTGGCCGTCTTCGCCCGCCAAGCACACCAAGCTGCATTGGCCGTGTCGATGGCACGCCGGGTTTCGGCAACGCCCATATTGGGTACCGTACCGATGGTTTCCCCGGTCGCGGGGTTGGTGACAGTAAAACTGGCGCCATTATCTGCGTCACACCACTGCCCGTTCAGATAGGCTTGCTGGCGTAGCAGGGATGGGTCTTTCAGTTGCAACATGGAAGTACTCCACTGAAAATCGTTGTTACGCTTCGGTGCCGGCGGAGACGAAGCGCTCCCAATGCACGTTTAGAAATATTTGCTGCATCTCTTGTGCCAGCCACCGATTCCGCGAGCTCTTGCTGAGTAATGCGACAATCTTCGTTCAAACAACAAGGAGTGATTTTCCGCGTTCCTCGTCCGCCACACGGCGGATATAGGCGGCAAAGTCGGGATCTTCGCCACGCAGCAACTGCGGCAGCAAAAAATAAAAATCCTCGCGGCGGCACCATTCGCGCATGTAGTCATCCCATGAATTCCAACGACGTAACGCAACGCCTTTCAACTCTGGTTCGTACGATACGATGTAGGCTCGTTCGAACAATGCGATCAACATTTCAAAAATGATCAGCATGCGCTCGCGCTGTTCGTCGGTAAGGTCATCGTTCTTCTGCGCGCTGCGTAAACGTAAGTCGGGATTATCGAGAACGATCTTGAGAAAATCGTTGTACGCATCTTGCAGCAATTGGTACGCTTCCTCGTCCTCGGAGTCGCGTTCACTACGGTGCTCATGCAGGAACAAGAAGATCGCATACGGCAAACCAAAGACGGTAACGACAAAACTAGCGGTTTCCCAGAACTCGGGGTCAAGGAGGAAATCCATGGCTGACTCGTTAGATGTTTTGCATATCCTACCGCCATTTACTGACGGCATCATCTTCGCGAGTGACCACGAGCTGCCGTATGAGATTAATTAATTGTTTGTCATGCCTGAGCATCAGCTCAACCGCATGTGTTCCACCTTAAGGCATCGATCCATCACGACAGTCAGCCCTGCCTTTTCCGCCCTCGCTGCAGCGGCTTCATCGACGACCCCAAGCTGCATCCAGACATAGCGCGCGCCGATGGCAATGGCGTCATCAACCGCCGAGCCGACCTCCTCCGACTTGCGGAAACAATCGACGATGTCGATCCGGCGCCCTTCCTTCTTGAGCGCCGCATTGGCTTCAGCCAGCGTTGCATGGCAAAGCTCGCCAAGAATGTAAGTGCCCGCATACTTCGGATTCACTGGGACAATGCGATAGCCATGCTGCTGCAGATAGTGCGCGACACCGTGGCTGGGACGATCCGGTCGAGCCGATAGGCCGACGACCGCAATCGTCCGACTGCGAGCAAGGATGTCACGGATCACTTGTTCTTTCTGGTCCATGGAATTTCCTGGAATCAAAGTAAAAAAGGCAGCCGAGGCTGCCTTTTCATTGTACTGCCAACATCGTTTAACGCTTTTGACGCAGCTTCTGGATCGCTGCCAATTGCGCGACGGCAGCGGCCAATTCGGCCTGAGCCTTCGCGTAATCGATTTTCGATCCGCGATTGGTCAAGGCTTCTTCCGCTAGTTTCTTCGCTTCAGCCGCCTTTGCCTCGTCCAGGTCGTGACCACGGATTGCGGTATCGGCCAGCACGGTGACGTTATTCGGTTGCACTTCGAGAATACCGCCCGCGACGAAGACAAATTCATCCTCCGCTTGGCCCGGTACCTTGATGCGCACCGCACCCGGCCTGATGCGTGTGATCAGCGGTGTGTGCTGGGGATAAATACCCAGTTCGCCCGCTTCACCCGGCAACGCGACGAATTCGGCCTCGCCGGCGAAGATTTCCTCTTCGGCGGAGACGACGTCTACGTGAATAGTGTGTGCCATGTTAGAACCTTTTTGTTCGTCTGAAGATTCAGGGTAAGCAGACTGCCATACTTCAAACGCTTACCAAATCGCTGCCCGGCACCTTCTCCCCTTAGGGGGACAGGTGAGATGGGGGTAGTGAGGTTGAGCCATTGGCTCTGATAGCTCAATCTCACTACCCCCACCCTTATCCTCCCCTGTAAGAAGGAGGACACAGGTTGCAGATTACTGAATCTTCTTGGCTTTTTCGATTGCTTCTTCGATCGTGCCGACCATGTAGAACGCTTGTTCCGGCAGGTGATCGAGTTCGCCGCTGGCGATCATCTTGAAGCCCTTGATCGTGTCCTTCAGCGAAACGTACTTACCAGGCGAACCGGTAAACACTTCAGCAACGTGGAACGGCTGCGACAGGAAGCGCTGCATCTTACGTGCACGTGCCACCACCAGCTTGTCTTCCGGTGCCAGTTCGTCCATACCCAGAATCGCGATAATGTCGCGCAATTCCTTGTAGCGCTGCAGCGTGCCTTGAACTGCACGTGCGGTCTCGTAGTGCTCCTGACCGACGACGTTCGGGTCCAACTGACGCGAGGTGGAGTCCAGCGGATCGACCGCAGGATAGATACCGAGCGAAGCGATGTCACGCGACAACACGACGGTGGAGTCCAAGTGCGCAAACGTGGTTGCCGGCGACGGGTCGGTCAAGTCATCCGCAGGGACGTACACGGCCTGGATCGAGGTGATCGAACCGGTCTTGGTCGAGGTAATACGCTCTTGCAGGCGGCCCATTTCTTCGGCCAG
>CBHCMF010000009.1:0-43896 GCA_965974465.1 uncultured Noviherbaspirillum sp.
AAAAAGGCTGCTACCAAAATCTTGCTCAATTCAAGTTTATGGGAAGGGCATTGCGGAAAACGAAGCAAATGCCGCACTACGGGACGATGTGGTTTTGAGTGAAATGCGTGCGAGTGAAAAGAGCGTCCCCTTGGAGGCTCATTTTGCGGCGCAATTGAGAAGGTGTGATTCCGAATAACGATCGAAAGCTGGCCGTAAAGTGGCTATGATTCGCGAAACCTGTCTCAAGTGCGATATCGGTTAGATTCACATGCGCTGCACGCATCGCCTCCAATGCTTTTCCGAGACGGCTGCGAATCAAGTATTGGTGTACCGGCACACCGACTTCCTCCCGGAATATCCGCGCGAGATGGTAGGGCGACATATTGGCCTCACGCGCAAGGGCCCCAAGCGTCCACTCTTGCGTTGGATAGAGCGAGATGACTTCCTTTACAGTTTCGACTTGTTGATGTCTGCGAGACATCGTAAATGAATGCCGTGCACGATCTTTACCTTGCCCATCTTTATATGCTGCCTGGACCGATGCTGAGAGCAGGGATACACATATCTCTTCAATTGCCAGGGGATTAATTGCGCCTTGGGTCAAATGGCGCCACAACAGATCTCGATTGAGCACGGTTTCAGGAGAAAGCAAGCAATGAGAATTGAGGCAAGGTGAGTGCAACCCCTGCACACCAACCGTTTCGGTTAGCAGATTCGCCAATACCTCTTTAGAAAAATCAAGGACAAGACATTCATCTCCTATACCGCCCGGAAAGCTCATGCGATAAGGCTGTTCGCGGCCGAGGAAAAGAGCATGGTTCGGATTAGCGATGAAATGATGTTTGGGACCATCGTGTTTGGCGAACAGCCCTGCGATGGGCAGTAATACCAAGTCTGCGATCTCTCGCTCAATGTCACTGTATTGTGCTGATGAAGGCCGCGCAACTACATGACGGATCTTCAAGAGATCGCTGACGAACAGAGTATGGATGACTAGCAGCATGGAGGAGATATATAGAATGTGCCTTCCCAGCAATCATGTATCCAAGCCCACGACCGCCAGCGTTCGAATAGATCGTACAACAACCCATCTTTCCCAGCGTAGAATTTTTTCACCTTAAACATCTCGCAGGTACGATAGCTCGACGGTAAGGTTCACGACAGAAGCAGGGTTTTAACCCTATCCTTCAAACGCGCGCTCTGTTCAGGAAGCTTAAGGAAACGCATTTGCAACAGTGTTGCAGAAATAATGCATTTTCTGTAACATCACTGATATGCAACTTAGTTGCATAATGGATTCGGCGCACACTAAAAAACCTAGCCGCGCTGCTTATCCCTCTCCTCTCTCCTGACATCCAAATTTACCGGAGCATTTCGATGCCATTACAAAAAGGCCAACTGGGCCTGCACACCCTTGCGGCTTTAAGCACACTGCTTAGCTTGTCTGCACACGGACAAGACACCATGCCGGCCTCCGCGGCCAATACGCCCTCTGACATCACCCTACCAGCTATCGAGGTGGTCGGTCGGCGCCAGTCCGGCAGCTACCATGCGGACGAGGCTAGTGGAACAAAAACCGACTTGCCTTTGCGCGAGCTGCCCCAGGCGGTACGCGTCATGTCACGCCAAACGCTCGATGACCTGGGAGCAACACGCCTTGACGATGCGCTCGACTATGTCGGCGGCATCTCTCGCCAAAACAACTTTGGTGGACTATGGGACAACATCGCCATTCGTGGATTGGCAGGCGACGCCAGCAACGGTATGCCACTGTTGTTGAATGGCTTTTCCGGTAATCGCGGGTTCAACGCGCCGCGCGATATGGCAAACATCGAACGCATTGAATTTCTGAAGGGCCCGGTTGCTTCTCTGTACGGGACAAGCGAACCCGGTGGCACAGTGAACATCGTGACGAAGAAGCCTTTGTGGAAACCGGCGCACGCCATCGAGGTCTACGCCGGCGACGAGGACTTCTACCGTACTGCCATCGACTCGACCGGCCCGCTTACCGACAATGTTGCCTATCGCCTGAACGCCGTCGTCGAAGATCGAGGAAGCTTCCGCGACAATGTCGATTCAAAGCGTACGTTAATTGCGCCGAGCTTCACTTGGAAACTTGCGCCAAGGACGCGCCTTAACTACAGCGCAGAAATCCTCCGCCACAAAGCGCCGCTTGACCGTGGCATCGTCGCGGTCAATAACGCGTTGGGTGCCGTTCCCCGCGAACGTTTTCTCGGGGAACCGGCTGACGGCGATGTACGCGTCGAGAACCAAACCCATCAGCTAGTCCTCGACCATATATTGAATGCGCAATGGACAGGCCGGCTGGGCCTTTCGTACAAGAAGGGCACGTTAGAAGGATTCTCCACCGAAGCACAATCCAGATTGGAGGCCGACCAACGCACGTTGCGCCGACAACGCCGTTTCCGTGATTATTCGTCGGATGACGTAACGCTCCAAGGTGAGCTCACTGGCAGAATCCAGACCGGCGATGTCAGCCACGAACTTCTCTTCGGCGTAGAAACCTATCGTCTTGATCTCGACCAATTGATGTTGCGTGTCAACCCATCCTCTAGCGAACCGTATGCAATCGATGTTTTCAATCCAGTGTACGGCCAACCTCAGCCCGTGCCCGTGCGAAATGCAAGAACCGTCGATACCGCAGAAGATCAGGAGAACATCGCGCTGTATGCGCAAGACACGCTCTCTCTGGGAGAAAAATGGCGTTTGCTCGGCAGCGTGCGATTTGACAAGTATGAACAATCGCTTCTTAACCGGCAGACCAATAGCAGTACCGAGCAAAACCTGACAGCGGCCTCTCCTCGAATGGGCGTCAGTTACCTGCCGAATGCCCAATGGACGCTCTTTGCCAACGCCGGCAAATCATTCCGCCCGAATAGTGGGATCAATGCAGCCGGCTCCCCTTTCGATGCGGAGTCCGGACGCGCGTTCGAAGTGGGGGTGAAATGGGAGAATACGGCAAAAACGCTGGGCGGTACGGCGGCAATTTACGACATCCGAAAGAAAAACGTGTTGACCGCAGATCCTGCTAATGCCGGATTTTCCATCGCTGCCGGTGAAGTCCGTAGTCGCGGTATGGATCTCGACCTCTCTGGACAGCTCAGCCGCCACTGGCGCATCAACGGTAGTCTTTCTTATATCGACGCAACTATACTGCGCGATAACCAGCTCGAAGTCGGTGGGCGTCTGTTGAACATCCCCAAAGTCAACGGCAGCATGCTGGTGATGTACGAGGATGCATTGGCCCGCGGTGGGCGATACGGCCTTGGTGGAGGCTTTACTTACAGCGGTAAGCGTCTCGGAGAGGCCCGTACGCAGGAACAGGCAAGACAGGGAGAAACGGCTTTCGAGCTGCCAGCATACACGGTGGCGAAGTTGACGGCATATTGGCGCGTCAACCCCACCTTGCGCCTATCGCTCGATGTGGAAAATCTATTCGACAAAGTCTATTACCCTAACTCCTACCAGCGCACTTGGGTCTCGCCTGGCGCCCCGCGTACCATCGTGCTTGGCATGCAAGCCAAGTTCTAGAGCGATTTGCCTGTGCGTGAAAGGGGCCATCTCGGGCCTGCGATGCTCACCGTAGCTCACCTACGGTTGCGCTTCTCGGCCCGACCTGACCTCCCTTTCACACACAATCAAATCGCTCTGACAGCGACGACCTGGTAGAAGCAAGCAACAGGGTCACTGGCATGTTCGTTGCCAGCCCTGTTGCTGAATAAGATAAATACGCGCCTGAATATTTGGTTAAAAATAACGCGCCCATTGCCAGCGTGTCGTGCGCTTGAAGCGTCCAAAAGCAAGGCAAGGATAATAGAGCAATGGAATCAGCGCGACTGCCCAGAGCCATACCATCCATATCTGATCCACGCCGAAGCGCTGACCGTGGGTCGGCCCGAAAAATGCGACAAGACCTTTCTGCACCAGAAGCAACACATACAGGTGAAGCAAGTAATAGAACATCGGTGCGCCGCCGAAGCTTGCACACAGGCGCGTGAATCGATTATCGAGGGACTCAAACCAAGCGAGCAACAACAGTCCGACACCGATTGTCAACAGCAGGAAGCACAAAGACGGCGGGTACTTGGTGAAGTTCACCCATGACATGAGGGTCTGTACAAAGCGGTCTCCATATACCCATGGCAGCGTCTCGCCATACAGGTTCAAGCCCCGCAACAAGGCAAGCAACGTCAGAGAGCCCGCGCCGAAAACAAGCAACAGACGCTGACGCCGCGCGGCAGCAACGGCGCGGCCGTATAAAGGACCGGCGACATAGCCGAGCAGAATCACGCCGATCCATGGCAAGAGTGGATAGGAAGCTTTGATTTTCAACGGCCCATCTGCCACCAGGTAGCCGCGATCATGCAGCACAGTCCATGGCAGATAGCCGGCGCTGCCTGGTTGGAAGGCAATCGGCGTCAGCAGGTTATGCCCAAACACAATCAAAAAGCCGAGCACAGCAAGCAGCCAGAGCGGCAGCCGGTGTAGCAGGCCAAGCACAATCATGCTCAGGCCGATGGCCCAGATCACCTGCAGATAGATGGTAGATGGCGGGAACTGGCCAAACCAGGCGAAATTAACTAGTGTGAGTTCGAGCGCTACCAGTAGCAACCCGCGTTTGAGGAGAAAGCCGGTCGCTGAGCGCGGGCCAGATGACGGATGCGCATACTGCCAAGCTGATAAACCGGCGAGAAAGACGAATATCGGCGCACAAAAATGCGTGGCGAGTCGCGTAAAGAACAATGCTGGTGCGGTCGTATTCACATCCATCGGATCGGTAACCTGCATATGCAAGTAAAACGACTCTCGCACATGGTCAAACAGCATGATCAGCATGACTAGGCCACGCAGCACATCGATCGATGCGATCCGCTCACGCAATGCGGGCCGAGAAGGCGTAAGGGACTGATTGGCGTTTTCTGCGTATTGCAGATGCGCGCTGGAACTACTTTTTAGATACTCCATGGGACACTGACGAAAATTGGTTGAATGGCAGGAATTGCATCATTTTCGCAGAATAGACGTCACGGTGCCACGACGCAATCTTTACCGTGTAATCCAAGCAGCCAATGGTGGATGTTAAACGCAGTGCGCTGCGCCGGCACCAGAAGAAAGGAAAAACTGCGGCCTATTGTCCTTATTGGACCCAAAATGGGTGATGGGCTTACGTCTGTTCAGAGAAGAATATCAGCGTTTCGCTTGTGCGCAGAACGATTGCCTAGCACACAAGCGCATGTTGGCGTAATGTTTGCGGGGAAGAGCACAGACAATGGAGAGAGATCCTTCCCTCTCCATTGGTCGGACTCATGAGGCGCTGGCTTACCATGCCTTAGCGCGTAGATTTGATCTGATCCTGCAGGACCTCATGATCGAGGCCCGCCAATTACATCTTTACGCTCGCTTTATTCTCACTTATTGCTGTCGGAAGTGCCAGAGCGACTCGATCCCCCCTCTGAAGTGCTCCCGGACGTATCACCAGATGTATTACCAGACGTGCCGCCGGATGTGCCACCACCTGATGCGCCGCCGGACATGCCGCGCGATGGGCTGGTGCCTGAACTGCCAGTAGCGGTTCCGGTAGACGTTGTGGCCAGCGCCTGCTTGAGTGTATTGGCTTGTGGGTTTTTCACTTTGCCATTGATGACGTCTCTGGCTGTCACTGTCTTATCGTAGTATGCGTTGGTCAAATTTCCGTTGAACCGGATATCGTTGACACCGAGGGATGCGACATTGCCAAACAGCCCTTTGGTACCAGCCCAAGCAACCACATCACCCATACCGGCACTGCCTTCCGCCACCTTCGCCCAATTCACGACCGTCAGCCCGGCATCGGCACTGAGAGAGAAATTATTTTTCTGCATGAAGCTATTCACTGCCTTCTCGTTATTCAACACCAAGGCGATCGGACCGCCCTCGGCACCAATCTGTGCCCCGATACTAATGCCGCCGATGTTATAGAAAGCCGGATCGCTCCATGTGCCATCGTCACGCTTGGCAAGGAATACACCCGCCCCACCACTGCCGCCGATGCCCACTGCGGCACGCCCGTAAGTCGGCACAATAAAGATGCCTTCGGCCTGTTGCAGTAGCTTGTCCATACCACGTTCCGATTCCATTCTGCGCACAACGTTAACCGCATCGTTGACATGCTTCATGGCGGTCGTCTGGTTCTTGTTGCTCGATGTGCTAGCACTACTAGATTGCGTGTCGGAACCGCGGCTAGAGCTTGTCGATTGGGTTGTCGACTGAGCGGCTGCAATACCACTAAGTGATGTCATTGCAAGTAGGCAAGCTGTAACAATTACCCGTGTTTTGTACTTTTCCGTCATCATTTTAGAGCTCCTTTCAGCGCATGATTTTTCTGACCAACCGCGAGCATGCGAATGGCCACCTTTATTGCGCCAAATGGCCACTTCCGCATTCGACTCCATACGAATGCGGAGATGAAATTCGGCATTTGCCATAACATGGCCACCGACGCGTTCCAGCCTTCTATGCGTCGCAAAGACTGTGCCTCCTGTGCCTTCTATTTCTGCAGAAAATCAATTAAATGCCATATGCGCACGTTGGCCATTCTCACATTTTGTTTGATTTTTCTCCGCGACAAGTCTTGCTATCGTCCGTCACAATCCCAAAGCAACCGATAGCGCAATTTGATTGTGCATGAAAGGGAGGTCAGGTCGGGCTGAGAAGCGCAACCGTACGTGAGCTACGGTGAGCATCACAGGCTCGAGATGCCCCCCTTTCACGCACAAGCAAATCGCTCTAGGCAAACAATGAGTAAAAGGAGATCAGTATGAGTGTTAACGTCCCAAGCCGGGCCCTGAAAATTGCCGCACAAATGGAATCATGTACCGTTGCGGCTGAGGGATATACCGCATCGGAAACAGCGCAGTGCTTTACCCGCGGCGAAGTCAATCTGGTATCGCCCTCCATTAATGTTAGAGGTCAACATAGCGGAATCTGGATCGCAGAAAACGCCTACGTGCAACTTAACGCGCAAATCAATGGGAAAAATAGCGGCATTGTCATCGGCCCCAATTGCAGACTTCGACGTTTGACTGTGAACATCACCGGTGATGACTGCTTTGTGATCTTCGGCGCGGAAACGACCTCTGAGTCTGCCACAATTCTGACCTCACCCAATGGACAATATGTGGTATTCGGCAATGATTGCATGCTCTCCAACGGGGTATTCATCCGTACCGATGACGGCCATTCCGTGTTTGATCGCACCTCTCAACAACGACTAGGGCTCCCTGCCCCCGTCGTGATACACCCCCATGTATGGATAGGAAACAGCGCAATCGTAAAAAAAGGTACCACAATCGGACAAGGCACGATCATCGGACAAAACGGTATCGCTATTGGTCAACTGGAGCCCTATTCTGCCTATGCTGGTAATCCGTGCCGACTGATCAAGAGCAATATCGTTTGGTCGAGAACACGCTCCTATGAGGATATTCCTCCAGCCTTCCGTTAAGTACATTTTTTTCAGTGCCCTACAAGATCCGGTTAAACCACACCATCGACAGCGCTGCCGCCAGCAAGGCCAGGACCGCTGCGCCGGCAGCAAACAACGCAGAGACTTCACTCTCTCTTTTTTCGAGAATAAGGCGAGAATGGAGCATCTTGTAGACCTTCGATAAATCTGCCGCCGAGCCGGCAAAAAAGTATTCCGCCTTGGTGATATCGGCAATTTCCTTCAACGATTCTTCGTCTAGACGCACATGCATCGCCCAACCGTCGCCGGTGAGAATTTCTCCGGCCACGGTGCCGATGCCGATGGTATACACCGGTACGCCACGTTCTGCCGCCATGCGTGCCGCCTCGACCGGATCGGGGCCAGTGGTGGTCTGCCCATCCGTCAACAGAATGATCGCCGCCGAAGTATAAGAACCGGGTGGCACGGGTTTAAATTCGGACGCTGTACTCTCTTTAGGCGGTTCAACTCCCAAAGCGCGACTCACCATCTCTTCGCGCGATTCTTCCTCGCGAGGATTAACGGCATTCAGATTGAATTTCACCTCTGGAACAATCGCCTTGAGTGACACCAGGATGCCGCTGCCAATCGCCGTGCCACGCTGGAGCTGCATACGGTCGAGGGTATCAAGCAAATCCTCGCGATTTGACGTTGGCGGTTGCACCAGATTTGCCGTTCCTGCAAACGACACAATGCCTACGCGAGTATTGTGCGGCAGCCGCTCTACAAACCCCTTCACCGCGGATAAGGCTGCGAAGAAACGATTCGGTGCCACATCGTTCGCGCGCATGCTGCCGGAAACGTCGATAGCAAGAATCATGGTTTTGTGCTCTGCCGGTAAGGTCACGAGCATTGTGGGCCGCGCTGCAGCAAGCAACATCAGCGCTATCGCTAGTAGGAAGAGCAACGGTGGCAGATGCTGCTTGAACTGTCGTGATCCATGCAGTGCCTGTTTGACGATCGACAGGCCGGCATACTGCAGCGCGTATTTCTTCCTACGTTGAAGCGTGATCCAGTATGCCAGCACGAGCAGCGGTAGAACCAAAAGCAACCACAACATTTGCGGCCAAAGAAAGCTCATTACTTTCCCCTGCTGATCTGCGCGTTGCCGCCTGTTGCAAGGCGGCTATTATTCTTGCGCAATTCTGAAAAGCGAAACAACGCATCCACGATATCGTCTTCGGTCGAGATGTCGAGCACATCCACACCAGCATAGGTAAAAGCCTCATGCAGCGTCTCTTCACGCTGTGCGACTGCGGCGGCAAAGCGGCTGCGAAATGCCTTGTCATGGGTATCGACTAGCAATTGTTCGGCAGTTTCCGCATCCTGGATTGTCAGTAGGCCGAGATCGGGTAAGCGCATTTCGAGCGGATCGAACAGTCGGATCGCAATCACCTCGTGACGCTGTGCAAGCAGGGCAAGCACCTTTTCCCATCCTGGCTGCGTGATGAAATCGGACACAACGAAGATCAGCGATCTTCGCTGCACCACATGGACACCGGTTTGCAGTAAATCTTGCAAGCGAGTAGAGACGGAAGATGCCCGTGAGGCAGCCGTATGGGTACGCATCCGGTGCAACAATTGCAGCACTTGACGCCGCCCCGTCCTCGCCGGAATGACCGTGTCGACGGATGTACCATAGAACAGTGCACCGAAGCGGTTGCCATGCCGGTTCAGCATACTGGCGAGAATGGCCGTCAGTTCCGTAGCCTGCGCCCGCTTGTTCGTTGCTTGCGAGCCGAAGTTTTCCGAAGGACTCAGATCGAGCAGAAACCAGGCAGTGAGCTCACGTTCTTCGTTGTACTCCTTGACGTAAGGCGTTTGCATGCGCGCGGTCACGTTCCAGTCAATATGGCGCACGTCGTCCTGATATTGGTATTCACGCAGGTCGGCCAACTCAATGCCCATCCCACGAAACAGCGTACGGTAATCGCCATGCAATAGGCCGTCGAGTCGGCGGACAACCGTCAGCTCCAGGCGACGCAGAAGCGCTTCAGACGTTGGCATCGACTCGGACATGGCTTTCAAGCACGCGCTCAGGCGGCGGTAAATGTTTCAAAATACGGTGAATGATCTGGTCCGCCGTGACAGCATCCGCCAGCGCTTCATAGGAAAGCGACAAGCGATGGCGCAGTACGTCCGGTACCAGATCGATGACATCCTCAGGACGCACATGATTACGATTGCGCAGCAAAGCCAGGGCCCGCGCTCCTTCCACCATGTGAATCGACGCCCGGGGACTAGCACCACAGGTCAGGTAATGCGATAGGTTCGGCACCTGATAGCGCTCCGGATCACGGGTCGCCGCGACCAAGCGCACCGCATAACGTACCAGAGACGGATCGATGTAGCAGTCACGGCATTGCCGTTGCAGACGTGCAAGTTCTTCGGTGGTTGTTACTGCTGCTACCTGATAGTCCTCGCCGGTGACGCGATTGACGATCACAAATTCTTCCTCCTCGGTCGGATAATCGACCAATACCTTCATCATGAAGCGGTCCACTTGTGCTTCCGGTAACGGATACGTTCCCTCTGTCTCGATCGGATTTTGAGTCGCCATGACGAGAAAGGGTTCTGGCACATGATGCGTATTGCCGGCAATGGTCACCTGGCATTCCTGCATCACTTCCAACAGCGCGCTTTGCACCTTGGCTGGCGCGCGGTTGATTTCATCAGCTAATAACAGGTTAGAAAACACCGGTCCGAGCGTGGTACTGAACTCACCGGTTTTCTGGTTATAAATGCGCGTGCCTACTAGGTCGGCGGGCACCAGATCGGGCGTGAACTGAATGCGGTGAAAACTGCCTTGGATCGTGCGTGCAAGGGTTTTAACGGTCAAGGTCTTTGCCAGTCCGGGCACGCCTTCAACGAGCAAATGTCCGCCGGCAAGCATGGCCACAAGCACGCGTTCCAGAAAGCGGTCTTGACCCACAACAACGCGTTTTACTTCGTAAAGTACGCGCTCCATCTGATGCGACACATCCGAACGACTGTTATCAATGCGATCCATCTCCCTCTCCCTGATGGTATTGCGATATTAGAAAGGCGACTCACCTGCTGCAGCCGCTGCAATTTCAATTGGTACAGCAAAAGCGATGCCTACGAAGCTGCCTTGCGCATGCGGACTCAGGATGGCGGTAACGATACCCACCACTTCACCGTCCATCGTGGTCAATGGTCCGCCTGAATTGCCGGGATTGGCTGCGGCATCGAACTGAATCAGATTGCGTAACAGCTCCTTATCGTCTGGCGAGTGATATACGCGATTGAGGCCGGAAATGATGCCTGCCGATGCCGATGGGCCGATATTGAACGGAAAACCGACCGCCACCACCTTGTCGCCAACAGCCAACCCTTGGGTCGAACGCAAGATCGCCGGCCGCAAATCGTCCGGAATAGTGATCGCTTGCAGTACCGCCAAGTCGCTGTCGGGCATACGTTGAAGGACGACAGCGTTTGACTCCAGTCCGTTTTCAAAACGGACCTGGATTTTGCTTTTGTCATCGTTGCCCACCACATGCAGACTGGTGAGGATAATGCCGGTATCGACAATCACCACACCGGTTCCGATACCGCGCGTCGAGCGTCCATCTTTGCCTTTCACGGCATCTTCTTGCACCACGCGCACTACCGAATGCCGTACCCGCTCGTATGCTTTGGCTTCCGCCGATGGCAGCGTCTTTTTTTCCAGCGTATGCAGGACCGCCGCATCAATATCGCGCTGGGTGAGTGCGCGCGTGCTTGGCGTTGTCATCGTATAGACCAGGAACAGCAAGGTGCTCAACAGAACCGATGACACCACCAATAGCACGCGTTCATGCCTGGCGACAAAAGCGCGGCTGCGCACAAAACGCGGCTGCCTTCTCAATACCGCCGCTGGCATAGGGACGTCGTCCGGCGCAGGAGAATGGCTTGTTGCCGAGGTGTGCACGCGGTTCCGGCGTTTCGGCGCGGATCGACTATGGATTGGAGTCCTTTTCATCGTATGTTCAAGCCACTTTACTCACGACGGAGATATCCACGTGCAATGCCATTGCACCAACTGACAACAAGGTCATCCATCCAGGTTCTTATAATGACCGACCCGACATTTCCGCATCTGATGAGGGGCTATAACGCCAAGAACGACCTCCCAAGTTGCGGTACCAGCATGCTCACCGAATCCGTAAAGAACGTTGCCGCCCTAGCCCAGCATGCATATACGACTAACTTCGCGGCTTGTCCAACTGACGCATGCCGACCTTCGATGCTAGGTAAGCCAGATCCAGAGTCACGAACATGAAAAGTATGTTCAAAAAGACTGAATACGGCCCCTTAGTACTTTGTCCATGCATGAGAGGGCAAGTTCAAGGCGTTTTCATTGGCGGGACATGAGCAGTCGCAAAGCGTAGAGGATGAACTGAAAAAGTACTTCAGAAAAATTTCCCAAAGGGCCTGACGGCGAAGACGACGCCTATAGCCTCTTCGACAAGAAAAGAGACTTTCTTTTTCTCATGCTGCCTGATTGATTAGCACGCCCGCATACGAGGCGTCAGCCTCCAAATTTCCCATTGACCAAAAGCAAAAATGCGTTGAATATATACCTGATACACAGCAGAAATTCGTTAGATATTCCATTAATGAAAAACACTATTTCATTGATTACTTGCCGTTACCAAGCAATTTGTGGTGCCCAATCCTACGATCAGTAAATAAAGATCTTCGTGTTTGAGTGCGCGAAGACTTGGTTATGCCGCCTATTTTTCCGAGCACCGAGTCTACGCCAGCATCAAGCCACTCTCCTTGAGTGGCCCCATTGATGCTGCACCGCTATGGCACTGTCCCTTTGAGGGAAGCATGTCCAGAACGGCCCACCATATTCCTAACGGCAAACGAAGCTGAGTGCGTATAGCCACGCCAATACGAATAGAGAATTCAAAAACGATGACTAAGCGAGTTGCAATTACCGGCTTTTCTTTCCGGTTCCCAGGTACGAACATCAGCCAGTATTGGCAAGACTTGCTAGAGGGCCGTGATCTGGTAACCGAAGTGGATCCGGATCGATGGTCACACGAGACCTTCCGCCATCCGAACAAGAGTCATCCTGGAACAAGTTATACGTTTGCTGCAGGTTCCATTGGAGACGTCTCAACATTCGATGCAGGATTCTTTGGCATTTCCCCGCGAGAAGCTGCTCTCATGGACCCACAGCAGCGATTGCTGCTTGAAATGAGTTGGGAGGCGCTGGAAAACGCCGGGGTGAAGCCATCCAGTCTTCGCGGCAGCGCGTGCGGTGTGTTTATCGGCATCGCCAGCGCCGATTATTCCTACCGGCTGGCTGACGATCTTGCCTCTGTCGATTCATCGGTTGCCACAGGCAATACTTCGAGCATTGCTGCCAATCGAATCTCCTATGTACTGGACCTGCGCGGCCCGAGCATGGCCATTGATACCGCCTGCTCTTCCTCACTGGTGGCATTTCACCAAGCCTGCCGATCGATCCTCTCGGGAGAAAGCACCCAAGCACTTGCTGGCGGTGTCAGTCTCCATCTGCATCCCTATGGCTTCATTACCTTCTCCAAGGCATCCATGCTATCGCCTAATGGACGATGCAAGGTTTTCGACGCTTCGGGTGATGGTTATGTCCGCTCAGAAGGCGGTGGCGTGTTTTTCCTCAAGGATTATGACCAGGCCATCGCTGATGGCAACCCCATTCTGGCTGTCGTAGCACACTCCGCAATCAACACCGACGGTCGCAAATCCGGCCTGACCGTCCCCAGCGCAAAGAGCCAAGCCTCGTTACTGGAGCAAGCTTATACGCAGGCCGGCATCGATCCGGCGACCATTGACTATATAGAAGCGCACGGCACCGGCACGGCTGTCGGCGACCCGATTGAAACGCGCGCCCTTGGTGATGCATTGGGCACACGCCGTCCAAAGGCCAGCCCCCTCCTCATCGGCTCGGTGAAGAGCAATTTGGGCCATCTTGAAGCGGCTTCCGGTGTAGCCGGTTTGGTAAAAGCACTGTACTGCATTCAGCACCGGATGGTGCCGGCGACCATTGGCCTTGACAAGCCTAATCCGAACATTCTCTTCGATGAATGGAACATCGAAGTCGTGACCGAAAAACGGCCGCTCAAAGAAACCGGAAAACTGATTGTCGGCGTCAATTCTTTTGGCTTTGGCGGTGCCAATGCGCATATCATTCTCGAAAGCCACGAACAGCCGGAACTCAAGGTTCCCAACCTGTTAGAACACACGTCTCTTCCCATCATCCTTTCCGCGAAGGATGCGGTCGCACTGAAGGCAGTAGCCCGTCAGTTTTCTGCTTTTCTCCAGAAGCAACCTCAATCGGCGTTTTACGACATTGCCTACAATGCCGCCTTCCGGCGCGAACGTCATGCGCATTGTGCCATTGTCTACGGCGCCAAGCCCCAAACGATTGCCAAGGCACTGAGCAACTTTGCAAACGATGCGCCAGAACCGTCATTCGTAGAGTCCGGTGTATCCATAGCCAATCCTTCCGGCCCCGCCTTTATCTATTCAGGCAATGGCTCACAGTGGGCAGGAATGGGCAAAAAGCTGCTGGAAGAAGAGCAAATCTTCAGAGAAGCCGTTCAGGAAGTCGATGCCCTTTTCCGCCGCCATGCCGATTACTCCCTGGAAGATGAGCTCGCTGGCAAGAAGGGGGAGAACCGATATGAATACACGGAATTCGCCCAACCAGCACTGTTTGCGCTGCAGGTCGGTATCACGCGCATGCTGCAGGCTCGTGGGATTACCCCAGTTGCGGTGGCAGGCCATAGCGTAGGCGAAGTCGCTGCCGCATGGGCGTCGGGCGCTTTGACGCTCGAGGCAGCGGTGGAGGTGATCTATCATCGCAGCCGACTGCAGGGAATGACCAAAGGCAAAGGCAAAATGACCGCGGTCGGGCTGAATCACGAGTCGGCCCTGAATGTGATCGGCGAACTCGGACTGGCCTCATCGCTTGCCATGGCTGGCATCAACAGCTCTCGCGGTGTGACCATCGCTGGAAACCCGTCATCGCTCACGCAACTTGAGTCAGTCTTGCGGGAACGCAGTATCTTCCACAAGCGTTTGGACCTTGACTACGCCTTTCACAGCCCCGCCATGGATGAAATCGAAGCGGAGGTGGGACAGGCGCTGACACACCTCCAACCGAGCCAAAGCCTTGTGCCGTTCTATTCAACGGTCACGGGAAGCCGCCTGGATGGCACAGAGCTCAACGCAAAGTACTGGTGGTACAACATCCGTAAACCGGTATTGTTCGAACAGGCTGTCCGAGGCATTCTGGACGACGCAACCAACATCTTCATCGAAATCGGTCCCCATGCCGTTTTACGTAGCTACATCAATGACTGTTTGAAAGATCGCGCGACAGAAGGCCGCGTCATTCCGACCGCCACCCGTGGCGATGACACTCCTCAACGCGTTTGGAGCGCATGCAGTCAGGTAGTCATTGCCGGGGCAGATATCGATTGGCAACACGCCTTTTCGTGGCCCGGCCGTTTTGTCTCCCTGCCGACCTACCCATGGCAACGCGAGCGTTACTGGCATCCAGTTACACCAGCCTCTCTCGGCTTGCTCAATCGGCGCAAAGTTCACCCGCTGTTAGGCTATCCGCTCCAACAACACGAGCTCACATGGGAAAACCAGCTCGACACAAAGCTCAATCCCTCCTTGGCGGACCACATTGTCGGCGAGGCCACAGTGTTTCCGGGCGCAGGCTTTGCTGAACTTGCTTTGGCAGCCGCTCGGGACTGGCAATCGAGCGATTTATCCGAAATTGAAGAGATTGAGATTCGTTCCCCACTTTTGCTAAGCGATGACCAAGCAAGGCTCCTCCGTCTCAACATCGAAGCGTCAGACGGTAGCGTGACGATCAAAGGCCGACCGCAAGGTAGTACAGAACCTTGGACCGTCCATGCCGTGGGCCGCATTTTGCGTGAAGCGACCGGCATTTTGCTGTCGCCGGAAAGCCCGGTATTGCCTGCGCGCCATCCTGATTTCAACAGCGCAAGCCATGCCGCCCTTACTCGGGCAGCCGGCCTCGCTTATGGCCCGGCATTCCAGTGCATTGACCGCGGCTGGATAGAAAATGGCTCTGCCCTCGCCGTCTTTAAAATACCGGCAAGTATAGACACCGAGCTAACGAATACTCTCCTCCATCCCGCCTTGCTGGACTGCACGTTCCAACTCATCATCCAGCTTCTGAAGGAGGATGCAAGCGCTCACGACGGCATTGCATTTGTTCCCGTCAAAATGGGACGTATCATCTTCCGTGCCAGCCAAGCAAAGCCTGGCTATGCCAGGGCTACGCTACTGCGTCGAACCGCACATTCCTTAACCGCAGAATTCACGGTTTTCGATACGGAAGGCGCCACCATCGCCGTCGTCAAAGAAGCACGCTTCCGAAGTGTACGTCTCAACAAAAATGCTGCAGATCATCTGCGTTTTCTGGATTACCACGGTACGCCCCAACCCCTCGGCGCCTCTCTAGGAGCACAGCCGGTTATCGCTTTCGAAAATGCGAAGTCCGTGTTAACCGATTTGGCAAGGCGTGCGGCACTCAATGGATCACATCGTCGCTATGCCGAAGAAGTGGATCCTTTGCTCGACAGCCTTTGCAGCCGATTCACCCTGCAAGCGCTTCAACTCCTGTCAACAGATGGCAAAAAGCTCTCCCCTCATGAAATTCAAGCGTGCCAAAATGCCACCCCGGAAATCCGGCCTTTTCTAGACCATTTGCTGTCCCAGGCTCGCGCAGATCAATCCATTGCGCTTACTCCTGAGGGATGGGAGTTTTTACCCAGCCAGGACGACCAAGCATCAGCACAAGACATTTGGAATAGCTTGGTAGCGGAATATCCTGACTATTTCCAGATTGTGCACTCGGTGGGACGGCTCGGGATGCACCTCAAATCGCTTCTGGACGGGAGCCTGACGCTGGCCCAACTCTGCCCTCAGGACTCGTCCCTGACGACGTTCGCGCGTCAAGTGCTCGGCACCAGAGGAAGGCAAAAAGTCGGACATGCCTTGCGGAGTTTGATTTCCGCAGGAATAAATCACTTGCCTGAAGGTCAGCGGCTAGGCATCGTGGAAATCAGTGAAGGGTCGCCCTCATTTGGCATGGATATTTGTGCCACCCTGGATTTCAATTGCTGCGACTATGTGTTTGCCAGCACTTCAGAAGCAAGCCTGGCAGATACCGCGCGATTCAATGAGCGCTTTCCCGCTATTGGCACGCGCCTGATCAGCGCCATGCCAGAGCAAACCACGATGTCTAGCTGCCAGCTCGCCATTGTCACGCTCGATTTCAGCTCGCTGGCAGATGCAACAGCTGCGCTGGATTATGCCCGCCGTTGCCTCGCACCCGCCGGCACCCTCGTTGTCATTGGGCAGCATCCGTCACGCTGGGTCGACTTTGTTTTTGGTGGGCAGCACAAGTACTGGACGCTGACTGAAGATGGCACGTGGCAATCCAACCAACGCACTGCGCGGTTCTGGCAGCAGCAATTGCAGCAATCGCATTTTTCCAGCGCTGAAATTTACGAACTGTGCCCGGACACGCTTTCCGGCCCCTATTTGTTATTAGCGCAACGATCGGACGCAGCATTACCGACAACGTCACCTGTCAAAGCGATGCCTCGCAGCTGGATTCTGCTGGCCGATCAAGAGGGCTACTCGGCGCATTTATCCGATCAACTTGCGAAAAAATTGCAAGCACGAGGGGATCTCGTCGTGCAAGCCTGCCCAGGCGACGCGCCCCAGATCTCATCCTTGCTGCGGGAAACGACTGCCAGCTACGGACAGTTGGACGGCATCGTACATCTGGCTGGCCTCTCCCCTCACCCCAGCGTAGTCGAAGCCGAAGCAGTTCTAGAGCGGCAGGTTGCCCGCTGTACCACGGCCGCGAACCTTATTCAGGCCTGCGAAGCCACTCAGACGAACACGGTCTGCTGGTTGGTCACGTCTGGCGCAGCAAGCGACCTACTTCCCCCTCGCGCCCCAGTCGATAGCCCCGCATCGCCTATCATCCCAGTCGATGCAGCACTATGGGGCTTCGGCAGAACGCTCAGCAATGAAGCCTCCAACTACGCGGTTCGTCTGGTGGATCTCGAAATCTCGCTGACGATTGATGACGCGGCCACGGCGCTGGATCGAGAATTCGAGCAACCGGATAGCGAGCAGGAAGTCATTCTGACTACCAACAGCGCGCGCTATGTACCGCGCTTGCGCCTTGAGCCACGCCCGCAGCCCCACGAGCAGCAGGAGAGTGAGGCGCCCACCGTACGTCTCGGTTTCCAGCTTCCAGGCCAATTGCGTAATCTGCGCTGGGAATCTCATCCGCGCCGTCTACCGGCGGAGAACGAAGTCGAAGTCGAAGTGCATGCCACCGGCCTCAATTTCCGCGATGTCATGTACGCTCTTGCTTTGCTCTCTGACGAAGCGATCGAAAACGGTTTCGCCGGTCCAACACTGGGTCTGGAATTTGCCGGCATCGTGCGTAGCGTCGGCAGCGAGGCTTGCGAATTTGCGCCAGGCGATCTGGTCGTTGGCTTTGGCCCTTCCAGCTTCGCCAACCGGGTTATCACGCAGGCCAGTGCTATCTCCCGCATCCCGCCCGGTATCTCCTTCGAGGCTGCGGCAACCATCCCCAGCACCTTCTTCACGGTCTATTACGCTCTGCACTATTTGGCGCGACTGCAACCTGGTGAAAAAGTGCTGATTCATGGCGCTGCAGGCGGCGTAGGGATTGCCGCCATTCAGCTGGCCAAATGGAT
Organism: uncultured Noviherbaspirillum sp.; assembly: GCA_965974465.1. GTDB lineage: Bacteria > Pseudomonadota > Gammaproteobacteria > Burkholderiales > Burkholderiaceae_D > Noviherbaspirillum. The sequence continues at coordinate 18,271 of CBHCMF010000009.1, forward strand.
CGGTGCCGAAATCTACGTCACAGCAGGATCGGACGAAAAGCGAGACTTTTTGCGTTTGCTTGGCGTAGAGCACATTTTCGACTCCCGCTCACTGACGTTTGCCGACGAAATCCTGGCCCACACTAACGGTAAAGGTGTCGACGTTGTGCTCAACTCCCTTGCTGGAGAAGCTATCAATTGCAACTTCCGCGTGCTCAAACCCTTCGGTCGTTTCCTGGAACTCGGTAAACGGGACTTCTATGAAAACACCAAGATCGGCCTGCGCCCGTTCCGCAATAACATCAGCTACTTCGGGATCGATGCCGACCAGTTGATGCAGGCCCGCCCCGACCTCACCCGCAGCCTGTTCGCCGAGGTCATGGCCTTGTTTACCGAAGGCGTGCTTCATCCGTTGCCATATCATGTCTTCGAAGCCAACGATATTGTCGATGCCTTCCGCTACATGCAGCAAGCGCGTCAGATTGGCAAGATCGTGATCACTTACCGTAATGACATCAGCCAGATTCATAGCGCACGTCCGCGGATTCAACCACATCTGTCACTGCCCGCCGATACCTCTTACCTGGTGACAGGCGGCCTCGGCGGCTTTGGACTGAAAACCGCAGAATGGCTAGCCAGCAAAGGTGCGCGGAATCTGGTCCTGATCAGCCGTAGCGGACCAAGCTCGTCCGAGGCGAAAAGCGCCATTGAGAGGCTGGAAAAGCAAGGGGTTACCGTCCATGCCGCTTCGTGCGACATCACCGATAAAAGCGCCGTTGCAGCATTGTTGGCAGAGATAGCCAGTACATTGCCGCCTCTCAAGGGGATCGTCCATGCCGCCACCGTCATCAATGATGGATTGATTCGCAACATGGATGCCGATCAAATTCGCAATGTTCTCGCCCCCAAAGCATTAGGTGCACACTGCCTCCATGAATTGACGCTCGGCCTGCCGCTGGACTTCTTCGTCCTCTTTTCATCGGCGACCACCCTGTTCGGCAATCCGGGTCAAGGCAACTACGTCGCCGCCAATACCTGTCTGGAGGCGCTGGCGAAACATCGCCGCGCCGCAGGTCTGCCCGCTACCTGTGTACGCTGGGGAGCCATTGACGATGTCGGCTTCCTGGCCCGCAATGAAAAGATCAAGGATGCCCTGCAAAACCGTATGGGCGGCTCGGCCCTCAACTCAGCCGTCGCCCTGGACGCCTTGGAAAGTATGCTGGTCGCAGACCGATCAGGCCTTGGCGTCATGGAGCTCGACTGGAAAGCCCTGACCCGCTTCCTTCCATCCGCCGGGACGCCCAAGTTCAGCGAACTGGCCCGTGATGCCGGCGACAGCGATGGTGCGGAAAGCAATACCGACGATATCCAGCGCTTGCTAACAGAACTCTCGGACGCCGACCTATTGGCGACATTGGTCGAAATGCTCAAGAGCGAAGTCGGAGAAATCCTGCGGGTTTCCCCAGACAAAATCGACCCAACCAAGTCCATTTACGACATGGGGCTAGACTCGCTGATGGGCGTTGAACTGGTCGGTGCGCTTGAATCCCGTTTCGGCGTCCGCTTGCCAGTAATGGCTTTGAGCCAAAGCCCGACCATCGTCAAGCTGGCGCAGCGACTCATCCACCAGCTAAAAGGAAGCGACGAAACGGACACCGCCTCTGCCGGCACGGAAATGCTCGCTCAGACGAAGCAAATCGCCTCCCAGCATGGTGCAGAGACATCGGCTGAAGCCATCGAAAGTCTCGTGGAAGATATTCAGTCACGAACCGCCATCGCAAACAGCCGGATGATTCAATAACATGGCAATGAAAGGACTCCCTGGTCTTACCGCCCAGATCAAAGACAAACTCATCCAGCAAGCCCTCGAACGGCGGCTTCGGCAAGCTGAGCAGGAGAGCACTGCCGCAGCGCCCACACGCTTGCCTACAAGCGTTGCTGAGATCCCAGAGCAGCACTATCGCTTCCATCTCCATCCTGGCTATCAGCAAATTCGCATCATTAACGATGGCGCGGCGCGGCTGGGTATCGGCAATCCCTTCTTCAAACTGCACGAAGGAACGGCGGGCGCCACCACCCAGATAGGCGGACGGGAATACATCAACTACGCGAGCTACAACTATCTCGGTTTTTCCGGTCATCCAGAGGTGGTCGAAGCTGCCAAAGCAGCCATCGACCGCTACGGCACATCGGTCTCCGCAAGCCGGCTCGTCTCGGGAGACCGGCCGATTCATCGAGAACTTGAACAGGCCATCGCTCAAGCTTACGGTGTCGATGACGCCATCGTGATGGTGAGCGGGCACGCTACCAACGTCACCACCATCGGCCATTTGTTCGGTCCGAAGGATCTCATCCTTCATGATGAACTCATTCACAACAGCGTCTTGCAGGGAATAACACTCTCCGGTGCCAAGCGCCTGCCCTTTCCTCACAACGACTGGGCTGCTCTGGACGCCATTCTCACCGAACAGCGTCACTACTTTGAGCGAACCTTGGTTGTCCTGGAAGGCATCTATAGCATGGATGGCGACTACCCCGACCTCCCTCGATTTGTCGACCTCAAGCGCAAACACAAGATTTTCCTGATGGTCGATGAGGCCCATTCCTTTGGCGTCATGGGTCAAACCGGTTTGGGTATCCGAGAGCATTTCGGGCTGGCCGGGAGTGACGTCGATATTTGGATGGGCACGCTGAGCAAGACCCTATCCGGTTGCGGTGGATATATCGCCGGTGAGAGCGCTTTGGTAGAGCACCTCAAGTTTCTTGCGCCAGGTTTCCTCTACAGCGTGGGTATGCCGCCCGCTGTCGCTGCAGCGGCATTGCGTGCTCTGAAGTGCATGCAACGGGAGCCGCATCGTGTGACCACGCTACAAGAGCGCGGACGGCTTTTCTTGGAACAAGCGAAAGCGGCCGGCCTCAATACTGGCACAAGCACAGGCTTAGCTGTCGTCCCTGTCATTACAGGCAGTTCGATCAGAGCGGCCCGTGCTTCCGCAGCGTTGCTCGAACGTGGCATCAACGTGCAACCCATTCTCTATCCGGCTGTCCCGGAGAAGTCCGCCCGCCTGCGCTTCTTTATTTCCTGCCTGCATACCGAAGCGCACATTAGGCAAACTATTCAAGCGGTCACGGAAGAGTTCGAGCGGCTTTGAGCTTGATGAGGAACATGTTGCGGACCGTGTGCACGCGGTCGCGCAACACCCATGTTCTGCAGGAGTAGACAACTTAGATTCTCGACTTTCAAGTCCAATTGGTCGCCTTTTCCAGAAGTGCCGCCTTTTTCCCAAATAAAGTAATCCGTTTTTCCATCAGGCGTTGCCATTGTGCTGTACACCTTGGGCATGATGGGTACATGGTCGCCGAACCAGCACAGCCAACCGGGACGCGATAATCCATTCAATTGATCGCGCAACATCCCGGCCATGCAATCTGCATTGCTCAAATGCCGCAAATAAATCGTCAAGTCTTCGCACCCTTCCGGTGGCGGTGCGGTATACAAGCGAGTCACATCACCGTCCTTTACCTCTTCCAAATGCAGCGGACCATGATTCTCCATGGTGATGACGTACACAAAGATCGGTTGACTAGACGCTGATTTTAGTAAGGCACACACTTTCTCTGCCACCGCCACATCACCCACATACGGTCCCGTTTTCTCGACATCAGCAAAGTGCTGGATATCGATCAGCTCATCAAAACCAAGCTGTGGCAACACGACATCCCGGGCGTAGAAACTTGCCTCATAGGGATGCACGCACACTGTCCGGTATCCCAGCCGCTTCAAAAAGCTGGCAATTGTCGGTACGCCCTGTCGCGCCAACTTGCGATAAGGATTAAAGCGATGCACGCCGAGCGACTCTTCTCCCAATCCCGACAGAAATGCAAACTCGGTACGCACGGTGTTGGCCCCCCAGGCAGAAACCGCGAGCTGTCCTTGGCAAACAGCCGATGCCTTGATCGTATCGAATTCCCGCAAGACGTCCGATCGCACACCGGAAAACAAACGCCGGGCATCGAAGAATGATTCGCTTTGCACGACCACCAAGTTAGGCAAGGCGTCAATCGCTTGCGGAACAGGGTCCATGGCGTCATAGGCTGAAGAAACGCTAACACTGGCACGTTCTTCCTCCCTATATCGCCACAAGCTCGTCATCAAGCCCAGTTGCCGCAAATCCGTTTCTGGGTCAAACGTCACCGGCAGTTTCTTCCGACTCCCCAGCCACATGAACGCACTACCAAAAATGACCATGGCAGCCACCCCACGAAACAACTCGAGCACCGGAACCTGCACAGATAAAGACGGCTCCGCTTGCATGCCCGCGTACATGACCAGCACAAATGCCGCAATCGCCATCAAACCTCTCCCCCATCCGAGAAAGGGAATATATAAGCGCGGATGCTTCAAGGCGTCGGAAAAATACTCGAAATCTTGGAAAATGAAAGGCTCGCGCAAAGAATGAAACTTCGCGCCACTCACCAGCACCACGAAGAGCAGAATAGCCAATACGTTTGCGGCAGCAAACCAGGGCCGGCGGAACACACTAAGCTCCAAGGCAAACAAGACCAACCAAAGGCCAACATGGATCGCCAGTGCGGCCAACGGCCGCCGCCAAAACGGTAGAGGCCTCGGTTGCAGCAACTGCTCAATGAGAAACGACAAACAGATACCGCCGGCGATCGGCAGGGCGACCGATGTCCAAAACAAATCAACCGCCATAGCCGAGCAAACGCAATATCCATTGCGAAATCGATGGACGCAAGACGGACAACCCCCACGTGCCAAAATTCAACGGAAATGGAAAACTAATGCGCGGCTGATTACGTGCCAAACCCCGTTTGATTACCCGGGCAGCCTTTTCCGGCGACCACAAAAAAGGCTTGGGCCCCGGCATGTCTCGACACATCTGTGATTCCACATAACCAGGCATCACAACATTGACCTGGATGCCCTCGGGGGCCAACCACCCTCGCAATGATTCACCATATACTTTGACTGCCGCTTTGCTAGCGCAATAGCTCGGCGTCACAGGCAAACCATAATAGGCAGCGAGAGAGCTTATCAACACGAGCTGCCCACTGCCGCGCTGCCGCATCGTAGGTAACGCGGCGTTCACTGTCGCCAGCGCGGCCTTCACATTAATGTCCAACAGTGCTTCGACCGTCGTCCATTCTTCCCCCTTACCGTCGGGACCAATATTGTTATTCACGCCTGCATTCGCAATGACCAGGTCCACGTCATGGGACGCGCAAACCTCATGGACCCAGGAAAACAGTGCAGCGGTATCCTGCAAGTCCAAACTCTGCGTCAGCACCTTTGCGCCCTTTGACTGACAACGCGTGGCCACCTCTTCCAGCTTCTCGGTGTTTCGACCATGCAGTACCATGGTTATCCCATGTCCGGCATAGGCTTCTGCTAGTGCGCCACCAATTGCACTTGTAGCCCCGGTAATTAGGACGGATTTGGGCGCACGTAATCGGTTCATAACAACGCCTCCAAGGGTGACTGATCAGCTTCCAACATACGCCCGCAATTCCGCACCGCCAGATCAATGCCCTGGCGGCTGTAAAAGCCACCATTCACCTGCGTCGTATGGATCACCGTATTGCGAAACCGGCGAAATAATTCGGCATCAGGCTCCGGTCGATCCTTCCAGAAATCATCGAGCGTCCCTTGATAAGTCAAATCCGGAAGATTGTAGATCGGATCACTTAAGGTAATAGTTGGACACCTCAAAGCAAGCGACTGTGCCCCCACCGTACTATTAACCGTTACCACGCCGCGGGCATGTCGTAACAATGCACCCACATCGCCGGTTTCCAAATAATCCACCCTACCTTCCACACCAAGTTGCTTTTCTAATCGGTTGATGATGCGTGAATAATTCATCATTCCGATGTCGAGTGGGTGGTTCTTGATTACCAGCCGCGCCTTGCCAGGAGCATGACGCGCAAACGACGCCATCACAAATTCCATGACATCCGCCATGTCCGCAAACGGTGAGTGATCACGAATCTGCGCATCGCTATTCAACTGCAATGGCAAAAAATAAAAAGGAACGGCGCGTTGAATCAGGCTCTCGATCAGCTTCCTATCTCGAGGTTCATGAAATCGCAGCATCGGCAAACGGCGTGCATATCCTGCATACTCCACCAACGCGTTGTAAGGAGCATGGGTCCGATATCTCGGAAATAAAACCGGATTGATCACGCCCGCTAAATGGTAGCCAACATCATGCAGTGCTCGCATACGGAACGGCGATGAAAAAGCTTGCCCGTTGCCGTAGTCCGGCACCTTCTTGCCAGCCTCCCGAAACCACTCAGCATCGCGCGGAAGCAACGAGTGTGCGTTAACACCTTCACGTTCCAACGTGATCCAGTAAGGACGGAAATAGCCCTCCTCGAAGACATGTGTCCGAATACCTGATTGCTTAGCAAGAGTGACAGCAGGCTGATGGACGGGCCTACGGTCACCAAAAAGAAGTTGATCAGTAATGCCAAACTTCCGATAAATTTGCCCAAGGTATTCCGGCAGTGCCTCTGTACTGCCGCGAAAAAAACTGGCGTGGCGTGCACCCCAGTAAACGGTGTCGCCACCATTGAAATGAATCTTATGGACCTGGTGCCCATTAGCCACCAGTTGATCCGCCAAGCGCGTGAAGAAAGGTGAACACACTCCCTGCAAAAACAAAAACGAACGCCGCTTGCTCACCACTTGTCCATTATTCAAAATAAAACATCTTGAAAATCACTGTCACACACGCCAAAGACGGCTTGCCGCGCGCCCAAAAATCATTCATTCCACGCAAAAGGAGTACGTTGGGACTAGCACCCACCTGCATTTCCGTATAAAGAAAATGCTCATCAAGAAAATTTCCAAGCGTCTATCGAACTTGAAAATCCGAAAGCATTCTAACTGGAATGTGTCACCAATAGTTCCCTCTCAGAAAACTGACAAGGCGGAAATCCAACATTACCGCAGTGGAGGGTAAAGCCGTTGTGGCCAAGGAAGCTCACGCTACTTGCACTTTAGAAAACAGCACGGTCCAGCGTTGTAAAGAAAGGAAGAAAGTTCGGCAAATCCTCTCTGATTTACGAGAGTAAATTAAGGTAAATAGCATTCTTTTTCTTGGCATCAATGTTTAGTATAATGCCCCGGCCTTTTACAAAAATTCCAAGCCGAAACAACGTCCATTGACCTTCATTAACAATAGACTTGATTCATCGGATTTTCTGTCAGAGTGAATCGTTCAACGCAGCGATTTCAATGAAAGTATCTTTTTGTAAATGGTTCAGAAAAAGCTGACAGTTCATCCGTATGAAATCGTTGGAAGGATACCCCCACGAGGAAGCGAACAAGGGTTTCAGCAGGAACGTTGCCTGTCTACGAGCCATGAAGTGAATTACCTCCATGGACCCTCACGGCGCCCTTCCTCCAATGGGATGTCGAGAAGAGGAGTGACAGGGTTTTAACGCATGCCATCAAATATCCATTCTTCAGACCAGGCAGGAGCGAGCAACGCAGTGACAACAACTGTCCATCATGAGCGTACGCCGCTCATGATTACGCTTTCAGTTTGGAAGGCGCTTTTCCTAAGAGAGGCTGTGAGCCGTCTGTCAGCAGGACGCGCCGCCTGGTTATGGCTGTTGTTCGAACCTGTACTTAACGTTGCCTACATGTTGGTGATCTACACCGCCATTCGTGTGCGGGCGGTTGGAGGAATCGATTCAGCCGTCTGGCTAATGGTGGGTATGCTGGCCTTTTTCATGTTCAGGCGCACCGCTACGCAAACCATGAACGGCATAGGCCCCAACCGGGCGCTGTTTGCTTACCGCCAAGTGAAACCGGCAGATGCGGTTCTTGTACGTGCCGCTCTGGAAGGCTTTCTCATGATCCTGATCTCACTGATTGTTTTCAGCGGCGCAGCGCTGTACGGATTTGCCATTATTCCTGCCGACCCGCTAGCGGTACTGGAAGCCTTTTTCGGATTATGGATGATCGGACTGGGGTTCGGACTCGCCACTTCCGTCGCCATCGAACTTGTTCCCGAAATCGGGAAGCTGATCGGTTTCGTCTTACGGCCTCTTTATCTGATATCCGGCGTGCTCCTGCCGATCGGCGCTATCCCTCAGCCGTATCGCGACTATCTTCTGCTTAATCCGATCGTACATGCGTTGGAGGCTGTACGACTAGGATTTGCGCCACATTATCATGCCGTGCCCGAGCTGAGTATTCCCTATATATACGGATTTGCGATCGTGACCATTTTTCTTGGGCTCGCCCTACACAATCGCTTTGCTGCAAGGTTGGTAATGCAATGATTATTGTGGATGATGTCTACAAGCGTTACCAGACCGATCATGGTCCGGGCAAATGGGTGTTGAAAGGGGTAACCCTCACCATTCCACCCAGAGTCAGCGTAGGTCTGATCGGCAGCAATGGCGCCGGCAAATCCACCTTGCTACGACTCATTGGCGGTATCGACCAACCCAATCGTGGCCGCATCGAACGCCATGCGCGCGTCTCCTGGCCGATGGGTTTCGGTGGCGGTTTGCAAGGATCGCTTACCGGACGGCAGAATGCCAAATTTGTCTGTCGCATCCATGGCCATGAAGACGATATTCCAGAACGTCTGGCTTATATCCAGGATTTTGCTCAGCTCGGCGATGCATTTGACGAACCGGTGAAAACCTATTCGTCCGGTATGAAATCCCGTCTGCAATTCGGCCTTTCACTGGCGTTCGACTTTGATATTTATATCTCGGACGAAGTAACCGGCACAGGCGATGCCGCCTTCAAGAAAAAAGCCGTAGCGGCTTTCAAGAATCTGGCGGACCACGCCAGCCTCATCATGGTATCGCACGGTGAGGGTACATTAAGACAATTCTGCAGCGCTGGTATCTGGCTTCATGAGGGCAAAGCGCACTGGTTCGATAACATCGAAGATGCCCTCAAAGCCTACAAGGAAACAATACCCACATGATTGACCGTATCAAACAAAGTCGGCTTGGCCGCGTCACCGCGCGTTTTGCTGACTGGACGAAAGACTGGCTTACTCCTGCGCTACTACGGCGCCGTACCATTGGTGCGGCCCTGGTAACGTCGCTGGCCGCCGCACTCTATTGGGGGCTCATCGCGTCCGACCGCTATGTATCCGAAGCACACGTCATTATCCAACGCACTGACTTTGCCAGTGGCCAGGCCATGGACTTTGCCAGCCTGCTCGGGCACGCGGATTCCGGCAGCAGAACTGATCAACTGCTGTTGCGCGACTATCTTCGTTCTGCAGACTTGCTCAAAAAGCTCGATGCCAAACTGAACCTACGGGCACACTACAGCGACACACAGCGCGACCTCCTGTCCCGTATGTGGTCTAAAGACACTCCGCTGGAACGATTCCATCATCACTATTTATCACGTGTCAGTGTGGAATTTGACGACTATGCCGGCGTCCTCGTCATCCAGGCACAAGCCTACACCCCGCAAATGGCCCAAGCCATCGCTGCCGCGATGGTGAAAGAAGGTGAGCAGTTCATGAACACCCTAGCCCAGGGGATCGCACAGGAACAAGTCGCCTTCTTCGAAAAGCAGGTCCAGCAGATGAACGAGCGCGCCATACAGGCCCGTCAGGCAGTACTCGAATTCCAGAATAAAAATGGATTGGTTTCCCCCCAAGGCACAGCAGAGAATCTGGCTGGCATCGTCAACAGCCTCGAAGCGCGGCTTACCGAGCTACAAACCCGCCGTAGCAGCCTGCTCGGCTACCTGATGCCCGATAGCCCCAACATTGTCGAGCTAAATTTACAAATCGCGGCAGTGACCAAGCAAATCGCCCAAGAAAAGGCACGGCTTGCCTCCCCCGACGGCAAACCGATGAACCGCACCGTAGAAGAATTCCAACGCCTACAAATGAATGCCGCATTCGCACAGGACGTTTATAAAACATCACTGGTCGCTCTTGAAAAAGGCCGGATCGAAGCCACGCGCATGCTCAAAAAGGTATCCGTATTGCGAAACCCTCATGAGCCCCAGCTTTCGCTCGAACCTCGTCGGCTCTACAACACAATTGTGTTCATGCTAGCCACATTAATGATTGCCGGCATCCTGCATCTGCTCGCCGCCATCATTCGCGATCACAAGGACTGAATAATGACACGGCTTTTATTGAAAATTCTTCACGCTGACAAACCCCTATCCCTATTGCCCGCAATAGCGCGACCAAGCCTGCATCGTTACCTATTTGCCCTGTTTGTCGCATTCATGTCTACCGCCTATGCCGACAATGGAACATCGACGGACGTCAGCCGGGCTTTAAATTTGCCATTTAGTCAGGAAAAAGATACTGAAAAACCTGGCTCTGGTGCTCAGTCGGCCTCCAACAAATCCGCCACCCCCACGCCTGAAATCGTCACGCAGCAGCCTCGCTTTTTCGATTACTCAGCGAACCTGAACAGCGACATTTTTGGCGCCAATCTCTTTACCGGCAGCTTCGCGCGTCAGGGTGCCACTCAGTTCAACCCCGACTACGCCGTAACGTCGGGAGACAAAATCCAAATCCGCTTCTGGGGCGCATTCGACTATAGCGATGTACTGACAGTTGACCCCAAGGGCAACATCTTCCTGCCGCATGTCGGCCCTGTGCAGGTATTAGGTGTGCGCAACCAGGACTTGCAACGCGTTGTGGATTCTGCCGTCGGCAAGGTCTTTCGCACCAACGTCAACAGTTACGCCAGCCTCGCCGCCGCGCAACCGGTGCGCATCTATGTCGGCGGTTTTGTTAACCGTCCCGGCCTCTACAGCGGCACAAGCATGGACGGTTTATTGCACTATCTCGATCAGGCTGGCGGTATCGACCTAGAACGCGGGTCCTTCCTCAACGTGCAGGTCAAACGCGCAGGTCAAACGCGCGCCACCGTCAACCTCTACGATTTCTTGTTACAAGGCAGCATGCCGATGATTCAATTGGCGGATGGCGATGTCCTCTTCGTCGCGCCGCGCCGGAACACGGTCAAGGTCAGCGGCCTAGCAGAAAACGCCAAACGCTTCGAATTTGACGACAACACCCGTACTGTGGCCGACCTGATCCACCTCGCCAGACCCCGTGCTCAGGCAACCCATGCCCGCGTGGTCCGCAACACCGGCACGGTCAAGAATACCGAATACTATCCCTTAGCCGATGCCACGCGCGTCACACTGCAAAACGGCGATGAAATTGAATTCACCGCCGACAAAAAGATTGGCACCATCACCGTCCGTATAGAAGGTGAACATCAAAGCGTTCAAGAATACGTGCTGCCATACGGTGCAAAGCTGGGTGACCTTATAAAGCAAGTTCAATTCACCGAACGCTCAGACACATCGAGTCTTCAGCTCTTCCGCCAAAGCGTCAAAGAACGGCAGAAAGCGATGTTGCAGACCTCGCTCAAGAGCCTGGAAGCTGCGGCACTTACCGCACGCTCCGGCACCAGCGACGAAGCCCGCTTACGCAAGGAAGAATCTGAGCTCATCCTGCAATGGGTCGAACGCGCAAAAAAAATCGAACCATCCGGCCAAGTCTTCATCGCACAAAACACCAACCGTGATGATCTGTTACTGGAAAACGGCGACATCGTCCGTGTGCCGGCCAAAGACGGATTGGTTCTGGTAAACGGTGAGGTCTTGTTTCCCAATGCGATTGCCTATGACAGCAGTCTACGTGTCGAGGATTACATTCGCCGTGCCGGCGGGTACACCCAGAACGCGGATGTCTCTCGCGTGATCGTCGCCCACCGCGATGGCAGCTTTGATGAAGGTCTGGGACAAGACCGGGGAGTCTTTGGCAATGCCAATGATCGTCAAATCATTCGCCCAGGAGACGAAGTCCTGGTGCTGCCTAAGATCGACACAAAATCGCGTCAGATTTGGAAAGACATGACCCAAATCATTTATCAGATCGCCGTCTCCGCCAAGGTCATTTTCGGACTGTAAAAAATGAACATCAATTTCAAAAAATTACTGAGCGATTCCAAACATTTCATTCTGGATCGTAAAGACAGACTCGCTCCCCTCTTCCTTGCCCCAACCACAGAGCGCCAAAGAATAAACGCTATTTTCAGAGTCAGGGACAAGATTTTTTTCAAGAAGAAAAAACCTGTCTCGGATGCGTATCCCTTCACCGTCATTGACCCCTTTGAGGTATTTGGCGAGGAAAACCTGTTTGGTGACTTTTCCCTTGTCGGTGACGACTGGCGTGACAAAAACAGCGACAAACCGGTTGCTCTCCTATGGGGTTTTAATAACTGGAAATGGGGATTCATCAGCGACTATCTGCCGGAGTACCGTACTGCTTTTGCGCCAAGAAAAATTCTATCGATGCAATCGCTAGCGGCCATCAACAGATTTCCGTTAAAGCCTGCGGCGTTCATATTCTGGGGCTATACGGAGCCACCGCTCGTGAGATGGCATGCAGAGAAAAACAACATCAAAATCTATCGCATGGAAGATGGTTTTATTCGTTCTTCCTCATTGGGCGCATCCCACTCCACCCCCTACTCCCTAGTACTCGATGCAAAAGGACTGCACTACAACCCGGAAGAGCCATCGGAGCTCGAAGAGATATTAAACAACCACACGTTTTCCGAAGAAGAACTGGCGTCTGCGGAAACCTGCCTCAAATTGATGCAGGATCTTGCGCTGTCTAAATACAACCCGCCAAGCCTGAACACCAACGGGCAAGGAACCATAAAAGTCCGTAAAAGAGTGGCTGTGTTGGGACAGGTGGATAACGATATGTCGATCCGGTTAGGCAATCCTGACCGCTGGTCGATGATAGAACTAATTCGCCTCGCCAAATTTGAACATCCCGATGCAGATATTTTGTACAGACCGCATCCCGATATCTTTCGAGGCTATCAAAAGAGCAAATTCAGAAGACGTGCTGTCGAAAAAATTTGCGAACTAGCGTCACCCGAAATCCCTCTTTCCGAGTTTTTGGACACAGTAGATCACGTCTACACAGTCACCTCATTGTCTGGCCTGGAAGCCCTACTTAAAGGGAAAAAAGTGACCGTCGTGGGGGCTGCCTTCTATGCCGGATGGGGGCTGACTGACGACCGTATTCAATTTCCGCGACGTACTGCAAAACGAACGATGCTGGAGCTGTATGCCGGCGTTTATTTAAAGTACCCACGATACCTGGCAGACTTAAAAGATAGCGAAATAGGCTTTCAGGCAGCCTGCCTGCGAATTAAGGCTGATTATGAGATCAGCAGATTTGAGCTATTTAAGTCACAAAAGGCGGATACGGCTGAAAACATTCAGGCTGTTGCAAAATCCGATTATTGGCCGCAGCTTTTGTTTAAAAAGCAAACGCCTGAAAACGAAGCTTTAGTTCAAAAAGCGATCGACCAGATTAATTTTAAGAATGAGGTAAGTCAGCAATCGGGACGCCTGTTCCAAATAGTGTTGATTTATTCTTTATGCGGCGTATGCCAAAGCAATTCTTCCCGAGAGAAATTTCTTAATAGCGTTCGCGAGCATATCGATCACGACATATTGAATTATCTGTTGCTGGATTTAAGCAAAGTTTATCCTGGTGAATATATCGCCAGACAGTTCGCTTGGTTACTTGCAGAGGTAAAAGACAACAGGACTTCGCTCCATATCCTAACGAAGGAACTTGCACGAAGCTATGAAGCAAGTCTTCAGATGATTCAGGCCGCCAATATGCAAGCAAATGCAGACTCGAATACTGAGAAACCTGCAAGCCTGGCTGCTGCGAATGATGTCCAGAGACCCTCTCTCTCCATCGAGCAGGCAGAGCTTCTTCTTGAAATGTTTGAACAAAATATCTCAATAAGAAAAATTGATGCCGCAATAGAAATTGGAAAAACGTTGCTGTTAGCAGGCTTTTTCACATCAAAAATAATTCAAAAAATGGCACAGCTTTCTGTCATTAAATTTGATAAGGAATCTGCGAAGAGCATCGCGCAATTTGGTCAACATATTGATTTATATGACCAAAACAGAATGGCGACCTTAATCGAAGTCAACAATTTCACTGAACATCAAGTTTCAAGAAGTCCTTTGGAATTTGCTCAATCTCTTGTGAAGTTAATCGCTTTAAAGCCAGACAGAATAAACGATGCAATATTTTTACTTAAAAAATTCTCAGACGAATTCAATGACGAAAAGTGGGAACAAATCCTTACCAGTATTTTGAGACTCGACAATGAGCAGTCGATAAGAAAAGCATCAGGCTTTCTTGCTGTTGAAAAGCCATTGTTGGCTGTAAAAATCATGGAAAATTTGATTGCCCAGGGTGACCATTCTGAGGCAGCCAGAATCGCCTATTCTCAAGCGCTTTCTTATGCAGATCGACTTGACGATGCCATCAAAGTAATGGACGAAGCCCGAAAGTTACAAAAAACCAGTGCCAATTACCGTGAAACCCTTCGGCTCTACGTCCTGGCTGGAATGTATGACCAAAGTCTGAAGCTTCTCGAAGATGCTCAACGGAGAAAAATCGAACTGGGCGATATGCACCCAAGAAAGGTATATTTTGGCAGTCGCATGGTTAAAGAGGCGTTCGAGACATTTACAAAATTAGGCGTAAAAGAAACCGTCGCAACCTATTATCCCGACAAGTATTTTTATACCGGAGATCATGCAGTTGAAACCGACAAATTGCTTGCCTTAGCTATATTTGGCCCAGGAGACGAAATCCGATTTGCAAGCATTTACAATTTGCTGCCAGCGAACCTTGTGCAAAAGGACATTTCAATAAGTTGCTCTCCAAGGTTACTAAATATCTTTACAAGATCTTTTGAAAATCTGAAGTTCGTTCCAGTGGCACGCCCAAGAAATAGCGACCGAATTGACCCGCAAGACTATACGAATGTCTTGGGTTCTGATCTAACAGGGGTCATTGACAATACAGCGACTGAGGCTATCAATAACTCAGATCATGTCATGCTTGTCACCGACATGCTGCATGTATGCCTGCCAAGTTATGAGGCATTCCCAGGCAAACCCTATCTCAAACATGATGAATCATTGACCAAACATTATCGTAACCGGCTACCTAAAAATACTAAGCTGGTTGGATTGAGTTGGCGCAGTAGCTTAACTACGCATTCTCGCAATGAGCATTATCTGACGGTGGAAGAACTCGAACCCATCTTTAAGGTTGAGGGTGTGCAGTTTGTCAACTTCCAATATGACGAATGCCAAGACGAATTAGACTGGATTGAAAAACGCTATCCGGGCAAGGTTATCAATATTGCTGAGATAGATCATTACAATGATTTTGACAGCGTCGCTGCTTTGATGAAGTGCATGGACTTGATCATTGCACCTGCCACAACGGTAGTGGAGTTGGCGGGAGCACTGGGTTGCCCAACGTGGCTGTTTTCGAATTCATCCGAACTGCACTGGCGGAAAATAGACCAGCGTGGCACCGATGTTTGGCATAACAGCATTACCCATATCGAAGGGACTGTTCTCGGCGATAAGAGCACGCTAGTCGAACAGCTGTGCGAAAGTCTGGCCGAATTTGCAAATCAAGATGCATGGCTCCGGCAGTCTGCTTAAGCCACATTCGGAAAAGTGATGACACAGCATGTAGCATCAGAAATCGGGGGCGGCGTGCATAACGCCGCCTGCGGTCCGGACGAAAACGCAACCGAAGTTACTTATGTAAATCTCATCGAAAAGCACCTAAAGGCACAAGACTTTGAGAGCGCATCGATAGCAGCATTGAAGGGGATGAATCAATTCCCCTCTAGCAAGCTCATTCAAAGTAAAAATGCGGCAATCTCACAGCAAAGGAAGGACTGGCCTGCGGCTGTCAACAAGCTGTTACAGCTCTTGGCTATGGAGGGAGAGAATCGGTCCGCCGATACATATTCGCGTTTGGTGCAAGCCTATCGTAACGCCAAGCAGATTAGTCAGGCCGATGCGATTGCGCTAGAGGCACTCGCCGCATTTCCGGACAACGCTTTAATACAAAGCGAATATGCCTGGAATGCCCAAGTTCAGCAGAATTGGCCTGCGGCGGTTTCACGGCTGGAAAAGCTTCTGGCATTGCAAGGAACCCGCGCCAACGAAAAGACCTATGTGCGTTTAGCACAGGCATACAAAAATTTGGAACAACCGGAAAAGGCCGATGCAATGCTGGCGGCGGGGTTGGCAAAATACCCTGAAGGTATACAAATCAAGAATGAGTCCGCAATGCGCGCTGCGCGCAAACCGGAATCGGATTTATCGAATTGCACCGTACTTAAAGAACGCTCTGCGCCACTTGATGTTCGCCCTACTCTGTTGCTGACAACGTTTCCTGGGCATAAATCAAAAAATGTCGGCGACAATCTCATCTCGCATTCCGCGATCAAGATGCTCACGGCACGCAATCCGGCCTTCAATCCAACGATTGTCTTCCGTGCTGAAAATCTGGATCATTACGCGGATGGCACAATTCGTAACATTGTTGCACCCGGCTTTTCGGTAACGGATGGCGTTTATCCAGAGCTATTCGGTTTGTATTCCAACCTGGAGCGGCTACCCAATTTTTTCCCTATTGGTTGTTCTTTTCAACACACGATTCCTTCGCGTCAAACTTTCGAGGAATATCAATATAGTGACGCCACCTTGGCGTTCCTTCGCTTCATTACTTCTCGCGCCGGTGCGTTACCTTGCCGAGATCAGCTTATCGTCGAGCTCTTACTGCGCCACCAGATTCCGGCCGTGTATAGCGGTGATTTGGCGATGTATGATGAAAGCAAGTTGGACTCTCCTTTCAGCCCACCTAAAGACATCACTTCGGTGGTATTTACGATTCAGCATCATGATCGGTATCACGCGCAATCATTACATCTGCTCGATCTGATCAAGTCTCGTTTTCCTGATGCGAGACGCTATGTCGCCTTTCATAGCCAGGCTGGTCCAAGACCGCAGAAGATTGCCGACTATGCTGTCTCGCTCGGATTTGTAGAACTGCATCTGTATGGTGACGTGAATAATCTGGCCGTATATGACGATATCGATCTGCATATCGGCTACCGCCTCCACGGACACATTTCGTTTCTCCGCCGACGCAAGCCATCGATATTGATGGTGGAAGATGCCCGTTCCTATGGACTGGCGCATACACCGGGTACCGACGTCGGGTGCTTTGAAGCCCTATCGTTAGCGACGATGGAGGCTGATCCTACCGCCCCGCTGAAAGCCATGGAGTTTGTGGATGGCCAAATTGATCAGGGGTTTCGAGATTATCAACGTGTATTTTCATTCGTTGATAAAACCTATCGTGAATTTGTTAAACCTTACTTCGATAATCTGGCAGGAAAGACCTTATAATTTCCCTTCGGCATTGACCGCAATTTTTCAACCATTTAGGTCTTCCTTCTACATACATGCTAACTAATTCCACCATCCTTATCACAGGCGGCACCGGCTCCTTTGGCAATACCTTTGTCCCGATGACTTTGGAAAAATACAATCCAAAGAAGCTCATCATTTACTCCCGTGATGAAATGAAGCAGTGGGAGATGGCAAAAAAGTTTCAGAATGATTCGCGTGTTCGCTTTTTCATCGGTGATGTGCGCGATCGTGAACGCCTATACCGCGCGCTTGATGGTGTGAATTATGTGGTGCATGCGGCAGCCACCAAGATCGTTCCGACCGCGGAATACAACCCGTTCGAGTGCGTCAAGACCAATGTGAATGGCGCCATGAACCTGATCGATGCTTGTATCGATCAAAAGGTGAAACGCGTCGTTGCGCTTTCTACCGACAAGGCAAGCAGCCCGGCGAACCTGTATGGTGCGACCAAGCTGGCTTCGGACAAATTATTCATTGCTGGAAACTCGTATGCTGGCGGGCACGATACACGCTTCGCCGTGGTGCGTTATGGCAACGTGATGGGTTCTCGTGGTTCGGTTATCCCATTTTTCCTTTCCATTAAAAATAAAGGGGTGCTGCCGATTACTGATGAGCGCATGACGCGCTTCATGATCTCTCTTGAACAAGGAGTCGATCTTGTCTGGCACGCCTTTGAGGATATGGAAGGCGGCGAAATCTATGTCAAAAAGATTCCGTCGATGAAGGTCACGGACGTTGCCCATGCTGTTGCGCCGGAAGCAAGCCATGAGTTCATCGGCATACGCCCGGGCGAAAAATTGCATGAACAAATGATTGGCACGGAAGACGCGTACTATACGTACGAATATCCAGAGCATTACAAAATCTTGCCCGCAATTAATAACTGGAGCGACTGCCCACTGCGAATTAAGGACGGTGTCAAAGTGCCTGAGGGATTCAGCTACTCCAGCGACAACAATCCGGAATGGATGAGCGTTGCCGAACTCCGCACTTGGATCGAAAAGAATAAGTCAAAAATCGGGGCGATCTAATGGCATTCATTCCTTATGGACGGCAGGATATTTCTCAAGCGGATATCGATGCGGTTACTGAGGTTCTGCGGTCCGATTTCTTGACGCAAGGACCGGCCATTCCCCGCTTTGAAACGGCATTGGCCACGTATTGCGGTGCGCAGCACGCATTGGCGATGAATAGTGCTACCTCGGCGTTACACGTCGCCTGCATGTCGCTGGGTCTTGGTCCAGGCGACCGTCTGTGGACCAGCCCGAATACGTTTGTCGCTTCGGCAAACTGTGCGTTGTACTGTGGTGCCGAAGTCGATTTTGTGGATATCGATCCACGTACCTACAATCTGTCAGTGTCGGCGTTGGCAGCAAAGCTCGAACAGGCCAAGGCAGAAAATCGGTTGCCAAAGGTCGTCGTCCCAGTCCATTTCGCGGGACAGAGCTGTGACATGCGTGGCATCCACGCATTGGCCCAGCGTTATGGCTTCAAGATCATTGAAGACGCATCGCATGCGGTGGGCGGTCGCTATCTTGATCAGCCGGTGGGCAATTGCCGCTACAGCGATATCACGATCTTTAGTTTTCATCCGGTAAAAATCATCACGACCGCGGAAGGCGGCATGGCACTCACGAACGATGCAGAATTGGCGTCGCGCATGGAGCGTTTGCGCAGCCACGGCATTACGCGTGATGTGGCACTCATGGAAAGTGAAAGCGACGGCCCGTGGTATTACCAGCAGATCGAGCTGGGATACAACTATCGCATGACCGATATGCAGGCTGTCCTCGGCTGCTCGCAATTTACGCGGCTTGACGAGTATGTCGCGCGTCGTCATGTGCTAGCCCGCCGTTACGATGCCTTGCTGGACGATTTGCCGGTGGTGACACCCTGGCAATCACCCGACGCCTATTCGGCGCTGCATCTTTATCCGATACGCATCGATAGTCAGCGTTCCGGAAAGCGTCGGAGGGAGGTATTTGAAGGCTTACGCGCGGCAGGAATCGGAGTCAATGTGCACTACATTCCGGTGCATACGCAGCCCCATTATCAACGGCTGGGTTTTGCACAGGGAGACTTTCCTGAATCGGAACGTTACTATGCAGAAGCGATATCGCTGCCGATGTTCCCGACGCTCACCGAGGCGCAACAGGATGAAGTGGTTGCCGCGCTAAGGACACTGTTGGGATGAGGCTGGCTATCATCCCAGCGAGAGGGGGCAGCAAGCGAATTCCTCGCAAGAATATCCGCCTGTTTGCAGGACAGCCGATCATCGCCTACTCCATTCGCGCAGCGCTCGACAGCAAGGTATTCGATAAGGTGGTGGTGTCGACTGACGATGAAGAAATCGCCGCCATCAGTCGCGCTGCTGGAGCGGAGGTTCCGTTCTTGCGTCCCGCCACACTTGCCGATGACCATACTGGCACGAATGCCGTAGTCAAACATGCACTGACATGGTTCGCCGATCATGGCGAAACTTTTGATCAGGCATGCTGCATCTACGCCACTGCGCCTTTCGTGCAAGCACGCTATCTGCGTGAGGGGCTCGCTAAACTTGAATCGAGTGGCAAGTCTTATACGTTTTCGGTAACGTCCTTCCCCTTCCCGATTCAGAGAAGCATCCGAATCAATAGCGAAGGCGCCGTTGAAGCGGTATTCCCTGAACACGTAGGTACCCGATCCCAGGATCTGGAAGAGAGATATCATGACGCTGGCCAATTTTACTGGGGGCGCGCAGAATCCTTTCTGAATGACGTCACCATTTTTTCGCCCGCGTCCATGCCGGTAATCCTCCCGCGATATCTCGTGCAAGACATTGATACGCTGGAAGACTGGCATCGGGCTGAGCTCATGTACAAAGCCCTTGAACTGGCGGGAGACATTGTCCGATGAAAGTTGCCATTCGGGCCGATGCCTCTCTTCAGATAGGCACCGGCCATGTAATGCGATGTCTGACACTGGCTGATACGTTGCGCGAGAATGGCGCGACGGTCCGCTTCGTATGCCGCACTCTTCCGGATTCGCTCGCAGCACTTATCCGTGACCATGGGCATGCGGTTGTATTGCTGTCGGAGGCGACCGGTGCGACGGTGTCTTTGCTCACCTCGGATGCCCCTCCTCATGCGGCGTGGCTTGGTGTCAGCCAGGAGCAGGATGCGAACGACACGAAGCAAGCCCTGGAAGGACATGGACGATATGACTGGATCATCGTCGATCACTACGGACTCGATGCTCGCTGGGAGACGGCCGTACGCCCATGCGCGAAAGGGCTTTTTGTCATCGACGATCTGGCAGACCGGCCTCATGATTGCGATGTGTTGCTTGATCAGAATTACTATGAAGACATGGCAAGCCGCTATGATGGATTGGCCCCAGCCAGCTGCATACGTCTTCTGGGAAGTAGATACGCGTTGCTGCGTGGTGAATTCAATACGCTTCGGAAGACAGTAAGCGCGCGTGACGGTGCGGTACGCCGTTTACTGGTGTTCTTTGGCGGCATGGATTCAAGCAATGTGACATCGGTGACGCTAGACGCGATTGCAGATTTGGATAGACATGCAATGGAAGTCGATGTGGTCATCGGTGGCGGCCATCCCGCACGCGAGGCCATTCAGCGACGCTGCAATACGATGAACATTCGCTGTCACGTTCAAACGCCTCACATGGCCGAGCTGATGGCAGCGGCTGACTTAGCGGTCGGTGCGGGCGGGACCGCCACCTGGGAGCGCTGCGCGTTAGGTCTTCCGACGATGGTGCTTTGCCTTGCCGATAACCAGCGTCAATTGATTCGGGATGGCAGCCGCGCCGGACTGGTTTACGCGCCCGACATTGATGCCGACGATGTAGAGGGGCAACGCCTTCATCTGAACGCCCTGCTCAACAACGCGGCACTGCGGCACCTGATTTCACGGAATTGCCTGAAAGCCGTTGATGGCCTGGGAACGTCCCGAGTAGCAGAGCAACTGGGCTTAAGCGCAGTTGACGTGCGTCTGGCACGGGAAGAGGATAGTGCCGCCCTGCTGGCATGGCGCAACGCGCCTCAGGTACGTGCGGTATCGCATAACACCGAGTGCATTACAGAAGACGCGCACGTGAAATGGCTTTCATCAGTGCTGGCAAATCCTCGGCGCCGGTTGCTGATCGGTAGTCGGGATGGACAACCGGTGGGCGTTGTGCGTTTTGATCTGGAAGCGGACGCTGCCGAAGTGTCGATATATCTTGCGCCCGATGCCAATGGTCGTGGCAATGGTGGCGCACTGCTGCTGTCGGCCGAGCGCTGGTTGAGCTGCCATCACCCAGAGATCACCGCGATCCGTGCCGAAGTCCTGCGCGACAATCTGCCCTCACACCGCCTGTTCGCGAATTGCCGTTATGTCGTGCAAAACACTCACTACACAAAGAAAATCCAACCATGAACACCCCTCGTGCATTTGAAATCGCTGGTCGTCCCATCGGCTCAGGACATCCGCCATTCGTCATTGCGGAAATGTCCGGAAATCATAACCAGTCATTGGAGCGCGCGCTGGAAATTGTTGAAGCCGCGGCCAAGACCGGCGCGCATGCTCTCAAAATCCAGACCTACACACCTGAAACGATGACGCTGGATATCTCCGAGCGGGAATTTTTCATTGCGGACAAAAAGAGCCTATGGGAAGGAAAAAGTCTGTTTCAGCTGTACGGCGAGGCCTACACGCCATGGGAGTGGCACAAGCCGATTTTTGACCGGGCACGTGAGTTGGGCATCATCGCATTCAGTACGCCGTTCGACGACACCTCCGTCGACTTTCTAGAGAGCCTGGATGTCCCTTGTTACAAGATCGCCTCTTTTGAAAATACGGACATTCCGCTCATCCGCAAGGTAGCCGCCACTGGCAAGCCGATGATTATCTCGACGGGAATGGCAAGCATTGCAGAAATCGACGAGACCGTAAGGGCTGCCAGGGAGGCAGGCTGTAAGGACTTGGTGCTACTTAAATGCACCAGCACGTATCCCGCAACGCCGGCAAATACGAACATTCTCACCATTCCCCATATGCGTGCGCTTTTTGGGTGTGAAGTGGGCTTGTCCGACCATACAATGGGGGTCGGTGTTTCGGTAGCGAGCATCGCTCTCGGCGCAACGGTCGTAGAAAAGCATTTCACACTAAGCCGTGCGGACGGCGGCGTTGACTCTAGTTTTTCGATGGAGCCTGCGGAAATGTCCAGCCTCGTTGTTGAGACGGAGCGTGCATGGCAAGCGTTGGGTAGCGTGTCTTACGGTGCGACCGCAGCAGAAGAAAAATCGAAGGTCTTTCGCCGCTCGTTATACGTGGCTGAAGATATGAAAGCGGGAGATACTCTCACGCCGGCCAATCTGCGAGCGATTCGGCCAGGACTTGGTTTGCCGCCGAAGTTCAAAGAAATCGTCATGGGCAAGGCTGTCAAAGTCGATATCAAAAAAGGCACTGCACTCTCTTGGGATTTACTCGTTTAAGCAAAAAAGTGCGGTATAACGTTCGCACAGTAAAGAATCCCGCCTCATGAGCACACGAGCGGCCGCATGGCCGAATATCGATGCTGAAAGTCGAGGCTTCGTAGCGACAGCCTGGGATACCGGACTATGGCGCAGTCCCTATTTGCCCCTTTTCCTGGGACAGCGCATCTCGATAGCCAGTCTGGCTTCAAATGAATCTCGTTCGATTTTTCTGGGCTGGGGGAGAAAGCCAAGTGGCTTACGGGCCTGGAGACGCGCCCTTGCTTCAGGCCTCCCGTGCTGGCTACTCGAAGACGGCTTTCTGCGTTCATGCGGCATAGGCAGCGAGGAACCTCCGCTCTCTATTGTCGTTGACGACCGTGGTATCTACTATGATGCCTCGACAACATCCCGACTGGAATTGTTGATTGCTGCGCCCCATACGGAACTGCAAAAAGCCCGTGCAGAGGGACTGATCAGGAGCTGGCGAACTGCGCGCGTGTCCAAATACAATTATGCGCGGGAATTGCCGGCTGTTGAACGCAAGCGTTTGTGCGACTCAACGCCCACTGGATCGTATGTACTTGTAGCGGATCAAACGCTCGGGGATGCCTCTATTAAATATGGGCTCGCCTATGCGTCCAGCTTTCATCGCATGTTGGAGGCAGCTCTAACAGAAAATCCGGCTTGTACTGTCGTGCTTAAAGTGCATCCGGAGGTGATGGCAGGTCGCAAGAAAGGGCATTTCGACCTAGTGGCACTGGCACGCAACCCGCGCATCCGGATATTAGGTCAAGATGTGCATCCGGTCGCGCTTATCGAACACGCCCAAGCAGTGTATGTCGTGACATCGCAAATAGGTTTCGAAGGCCTGTTGTGGGGCAAGCGCGTACGCACTTTCGGCATGCCGTTTTATGCAGGATGGGGGCTCACAGAGGATGAAATGAGTAGCCCGGAACGGCGCCACCCTGTGCCACTGGAGAATCTTGTGCATGCGGCGCTGGTGGAGTATCCACGCTATATCGATCCAGAAACCGGCGAACGTTGTGAACCGGAGCGCTTGATCGAGTGGATGGGTTTGCAGCGGCGAATGCGGGAGCGGTTTGCGGCAGAAATATATGCACCCGGATTTTCAAATTGGAAGAAACCGATTGTGCAGGCTTTCTTTCAAGGTAGCAACGTCAAGTTCGAGAATCCTCCGAATCAAGCGTCAGACGAAGCGATGCTTGTAGTGTGGGGGCGGCGCGACCATGCGTATTCGCATACAGAAACTATTCCGAATGGTAAGAGACGTCACGTCATTCGATTGGAGGATGGATTCTTGCGTTCGGTGGGCTTGGGTGCAGATCTGATACGGCCCCTCTCTTGGGTTCTTGATGCACGCGGCATTTATTACGATGCGACCCAGCCATCCGATCTCGAACATATTTTGCAAAATGCCGATTTCGATGCGTCGCTTCTTCAGCGCGCCCGGATTTTGCGAGAACGCGTGGTGGCCGCAGGATTAACGAAATATAACGTGGGAAACGTACGATGGCAGCGGCAACAAGCGACGCTACAGTCTGTATCTTTTTCTACGAATGAGAAAGCGCCGCCAACGCGTGTCATTCTCGTGCCCGGCCAAGTGGAGTCAGATGCCTCACTGGCATATGGCGCGCCGGACATTTGCAAGAACCTCGATCTGTTGCGTGCGGTGCGACAAGCCAATCCTGATGCATATATCCTCTACAAGCCACACCCGGACGTAGTGGCAGGGTTACGCCGTCGGGGACAGCATGAGCACGAGGTAGCGCACTGGTGCGACGAAGTGGTAGCAGAGGTATCGATGGGTGAATTGTTGCCACAGATTGATGAAGTTCATACGCTGACCTCTTTGGCGGGATTTGAAGCGTTATTGCGTGGCAAGCGGGTCGTCTGTTACGGTCAGCCGTTTTATGCAGGTTGGGGCTTGACGCAGGATATGTCACCTCCCGCCCGACGTACGCGCAAGTTATCTCTGGATGCATTAGTGGCCGGGGCATTGATTTTATATCCAACCTATGTGAGCCGAACAACTGGTAAATTTACGACGCCGGAGCGTGCACTCGATGAGTTACTGGCATGGCGGGCAAAGAGCCCGTCGATCGTACCTTGGTGGCGCAAGTGCTTGCGGCCGATACTTGGGCTCCTCAATGGGTAAAACCGCCCTATACAAGCTGGATATCCTCCAGCGTTAGTACTGTCTAGAAAATCCCCTCGCCAACCATCGGCGCAACAATACAGCCCATCACAGGGGGGAACGACGAGACTGTCTCATGAGCGGTATTGTGCTCTGCTTACAGCATTTGCGAGGAACGCCTTGCTGCTTGCAGCACATTCCGAAAGAAGACAATCCACGTCATTCCTTAAAGGATCAAGGGCCCAATAGAAAAGCGTAAGCCATCACTCGTTCAGATCGCACGGATCTCTGACGGATTCGCCGTCTCTGAGAACGGCCCTGCGGTCTCCAGACGCTCTTCGAAAAACGCCTCAATCTGGCCATGCTCCTTCAGAAACTCACGTACCTCATGCAGCCACAGCCGCTTGTCGCTCAAGCCGGAATCATCTCCTAAGGTATAAGTGTTTCTATCCCCGAATAGGCGTTCCGCATCCACTTCGGGCAAGCGGAACAATTGCGCCATGATCGGCGCCGGAGAAGTCGTATCGGCCGGCTCACCGTTGAGAAGCAGTTGACTGCCATCCTCCGATAGCGACAAGCCACGTTCCTGGAATGCAGGATGCTGCGCAAGCCATCCGGCTGGTGAGCAGATGGTGCCACTTTCCAGAGTTTCGCCTCGGGCGGATTGCAGTTTATCGA
>CBHCMF010000010.1:0-41862 GCA_965974465.1 uncultured Noviherbaspirillum sp.
AATGCTCGTCAGGGGACCACCCTGACTGTGCTTTGCGCCTTGCACTCGCCTCCGAACACCTCGGCATACACCGAAAATTGGAGTGTGACGGACCACTAGAGCGATTTGCCTGTGCGCGAAAGGGGGGGGCATCTCGGCCCTGCGATGCTCACCGTAGCTCACGTACGGTTGCGCTTCTCGGCCCGACCTGATCTCCCTTTCACGCACAATCAAATTGCGCTATTTGTTTTGCGAACGTACTTCTCATTGCTGAAAAACGACGACATCTTTTGATTTTTCAGTAATGCTATTGGTGGGCGAGAAATGTTGGATGACAATGGTGACGCCAGCGCACGAATTCCCAGATAGATGGAGTATCGAATGCATTCAATACAGCGAGTTGATAGAGAGGCAAGTTCTGTGGCGGAGCCGGTAAGCCGCAAGACGTTCGATGAGGTCATGGTGCCGACCTATGCGCCGAGCGCTGTGGTACCGGTGCGCGCACGTGGGTTGGACTTGTGGGATCAAGAGGGTAGACAGTATCTTGACTTCACCGCTGGCATTGGCGTGACGAGCCTGGGACATGCGAACCCCATCGTGGTCGAGGCGTTGCGCGTGCAGGCCGAAACGCTCTGGCATGTTGGCAACGGCTATACCAATGAGCCGGTATTGCAGCTGGCACGTGCGCTGACGGAGGCAACCTTTGCTGAGCGCGCGTTTTTCTGCAATTCCGGCGCGGAAGCCAATGAGGCGGCATTCAAGTTGGCGCGCAAATATGCACATGGTCAGTTCGGAGCAACCAAGTCGCGCATTGTTTCCTGTACCAATTCCTTCCACGGCCGTACCTTGTTCACCGTGTCGGTCGGCGGACAGTCCAAATACACGGAGGGCTTCGAGCCGCTGCCACCGGAATTACAGCACATCCCTTACAACGATATTGAAGCCGCACGTGCCGCAATCACTGATGAGGTCTGCGCCGTCGTGGTTGAGCCGGTGCAGGGGGAGGGCGGCGTGCTGCCTGCCGAGGCTGAATATCTCAAGACGCTACGGACGCTGTGCGATGCCAAAGGCGCATTGTTGATCTTTGACGAAGTGCAGTGCGGTATGGGACGTACGGGGGCGCTATTCGCCTACATGGACTATGGCGTGACGCCGGACATTCTGACCTCGGCCAAGGCACTCGGGAATGGTTATCCGATCGGTGCGATGCTGACCAGCGAAGCAATTGCGCGTGCTTTCACGGTGGGGGCGCACGGCACGACTTATGGCGGTAACCCCTTGGCAGCTGCAGTCGCACTCAAGGTGCTGCAAATCATCAATACACCCGCTTTTCTGACACGTGTAAAGCAGGCATCAGCCACACTGGTCGGAAAGCTGGATGCAGTCGTGTGCGATTATTCACAGGTATTTGCTACGCTGCGCGGCCGTGGCTTGATGCTTGGCATGGTGCTGACCGATGCTTGGCGCGGTAAGGCCAAGGATATTGTCAAGGCGGCCGAGGCGCAGGGGCTGATGCTGCTGATCGCTGGTCCGGACGTCGTGCGCCTGTTGCCGGCGCTGGTGGTGTCCGACGCACAGATCGCTGAGGCTGAGTTGCGCTTGCGACGCGCACTGGAGACAATGGTGACCGCTGCAAAATAGCAGCTTAAGGCGGGAGATGCCCATGTTTGTCGTCCGGCCTGTAGAGACTTCGGATATTCCAGCGCTTGATGCAATGGTGGCGGGAGTGACACCGGCGGTACATACGCTGCCAAGGACGCGCAGGACGATCGAACACGCGGTCGAGCGGTCAATTGCGTCGTTTGCTGGGTATCCCAATTTACCGGGGGAAGAATCCTACTTTTTTGTCCTGGAGTCGGCAGCAAGCAAGTCGCTTGCCGGCACTGCAGCGATTGCGGCCACGGCTGGGGCTAGTGGCACCTTCTTCGCCTTTCGTAACGAGGTGCTGAATCAGGTGTCACGCGATCTGAATATCAGCAACAACGTGCATGCGTTGACGCTGTGTTCTGACCTCACTACCTACTCGCAGCTATCTAGCTTCTACCTATCTGACCGGCGCAATGCCGGCCCGGAAGCGGCCCTCCTCTCACGCACACGCCTGCTGTTTGCTGCAGTGGCGCCGCAACGGTTTAGTGATAGATTTTTTGCCTCGATGTCCGGCATCACCGACGTCGATGGCCGTTCGCCGTTCTGGGAAGCACTTGGGCGTAAGTTCTTTCAGATGGATTTTCTGGAGGCGGAGCGCTTGATCGAAGGTGCGCGTAATCGTACCTTGATCGTTGAGTTGATGCCGCATTACCCAGTGTATGTGCCACTGCTGCCGAGAGACACACAGGCGGCGATGGGGCGGGTGCATACGGAAGGTGCGCTGGCGTTTCGGATCCTGTCTGATGAGGGGTTCGAGCCGGATGCGTATATTGATATTTTTGACGGTGGTCCGATTTTGCAAGCGCACAGAAATGCGCTGCGTTCCTTTTCGCGGTCGATGATGCGCAGCGTTGCTGGCAACCCGCAGCGTGATGGCATGCCGACGGGACGTTATCTGGTTGCTACGGCGCGCGAAGCGTCTTTCCGTGCAGTGCTGACGGAGTCCGCTGTACCTGATTTGTCCGATCAACTTGCCCTCAGCCCGGATGTGATGCGCTGTCTGGATGTCACGGTTGGCGATGCCGTGTTGTGTGTGAAATTGTGAGGCAGCCAATGCTCGTCGTACGTGCAATCAGAATACAAGACCTGGAGGGGCTGCTGGCACTTGCTGAACAGGTTGGTTCCGGCATGACTACCTTGAAGCCGGATCGTAAGACTCTCACGCACCGCGTGGAGATTGCTTGTGCCTCATTCGCCGAACAGATCGCCCCGCCGCAGCGGGATTACGTATTCGTGATGGAAGAGACGTGTTCTGGCAAAGTGGTCGGTGTCTGCGCGATCAAGAGCGCAGTCGGGTTAGAAGAACCGTTTTACAACTATCGTATCGGCACGCTGGTGCATTCCAGTAAGGAGTTGAAGGTGTTCTCGCGTATGGACACGCTGTACCTGTCGAACGATCTGACCGGTTGCGCCGAGCTATGCTCGCTGTTTCTGCACCCGGATTATCGCAGTGGCACCAACGGCAAGCTGTTGTCAAAGAGCCGCTTCATGTTCATTGCGCAGTTCCCGCATTTGTTCTCAGAAAAGGTGATCGCAGAGATGCGTGGGTACCAGCGGGCAGATGGCCGTTCACCCTTCTGGGACAGTCTTGGCCGTCATTTTTTCAAGATGGACTTCGAGCGTGCCGATGATCTCACCAGTCTCGGCAAAAAATCGTTCATTGCGGAATTGATGCCGCGTCATCCGCTGTACGTCGCGTATCTGCCGCAGGAAGCGCAGGAAGTGATCGGTCGTGTGCATGTCGATACAGCGCCGGCGCGCCGTCTGTTAGAGCAGGAGGGGATGTATTACGAAGGTTATGTCGATATTTTTGATGCCGGCCCGGTGTTGCAAGCGCGTGTGAGTGAGCTGCGCGCCTTGCGCGAAAGTCAGTTGTCAACGGTCATTACGGTGGTTGCCGAAGCCATGGATGACGAAGCCTATCTCGTTGCCAGCACGCGCATGCAAGATTTTCGCGTGATCATCTCGAAGGCGCCTCCTCATGGTGGTCATCTTGCGCTGACTACTGAGCAACAGCAGTCATTGGATTGCCGTGCCGCGGATACCGTACGAACGATGTCACTTAATCCGAAAAAATATGTTCATACATAGTCATTACTTGAACGGCCAATGGATTGCCGGGGAAGGCCCCGAATTGGTTGCCATTGACCCTTCTCGCGGAGCGCAGACCTGGTCTGGGCGCGCCGCCACTGCCGCCGAAGTGGGACTTGCGTGCCAAGCGGCTCGCGTGGCATTTGAACCTTGGGCGAGCAAACCGCTCGACGAACGTATCTCCGTGTGTCAACGTTTCCGTGATTTGCTGAAGGCGCATGGTGAAGAATTGGCAAAGCAAATAGCGATTGAGATTGGCAAGCCACTATGGGAAGCACGCACGGAAGTTTCAAGTATGGCCAACAAGGTAGATATTTCAGTGCAGGCTTATCGCACACGTACCGGCGAATCGTTGACGCAGGTGGTTGATGGAAATGCGGTATTGCGCCATCGCCCGCACGGTGTGTTTGGTGTGTTCGGACCCTACAACTTTCCTGGCCATCTGCCGAACGGTCATATCGTGCCTGCCCTAATCGCAGGAAATACCGTCGTGTTTAAACCAAGCGAATACGCACCACAAACAGCGATCAAGACGGTCGCATTGTGGCATGAAGCCGGTTTGCCACCCGGCGTTCTCAACCTCGTCAATGGTGCGCGGGAGACCGGTGCCGCCCTGGCCGCACAGCCGGAACTCAACGGTATTCTGTTCACGGGCAGCTATCAGACCGGTGTCTTGCTGCACAGACAGTTCGCCGGCCAGCCAGATAAGATGTTGGCGCTCGAAATGGGAGGGAACAACGCCTTGGTCGTATGGAGGGTACGCAATCTCGACGCAGCTGTGCACCACACGATTTTCTCAGCCTTTGTCAGCGCTGGGCAGCGTTGCACTTGCGCTCGCCGGTTAATTGTCGAGGATTCTCCACAGGGGCAGACGTTCATTGATCGTCTTGTCGATGTGACGTCAAGAATCACCATCGGCAAATATGATCAGACGCCCGTGCCTTTCATGGGTCCCGTCGTATCGGCGCAGATGGCACAAAAGCTGGTGCAGGTGCAAAGCGATTTGATTGCACGCCGTGGCAAGGCCTTGCTAAACATGCGGCAGCTGGAAAAGGGGACCGGCTTCGTATCGCCCGGCATCATTGATGTGACCGACGCGAAAGACGTCCCCGACGAAGAATGGTTCGGTCCGCTGCTGCAGGTAATTCGGGTACCTGATTTCGATAGTGCGATACGTGTTGCGAACGCAACGGAATACGGGTTGGCAGCAGGGCTGTTGTGCGACGATGAAAAACAATGGCAGCGCTTCCTGATCCATGCACGCGCTGGTATCGTCAACTGGAATCGTCCGACTACGGGTGCCGCCAGCACTGCACCGTTCGGTGGCATCGGCAAGTCAGGCAATCACCGGCCGAGTGCGTATTACGCTGCCGATTACTGCGCCTATCCAGTCGCCTCGATTGAAAACGCACAGCTGGAAATGCCGAAGCAGTTGTCGCCCGGCCTCATCTTTTGAATCGAGGAGCGATAAGGAACCTCATGCTTACTGCGCACGAATTCAATTTCGATGGATTGGTCGGCCCTTCCCACAATTACGCTGGTTTGTCATTCGGGAATGTGGCGTCATTCAACAATGTCAACAGCTTGTCGAATCCGAAGGAAGCGGCGTTACAGGGATTGGCGAAAATGCAGGCACTGGCGGCGCGTGGCTTTGCACAGGCGCTGCTGCCACCACAGGCCAGGCCAAACTTTGCGCTGCTGCGCAGCATTGGGTTTAGCGGCACTAATGCCGACGTAATCGCCCGTGCATATAAAGAGGCGCCGGTGATCCTAGCCTGTGCCTATTCGGCTTCGCCAATGTGGACGGCGAATGCTGCCACGGTTAGTCCCGCTGCTGATACAGCCGATGGCCGCACGCACTTCACTGTAGCGAATCTGAATAACAAACTGCATCGCTCATACGAGCATACGCAGACGGCACGCACATTGCGTGCGTTGTTCAAGGACGATCGGTATTTCGCTGTGCATGATGCGCTGCCGCCCACGCCGGCATTTGGCGATGAAGGGGCCGCCAACCACACGCGCCTGTGTGCTACTCATGGATCGCCCGGTGTCGAGATGTTTGTCTATGGCCGCGTCGAGTTCGATCCTAACACGCCGGCACCGAAACGCTTTCCTGCGCGCCAAACCCTGGAAGCGTGCCAAGCGGTGGCACGTTTGCATGGGCTGGCGGAACAGCGTGCACTGTTTATCCAGCAAAACCCTGCCACCATCGATCTGGGTGTGTTCCACAATGATGTCATCGCGGTAGGCAATGGCAATGTATTGTTTTATCACCAACAAGCGTTCGTCGATGAAGTGGCAACGCTGACATCGTTGCAGCGTGCCATGGCCAACGTGCAAGCAGAACTGCGTCCGGTGTGTGTGAATACTGCTGAGGTAGCGGTAGCGGATGCAGTGTCGAGTTATTTATTTAATAGCCAGTTGTTATCCAAGCCGAATGGCAAGATGGCGCTCGTGGTACCTCAGGAGTGTCAAGAAAATGAAGCCGTGGCCAAGTATCTGCAAAGGATGATAGCGAACGGCGATCCCATTGACGAACTGATCAGTTTCGACCTGCGCCAGAGCATGCGCAACGGCGGTGGCCCCGCATGTCTGCGCTTACGCGTGGTGCTGACGGATGCCGAAGTGGCGGCGATGCATCAGGGTGTAATCATGACCGATACGCTTTATTGGCAACTGGTTGCCTGGGTAGGAAAACATTACCGCGATCGTCTTGCGCCTTCTGACTTAGCCGACCCGGCGCTTGCAATCGAAGTGCAGACAGCTTTGGATGAATTGACGACCATTCTTGGCTTGCCGGATTTATACGAATTTCAACAACAATAACGCCTCAGCAGTAACGCCTCTTACAAAACAGCTTCACACAACACCCCACTCAATGGAGACAACATGACACAACAATCACACGATCTGCGCAAGCAAACGCTTGCATGCGTATTGGCCGATGTGAAGCATCCGGATGCTGCTACCGAATCGCTGATTCGCGCCTGGTTACATTCCCTGGAAGAGGAAGACTTGGCAGGTCTCACCGCTGATTGTCTGGCGTCACCTCTCTGGGAAGGATTTTCCCGTCTCGCAAAGTGGAGACCGCAAGAGGGTGGGCGTATTGAGGCCTTGACCTATGCAGATGAACATGGCGGCAAGTCAACCGCACTATTGATCTTGAACCCGGACATGCCTTTCCTGGTGGATTCCATGGTGATGGCCATGCGCAAAATGCACGTTCAATCGCGCGCGGTGCTTAACGCTGTACTCTCTGTCGAGCGTGCGGCGGACGGCAGCCTTAAGCATGCAGAAAAGGCAGCCAATGGTGGTGATACGGCCGAATCGTATGTGTTGTGCCTCATGGCGGAAGAATTGAATGCGCAAGAACTGGAGGCATTGCTCGCCAATATCCGCATGGCGGCAGGGGATGCGGCTACCGTGCGCAGCGATGCCGCAGCATTGCAGGCAAAGATGTCTGAAGTAGGCGCCGCCGCGGCCGCGCACGACGCCACAGGCCAGGAAGTCGCCGCCTTCCTTAATTGGGCACGGAGCGAAGGCTTCGAGGTCTTTGGCTATGCACGCTATCACGTTGTCTCCGGCCAGCGCGAACTGGTGCGAGAACCGGGCAGCGCACTCGGTGTGCTGAAGGACAAGAGCCATCCGGTCTACGGCAACTGCCTGGCCGGGATCCCTGGTGATTTCGATACGTTGGCCGCACGCAAGGAGACGTTGTCAGTAGTGAAGGCCGACGTGCAGTCTACGTTGCACCGCGACCAGCAACTTGATTTCATCGGTGTACGCGATACCGACAATCAGGGCACGCTTTTGGGCGAACACTGCTTTGTCGGGCTGTTCTCGCGCGCGGCCACCGCCAGCACCTTGCCGCAACAACCCTTCGCTCGTGGCCGCATCAAGGAGGTACTGACGCTGGCCGGTGTGCGCTCGGAAGGCTTTCGGGCCGAGAAGTTTCTTGAAATTCTGGAATCGCTTCCCCGTACGGAAGTGATGGAGGCTGAACCGGCATGGTTGGCCAGTGTTTGCGGTGCCGTCGTTGCCTTGTACAAGCAGCCGCGTGCCAAAGTCTTCACGCGCCGCGACGTCTACGGCCGTCACTTGAACGTCCTGGTCTACATGCCGCGCGAACGTTACGGTGCGCATTCGCAAGAGACATTGGCACGAACCCTGCATACTATTTCCGGTGCACGTGATGTGCGAGTTCAGACCTTGCTTGCCGACGGCCCGTTGGCGCGGGTGTACATGATCGCCAACGCTGCCAACATGGCGCTTGAACTCGAAACCGACATTCAGCAACCTTTGCTTGCCGTACTGGAGGGCTGGTACAACAGCTTCGACGGACTGGTCGACAATACTGAAGACGGGCAGCTGCGTCAGGCATTGCGCAAGTTGCGCGCCGGATTGCCTACCGATTACATCAACGGCGTTTCACCGCCGGTCGCTTACCGTGATCTTTGTACATTGCTCGGCAATCCCCAACCATCGCGTGTGAAAGTCCGTATTGAAGTTGGGGCGGGCGACGCCGTGACGATCCGCCTGCATTCGATCAACAGTGTGCCGCCATTGTCGTCCATTCTCCCCGCCTTGCAGAACGCTGGCGTCTCTATCCTACGTGAACGCACGCATTCAATCCCTGCGCCAGACGGATCGCGATTCTTCGTTTCCTGTCTGTCGGTTGACGCGCAAAGTGCCGTCAAATTGGCCCAACCGCAAGTCGCTCAAGCCGCTCAGGAATTGTTCGAATCCTTATTCAATGAAGAGGCCGAAGACGGCCGCATGAACGCGCTGGTTGTCGAAGCCGGTTTGCACATGAAGCAAGTACAACTGATTCGTGCTTATGCCAGTTACTGGCGCCAGGCGGGTTGCCGTTTCAGTCTGCGTTACATCGCTGAGCGTCTCAAGACGCAGCCCGCACATGTACGGGCCTTGGTCGAAAGCTTCATGACGCGCTTCGATCCCTCTCTCTCCGCTGAGCAACGCGCCTTCGGTACCGCTGCGCTGTCAACGTTCAAACAGCGCCTGACGGACGTCAACCATGCAGACACGGAAAACATCCTGCGCAGTTTCGCTGATTTGATGCTGGCAACGCTGCGCACTTCGTATTTCCAGAGTGGCCAAACCGGCGACAGGATTATCTTCAAGTTCGACAGCAGCGAACTCGCGCTCTTACCGCAGCCACGCCCGTACCGTGAGATCTTTGTATTCGCACGGCGCTTTGAGGGCGTGCATCTGCGAGGCGGTCCGGTTGCGCGCGGCGGTCTGCGCTGGTCGGACCGTATGGAAGACTACCGTACAGAAGTGCTCGGCCTGGTCAAGGCGCAGATGGTCAAGAATGCCGTCATCGTGCCGGCTGGTGCCAAGGGGGGCTTTGTTTGCAAGATGATGCCGAAAGAAGCGACGCGAGAGACGACCGCCGTGGAAGGGGAGGCCGTTTATCGCTTGTTCATCGCTGGCCTGCTGGATGTGACTGACAACCGCGTACAAGGGGAAGTTGTGCATCCAGCCGAAACCGTTTGCTACGACGGCCCGGATCCTTATTTGGTCGTGGCGGCTGACAAAGGTACCGCTACCTTCTCCGACATCGCTAACAGCATTGCCGTCAAACGTGGTTTCTGGCTAGGCGACGCATTCGCCTCTGGCGGCTCCAATGGTTACGACCACAAGAAACTTGGTATCACTGCGAAGGGCGCGTGGGAGGCAGTCAAGCGTCATTTCTATGAAATGGGGCATGACCTGAACACCACGCCGATCACAGCCGTTGGTGTCGGCGACATGTCGGGCGACGTATTTGGCAATGGCATGCTGCTCTCACGTCAGCTGAAACTGATCGCCGCATTTGATCATCGTCATCTCTTTATCGATCCCAATCCGGACGTGGAAAAGTCGTTCAAGGAACGTCAGCGTATGTTCGCGCTGCCACGCTCATCCTGGGACGACTATGACAAGAACCTGATATCCGAAGGCGGCGGCGTCTGGCCGCGTACCGCGCGCAGCATCGAACTTTCGCCCCAGGCCCGCGCCGCGCTCGGTATTGAGGCGACCAGTCTGACGCCGGAAGAGCTGTTGCATGCGATCCTGCTGGCGCCTGTGGATCTGTTCTACAACGGTGGCATTGGCACCTACATCAAGGCCTCTACCGAAACACATGAACAGGTCAAGGACCGCGCCAACGATGCCATTCGCGTTGACGGTAAAGAAATGCGCTGCAAAGTTGTTGCCGAAGGGGGTAATCTTGGCGCGACCCAGGCTGGACGCATCGAGTTTGCCCTGAAGGGAGGACACATCTTCACTGATGCCATCGATAATTCCGCAGGGGTTGACTGCTCTGATCACGAGGTCAATGTCAAAATATGGCTCGATACAGAAGTCAATGCCGGTAAACTGAGCACTGACGTGCGTAATCGGTTGTTGAACGACATTACTCTCGACATTGAACGCCTGGTGCTGCGGGATAATGCGCTGCAAACGCATCTGTTGGTGCGCGAAGCACAAGCCCAGTTCGACCCGGCTGTGCAGGACAGCTATGCGGCACTGATTGCAAGCCTGGAAGCAGAGGGCGTGTTGTCGCGCAAGCTAGAACAGTTGCCGACCGCTGCCGAATTAGTGACCCGAAAAACCGAAGGCCGAGGCCTCACCACGCCGGAACTGGCGGTCGTGGTGGCGCATGTGAAAAATCGATACAAGCGACTCTTGGCCGAGCTGTCGCTTACCCAGTTCTCCTGGGCCAGAACCTTGTTGACCCCCTATTTTCCCGAGACCCTGGTTGCTACCCGAAACGCGCTTGACCATCCGTTGGCCAACGCGATTCTCGCAACCGTACTGGCAAACGAATCGGTCAATCGTTGCGGTCCCGTGCTGATCGCTGGAATCGCCCATGCCCGTGGCGTGAAGGAAACCGACGTCATTTGCGCCTGGGCACAGGCGTGGGCAGCCTTGAATTTGGCCTCCACCTTTGCTGCACTTGATACCTATGCTTTGCAAGTATCTTGTGAAGTCTCGAAGGCGGTGGACCAGCACACTCGTGCGCTGCAAAAATCAGTTATCGAAGGTGTGCTCTCTGTGCCGGAGCAGCAAGCGCGTGCATCCTCAGCACTGACTGAGCTAACGACTTTCTTCAGTCAGCCCAATGCCATCCATGAGCTTGTTCCTGGGATCGAGTC
This sequence comes from uncultured Noviherbaspirillum sp., assembly GCA_965974465.1. Lineage (GTDB taxonomy): Bacteria > Pseudomonadota > Gammaproteobacteria > Burkholderiales > Burkholderiaceae_D > Noviherbaspirillum. The sequence continues at coordinate 10,881 of CBHCMF010000010.1, forward strand.
CAGTTTGCCGACGCAAGGTTTACCAGATACCTTCGTGCAGGCGTCCAAAGCGGTGGAGGCGATTGAGGGCATTGCTGATTTCTTGTTCGCAGGTCTGTTGGTGCCGCGTCCGGAAGGTATGGGCCTGCCGCAGTTCCTTAAACTTGGAATGGCCCTGCGCCGCCAAGTTGGCATTGATGGCCTTGAGCGAACGCTCATGCATGTCCCGGCAAACGCTTCGCAAGAACCGTTGCGCGATCATGCGCTGCAGGTCTTGCGCCGTGCGCAACAGCGCTTGCTCATGCGGGCGCTGCAACAGACGCCTGCGCATATGCCAGCGTCCGAGAATCCTGTCGCACTGGTCGATGCGCTGATCAAAAAACTGAAGGTCAGTGCGCGGAGCGCCGATACCCTGCAGAATCTTGAACATGCAGTGCTCCACGTGTGGGCTTTGTCCGACGCGGCCTCTTTGGCGGCAGATGCGGGCTGACACGGATAGCCATGGATAATGCGATTTCGCAAGCAGTACGCGCGTTGGCCGAAGGCGATTTTATGCATGTCGCGGATCGTTTCGCCAACGCCGGTTTCTCAGTGCGCTTACCGTCACGTGGTATTTTGCAACTGACCTCTGCTAGTCCCACACTGCGGCGTCCGCGCTTGCTGCTGTCAGCAGGTATCCATGGCGATGAAACGGCACCGATTGAAATGCTGTCGCAGCTGCTGGAGGCGCTGGCTTGCGAACCGCAGGCCTTGGTAGTGGATCTGATGGTGGTGATCGGCAATCTCGCCGCCATCGCCCAGGGGAAGCGTTTAATCGATGCTGATCTGAACCGCTTATTCCGTGCGGATCGTGGTGCGCTGGCATCAGCAACCGAGGCAAGTCGAGCCGATATGATCATGTGCGCGGCGGCAAACTTCTTCGCCGGGCCGGATACGGAGAAATGGCACCTTGACTTGCATACCACCATCCGGCCATCGCATTACCCGACCTTTGCCGTGGTGCCGGCAGCCATCACTGAGGCACGCTGCCATGTCATGCTAGGCTGGCTCGGACGAGCCGGAATCGGTGCGGCGATATTGAATCCTAGGTCAGCAGGGACGTTCAGTGCCTATACTGCTACTTCTTTGGGGGCGACCAGTTCTACTGTAGAGCTAGGGCAAATTGAGGCCCTCGGTCACAACGAACTACGCCGATTCGAGATCACGCGCCGTGCGCTAGACGCCTTCATACGGTCCGGTCAGGTGCCATCTTGTGGAGAAACGCCGCAGGTATTCCATGTTGCGCAGGAATTGATCAAGAACAGCGAAGCATTCCGCATGGTACTCGACCGCAGCACACAGAATTTCACGCCCATGCAGCCTGATAGTGTGATCGCAGTAGACGGCGATACGGTGTATCGGGTCGGCGACGTAACCGAGTATGTCGTCTTCCCCAATCCCGATGTCGCCCTCGGATTGCGCGCCGGCCTGATGGTGATTCGAAGCGGTTAAAGCACCGCGTTCTTTTAGAGCGATTTGACTGTGCGTGAAAGGGGGCCATCTCGGGCCTGCGATGCTCACCGTCCTTGCAGGGCGCACCCAGGCTTGCAAGCCTGGGCCGTTGCGTGGGCGGGCGGCATGCCGCCCGGATTCCCCACTTCACCCTCATGTACGGTTGCGCTTCCCGGCCCGAGCTGACCTCCCTTGCACGCGCATTCAAACCGCTCTAGCGCTTTTGCTTAAGGCAGTGGCTGATGGCTTCTGCTACCTTGACAGCATTAAATGGCTTGACCACGAATCCGCTGGCGCCCGCCTGCAAGGCTTTTTGGACGTTATCGAGTGTTGGCAGGCTGCTGATCATAATCATGCCAACGTCGGGCGTATTCTGCCGGATTTTCTCAGCAGCCTGATGGCCGTCCATGCGTGGCATATTGATATCGATGAAGGCAATATCGGGTTTATGGGTATCGCACATTTCCACCGCTTTTTCGCCGTCGTTGGCTTCTGCAACCACCTGATGGCCGTGCTCGCGCAGCAGCAAGCGCAGGACGCGGCGCGTTGTGCTGTCGTCATCCGCAATGACCACGTTCAGTTCCTTGTCAAATGGCCCCATGTATTCCTCACCCAAGCATGGTGTACAGCTTGTCGTTGACCCGTTGGTATTCCATTTCGATTGCTCTTATTCTTTTTTCGGCATCATTCAGGGTCTTTGCATTTGCCCGCAGCTCCAGCTCCTTGCACAGGGCGGCTAACCCGCTGGCCCCAATTGAGGCGCTGCTGCCGCTTAACGCATGGGCCACCTTGGCAAGCGTGGTGGCATCTAGCGCTATGTATGCTGTGCGCAGACTCGCGATACGCGGCGGGCTGTCATTGCGGTAAAGCGCAACGAGGTCAGGGAAGTCGTCACCGAACATCTCATGCATCGCTTCCAGCTCGTCCGAGCAGACCGGCGACGGTGTTTCTTCTGGACTTGCTGGCATCTCCGGCAACCAGCGCACCAGCATTTCCTTGAGGATCTGCGGGCGGATCGGCTTCGACAGAAAGTCATCCATACCGGCGGCAAGACATTGTTCTCGTTCTCCTTGTGCCGTGCATGCCGTCAATGCGATGACAGGCGTGCGTCGCATTGATCCTTCTGCCGCCCGGATGTGCGAAGTCGCCTGGAAGCCGTCCATCTTTGGCATTTCGCAGTCCATCAAAATCAAGTCATAGCAGGCATCCGCATGCATGTCGACAGCTTCTTCACCGTTGGCAGCGATATCCACTTTGCAACCAAGTTTCTCCAGCAGGCGTAATGCCACCTGTTGATTCACCGGATTGTCGTCAGCAACAAGGAGGCGCCGGCCGGAGAAAGGGGCGAGTGCTTCAGCTTGCCGCTGTGGCTGCAATTTCGCTTCAGTGGAAATGAACGGTGGCGTGGTGCCGCTGGCTGCAGCGCTCCAAAGCTGGTTCATCGCCGACAGTACGGCATGTGGCGGTGACGACTTGGCAATCATGGCGGAGAAACCTGCCTCCGCAAGGTCGGCAGATTCTTCGTGTGGATGCTCGCTAAGAAAGGCAAGCAGCGTATTTTTGCATGCCGGATCGTTCTTGATCGCCGTGCTCAATACGTTGGCATCCAGACCTTGCACCTGCGGGCAAAGCATGACGATATGATAGGGATTGGCATCGCTTACCGCTTGGCGCAGAGCAGCCAGCGCAGCGACTGCCGAATCAAAAATATCAATGCGCGCCCCTTGGTCGCAAAACCGGCTGAACAACGGTTCCCATTCGAGCGGGTGTTCGGCAAGCACCATTGCTCTGGTATCCGCCATCGGGTTCGGCGCCAGAGGCAGCTCGATAGAAAAGCGTAAGATCGTTCCTTGCTGCGGCGCACGATAGACGTTCAGGCTTCCACCCATCAAACGTGCGAGCTGCGAGCACAGAACCAGTTCCAGCGCTCCTTTGCCGTAGGTGTGAAGCGCCGCGATGCCGCCTTCTGTGGATTGATTCAACACCGAGGCAAGGCGTTCGCCTGCAGCAGAAAGATTCGGTGCGTGAATGGCCAGTCCCACGTGGCATCGGCCTGGCTGCTCGCGCACCGCTGCCATCTCCACCATGATTTCACCCTCGTCCGTAAAGCGCAATGCAATGTCGATCAGACTTGATACGACTTTACGCAAACGCGCCGGATCGCCATTCAGCTCCACTGCCGGAGGATAGATCAGATTCAGCTGCAGCCCTTTTCCACGTGCCGCCTCTTCCTTGCTAGCCCAGGCTGCTCGCATCTCCTGAAGGAGATCGAATGATACATAGGACAGCTTGAATTGCGTCGACCCGATCAAGGACAGGTCGATCACGCGCTCGAGCAGCTCCAGCAATGTATCGACATGGTGTTGAACAAGGTGGGCATATTGCCTCTGCGGCGCCGTGAGCTCGGTATCAAGAAGCAATTCCAGCATGCCGAGAATCCCGTTCATCGACGTCCGGATGTCGTGATTCATGTCGGCTAACAACGAGCCCATTGCCAGCACGGTGCCATGGCCGGCATTGCCGATGGTCTCGCGTGAGGGCGTCAATAATTTGTCTTTTTCGAATTGCATGACTTTCCCTTGGCCTCCGCATTTTGCTTCAGCAATTGGGGGTGCCGGACAAATTCTGACCGGTAACGTGGCAAAACAACCATTTTATATACTGTAATGCCTTTGAACGATTTTGTCGCGTACCAGAATCAAGCACTACTGAATGCAATACAAGTCAACAGTATTGCATTAGCAAAACAGAAAGTGGATAAGGCGAGCTGTTCTTTTATCAAAAATCCCATAAACGTGGGAGAAATAACCTGCTTCCCATTTTAAGGAAATGACTTGGATTTCTCCTTCTATTCGGAGTCTGATTTGATCGCTCGGCCTCGATAATGCATGGTAGGAAATTCTAGCCCGGTGTGCAAAGAATAATCACCGAAATCGCTCATCCAGCGGGAGCAGATACATGGACACAAAACAGGCGACGCACAACGACCTCAAAAGGCAAGAGGCCGTCTTGGATGCTGAGGACATGGACGGGGCAAGCATATCCTCAGCGAAGCCGGGATCGCGTGCCGGTGGCGTCGACCTGAAAGCGATCCGTGAAGCGATTGCTCGCGTTGAAGCCGAGGCCAAGGCGACGGTCGCCGCGGAAAACCGGGCTCACGCTGAAGCCCGTGCACGTGCGCTGGCAGAAGATCGTGCCCGCATCGAGGCCGCCGCAGCTGCCGAAGCCTACCAAAACGCTAAAGCTGCCGAAGAGGCAATTCAAGCCAGCCGCCTTCGTCTGGAGGCCGAGCGCCAAGCGCGCGAAGCAAGTGAAGCACGCGCCGCTGCGATCAAGAAGGAAATCGCCGAATTACGTGCACGTGCACAGACCGAAGCCGAGGCCAAGCGCATTGCAGAGGCACGCGCGCGAAACGAAGAACAGGCCCGCCAACGCGCTGCTGAGCAAATCGCCACAGAATCCGAACTGGCTGCACGTGCCGCCGCTGCCGCTGAGGAGCTGGCACAAGAGACCGAACTCGCCCGCTGGCAAGCCGCCCAACGTGTCGCCGCCACCGAAGCAGCAAAGCAGGAAGCCGAAGCACGCGTGCGCGCCGATGCCCGTATCGTCGAGATTGCGCGAGAACAAGAACGCCGAGAGAAGGAGGCACGCCATGCAGCCGAAATGCTGGCCAAGGCACGTAGTGAAGCACTCGAAGTCGCTCGTGAACGTGAACGCATCGAAGTCATGGCTCTGCAGGCTGCATGGAACCGAGTACCGGCCGAAGTGCGCGCACGCGAAGAGGCACGCGCCCGTATATTGACCGAACAGGAAAGTGAAGCTGCGGCCCAAGCTCGCATCGAGCTGGAGCGCAAGGCGGCCGAAGCGCTTCAAATGCGGCTAGAAGCCGACACTGAACTGCGTGAAGCTGCCGCTCGGCGCGAGCAAGCCGAAGTGATAGCTGCGGCTGCCGCGCAGGCACGCCGCGAAGCCGAAGAGCGCATTCGCATTGCTACCGAAGCACGTATCCGGACAGAGCGTGAACTGCAAACCTTAGCACTGGCCCGGGTCGAAGCTGAACATCAAGCTGAAACGCAAGCCCGCGCCCGCGCCTCCGCCGAAGCGCGTGCCATCCATGAAGCTCGGGAACGCGCGGAAGCCGAGCAGAAAGTCGCCGATGCATTACAAGCACGCAGCGCGGAAGAACAGCGTGCCAAGCAGCTCGCAGAAAAACGTATCGAATTTGAGACCGCCGCAGCCAAAATGGCAGCAGAACAAGCCACTGCTGAACAGGAGGCCTGTGCCAGAGCGGCTGAAAAGGCAGAACTACAACGTCAGGCAGCCGAACTTGCCGCCATCAAAGCACGCGAAGCAATGGAGCATGCCCGCGTCGAACGGGAACGTGCCAACGCTGAACAGCAAGCCGTCGTCGCTCTGCAAGAAAAAGTGCGTGCAGAAGAGGCTGCGATTGCTGCCGCCAAGGCCCGCGAAAAAGCCGACATGCAGCATGCCACTCTGCTGCGCGAGCAGGAACGTGCTGAAATAGCGGCTCGTCAGGCCAAAGAGGAAGAATGCGCTGCCGCCAAACTCGCTCTCGAAAAAGCGATGGAGCGTGCCGACGCGCAACGCCAAGCGGCACAGGCTGCTGTACTCAAAGCACGCGAAGCTGTCGAATTGGCACACCTTGAGCGCCAGCGCGCCAAGACAGAACAAGAGGCATTGGAGGCCTTGCAACAGAAGGTCCTGGTAGAACGCCAACGCAACGAGACTGCGCAACGCCTACTGAAGGCAACTCAGGAAAAACTGGCTGCCGAGCAAACTGCCCGTGTCGAAATGGACGCCCGGTTACATGCCGAACAGGAACAGATCGCCGCAATGCATGCACGGGCGGAGGCTGACCGTGCCCTGCGCGCCGCACGAGAAGCGGAATCAATCGCTGAAAAACGTGCTGCTGAGCAGGTCGGAGCTTCCGCCGAACATCAGCGAAAAGCCGCACAAGCAGCCTTGTTAAAGGCCCGCGAAGCGACCGAACTGGCGCGTGTTCAGCGTGAGCGCGCCGAAGTCGAACAACGTGCCCTGCAAGCAGAACAGCACAAGCGTCAAGCCGAAGAAGCCGCCCGTATCGAAGCAGAGGAACGCTTACGCCGCGAGGAGGAACATGCCGAACTGCTGCGCCAGCGCCAACAGAAAGAACTGGAAGCACGCCGTGCCATTGAAGCCAAATGTGCTGCCGAAAAGCTGCAACTGGAGCAGGCCGCACGGCACGCGGAACTCGAAAGTCAAGCCGCTACGGCAGCGGAAGCCAAAGCACGTGAAGCCGTTGCGCTGGCACGCACCCAACAGGAGCGGACAGCCGCCGAACAGAAGGCCCTCGACGCGATTCAAAAGAAACGGGCTGCCGAAGAAACTGCGCGCCAATACGCCGCAGCGCGCGCCCGTGCCGAAACGGAACATGCGCAGACCATGCAAGCCAGGCAGCAGGCTGAGCAAGCCGCACGCGATGCAATCGAGGCGCAACTGACTGCCGAAAAACAGCAAATGGAAAAGGCTGCTCGCCAGGCAGAACTGGCGCGCCAAGTTGCCGATGCTGCAGAGGCGCGGGCGAAGGAAGCAGACGAACTTGCACGCGCCGAAGAGCAACGCGCGCTTGCCGAGCAACAAGCGTTGGGCGCCGTGCAGCAACAGCTTGCTGCGGAGCGTGCAGCACAAGCTGAGGCCGAAGCGCGTATGCGCGCTGAAACGGAGCGTATGGAAACGATGCGCGCGCGCGAACAGGCTGAGCAGGAGGCTCGCAAGGCAATTGAAGTTCAGCTTATCGCGGAAAAACGACTCATGCAAAAGGCAGCAGAACGCGTAGAGCTCGAACGCAAGGCTGCGCATGCAGCGCTACACAACATGCGCAAAGCGATCGAGCTAGCAGCCGTGGAGCGCCAGCGTGCCTATACCGAACAAAAGAAACTGGCGGCTATACAGGAGAAGGTTCGCATTGAACAAGAACGTGCAGCGGCTGAACAGCAAGCGCTCGTTTTGATCGAACAAAAACTTTCTTCCGAGAAGAGCGCCTTTGCGCATGCTCAGAGACGTGCCCGCATCGAAAGCGAACTAGCCGAAGTTACACGCGCACGCGAGCACGCCGAACGCGATGCCCGCATGGCGAGCGAAGCAAGAGCCGCCGCTGAAAAGCAGTTCTTAGAAAAAGCGGCCGAGCATGTCAAGATGCAACGTCAGGCCGCCGAAGCCGCAGAGGCCAAAGCACGCGAAGCTAGCGATCTGGCACGCCTTGAAAGTCAACGAGCCAAGGCAGAACAACAGGCACTGGCTGCGGCTCAAGAGAAAGCACGTGCCGAAGAAATCGCCCAGGTTGAAGCAGAAAAGCGCATTGCAGCCGAACGGGAAGCCGCAGATCTGGCGATCAAACGCATCGAGGCGGAAGCCCAGGCGCGCGCAGTCGAAGAGACGCGTGCCGCCGCTGAACGCCGCGCGCTGGATGCGGCACGCAAACAAAAGGAATATGCTTTATCCACGACGGAGCAGGCAGAGACCCTGCGCGCCAAGATAGAACGCGAACAAGCAGAAGCCGAAGCGATCGCAAAAGATCTGATGGAACGCATGACCCAAAAGAGCGATATCGTTGGTGCGTGGCGCGTGCGTGCCGAATCGGTACTCGCAGAATCCCCTGTGCCACCGCTGAAGAACACCGCCGTCAAGCGTCCACTCGTTGCTCTGATGGGCGGGGCAGCGTTCGTTGTCGGCGTGGCGGTGGCAAGCACCTGGGCCATGCAGGGCGACCAACCGGCCAGGACTGTTGCCCAAGTGCCGGCGGCCGCACGGCCGATCACGGTTGCCATGCCCTCGAAGTTGCAAATGTCATATCAACTCAGCACGACGCTGCCGGAAGCCCCTGTTGATCAGCCTGTCGATCTCTTTGTGCAGGCTGACACCGACAAAGAGTAAGGTTCTGTCACAATTTCGTGAGGGGCGTCCCGACGCACATGGTTCTACCATGTTGCGTGGCTGGTACCCGACTTTATCCTCGGCAGTAAGTAGCGCGTTCCCAAATGGCGTATTTGAGCTAGTGCGGTTAGAATGCACTGGTTTTAAAAACGGTATGGCAAACCATACGGGCTCGCTGCCTGGCTTTCTCAGCCCGCAAACCGCGTCCCGCACAATACACCAACTAACACCATGACCTTCAAACCGTGCCGCATGAATAGTTTCCATTTGCGTCCAGCCCTGAATAAATGCGTTGCTTTGTCCGGCTTGCTTGCCGCCTTATTCGCCGCGCCGACGCTTGCCGACGACCTCAGTGACGTCAACAAACTTATGCGTGCTGGTCAATATGCGGAAGCCCTGACAAAAGCAGATGCTTTTCTGAGTAAGAATCCGCGTGATGCGCAGATGCGCTTTCTGAAGGGCGTCATCCTTACCGAACAGAACAAGTCCTCAGAAGCGGTTGCCGTATTTAGTAAACTGACGGAAGACTATCCGACTCTGCCGGAGCCACACAACAATCTGGCCGTGTTGTACGCTGCTGCAGGGCAGTACGAAAAGGCGCGCGCTGCGCTCGATGCGGCAATTCGCACGAATCCAAGCTATGCGACGGCCTATGAAAATCTTGGTGACGTCCATGCGAAGCTGGCAAGCCAGGCTTATGACAAAGCGCTCCAACTTGACTCTGGCAATTCTGCCGCAAAATCGAAACTGACTTTGGTACGCTCCCTAGTAGGCAACATGAGCGGCAGTACGAATGCAAAAGCCCCGGCCGCCCCACCGGCGCCGGCCGCGCCACCGGCACCGGTCATCGCGAAAGCGCCTGCACCAATCGTCGCAGCACCAGCTAAGCCTGCGCCTGCAGCGCCTGTTGCGCAGACACCATCGACGCCAGTTGCCAAGCCAGTCCCAACGCCTACTCCACCTGTCACGCCCCCACCGAAAGTGGCGAAACAAGAAGCTGCCAAGCCTGAACCGAAAGCAGCACAGAATGGCAATGGCGAACACGATGACGTACTGAAGGCCGTTAATGGCTGGGCCAAGGCATGGAGCGCACGGGACGTGAAGGCCTACCTGGCATACTATGGCAATGAATTCCAGGCCCCGAACGGTCAGTCGCGTAAGGTCTGGGAAGAGGACCGTCGTGCGCGTATTGTTGGCAAGGGGAGCATCAGCGTCAAGGTCGAGGCACCCCAGGTTACGGTAAGTGGCAATACCGCAACCGTGAAATTCCGCCAAGTATATATTTCGGACCGCTTGACTGCTAATACCCGCAAGACTCTCGTCATGGTCAGGCAAGGCGGCAAGTGGCAGATCAAGCAGGAGAATACGGGTAGCTGATGTTTTGCTTCCAATCTACACACGGCTGGATCACAACCCATTCCAGGCGTTTTCTAAGCATGGGGATTTTCTTGCTGCTGGCTGCCAGCGGTTGGACGGCGACGTCCGGCGTATTTGCAAAGAATTCCCCCGCCCGTGTTCCGCCCCAACCACCGGCGCCGGCGCCCGTCGCGGATAAGCCTGACCCAGAAGTACTGTTGATCGAGGTCTACAAGGAACTTGGCGCAAACCACCTGCGTCAAGCGCTGGAAAAAGCCAATAAACTCGTTGAGGATTATCCCAACTTCCGTCTCGGTCATCTGATTCGCGGTGACCTGTTGCTCATGCAGACCCGTCCAGTAAGGACGCTGGGGGCGGTGAGTGCCCCCGACGATAAGTTAAAGAATCTGCGTGAAGAAGCCAGGGTGCGCCTGAAGTTCCTGCGTGAGCGTCCGAGCCCCGACATGATGCCACGTCTCGTCCTGCAGTTACGTGAAGACCAGAAACATGTACTGCTCGTCGATGCCAAGCGATCTCGGCTGTACGTTTATGCCAATCAAGGCGGTCAACTGAAGTTCGTCGCCGACTATTACATCAGTCAAGGCAAACTGGGCGTCAACAAACTCAAGGAAGGCGACCAGAAGACGCCGGTGGGCGTTTATTACATCACCAGTCACTTACCGGGAGCGCGTTTGCCAGACTTCTACGGCTCCGGTGCATTGCCGATTAACTACCCGAACGAATGGGATAAGATCAACGGGCGAAGTGGCTCCGGAATCTGGCTGCATGGCACCCCGTCGGATAGTTACAGTCGTCCCCCATTGTCATCCGATGGCTGTGTGGTATTAACGAATCCGGACCTTCACAAGCTCGCAAATTCGGTTGAGGTCGGTAAGACGCCGGTAGTGATCGGCGAGAGTATCGACTTCGTCAGTAAGGCGAAATGGGAGAATGATCGCAACCTCGCAATCCGCTTGGTAGAGAATTGGAAACGCGATATCGAGAGTCGGAGTCCGGCACGCGTGGTGGAAAATTATTCGAGTAAGTTCAAATCTGATCGAGGCGAGGATCGCCAAGCTTGGTTACTCAAGCACCAACAGTTCATGAGCGGTGTTCGACAGTTGTCTATTAACTTGCGTGATGCAACCTATTTTTTCTATCCTGGTCGCGAAGATATGCTTGTCAGCACCTTCACGCAGGAATCGCAATTTGGAAAAAACAAGACCTCGATTCGTAAGCGACAATACTGGGCCAAAGAAGGAGGTCAGTGGAAGATTGTTTATGAACTGAATCTTTAGTTCAGAAAAATGTTTCCTTAGAACGGCTGCTGCAATGGCAGCCGTTTTTGTTAGGTCTGTTTCCAAGTATCCATTGCTTCTTCGTCGGAAGCTGCCCCTTGCATGACCTACATCAAGTAAAGGGGCATTTCATCGGCATTAGCCTGGGAAATGCCTGATCGTCGCTCTATCCTATTGCAATTGCCTTACGTTTGAGGATGGTTCCTTTGCGTCGATGACGGATGAAGCAGGCACGACAAACATACAGCCCGGTTTTGTGGTGTTTGCAATTCGACGTCGGCTCGAACGTTCACGCTAAAAAACAGGAGGGTGTATCACTTGGCCGATGTCAGCTCAAGAAAATCAATACCATCCGGCGCGTCACAGCATGAATCCAAAAGTCAGACGCGAACAACACACAAGCCCAATTATGCGGGTCCTAAAACACGCGCATGGCAGCAGCGTTTAGAGCCAAGCTTTGGTGCGGTGCCGCCGCATCACTCTACCAATCCAGCTTATGGTCAATTACATGGTCTCTCCTCATCCCACCGTGTGAATCGCGATCAGCCTCCGTTCGCCGTAAAAGAAAAGACGGCGCGTAGTGCCTTGATGACGAGCATTTTCTTGCTTGGTATTGGTGTAGGGGTATCAGCGGCGTGGTGGGTCAATCGACTTACCGCCGAAAATGCTCTCAGCACAGTCAACCCTGTACGTCATGTGAGGCCGACAGCATCCGCGCCGGACAATGTTCCGCAGGCCTCACCCACGCTAATTCGCGGCATTCAATCGAGCGAACTGCCCTATGACGGCATCGCACCGTCTTCTGTCTCCGTCGAACGCGAATCTACGGCAACGCGAGCGGTAACCACCAAGTCTCCCAGCAGTGCTTCACCCTCAAACACGAGTCATACCCCCATTCAAGCGGAAAGCGCAACCATGGCGCCATCGACAAACCTTGCGCAGCAGCCCGTAAATGCAAGCGCCGCCGTAGCAAGTGCAACCACTGAATCACTCGCAACCGTTAAGTCCTCCTCCAAGACGATGAGATCCAACGCCACGGCGGCACCGAAACACCGTACATCGTCGAGAACCGTGAAGGATCGGGAAATCGAACGTATTCGCCAACAGGCCGGTGACGAACTAAAAAGAAATATGGCGCAGCCCTAGAGGAAGCACGCATTTCACCACGACAGAATGGAAAAAGAGAGGTCCGGTACGGTGAAAAGAGGGGGCTGCCTTACTCTGTTCTGATGCGGCCTTCTTCTTTATACGCTTCCCGTAAGGGGAAGTATCCACAATTTAGGTTTCGCCTGAACTCATCAGGGATGACTTCAGCACCTTCCTGAAGAACCCAACCTAAATCACGTCATTTCTTCCGTAAGTCATTACATTGTTGTAACAAGCTATTGCATCGTTCCAACATTGTTTATATTCAATACTTGCTTTTCGGCAATCATGTTGTACTATGTTGTTACATTCTGTTAAAGGAATTTCTATGAAGACTGCAATCCGCAAGATGGGTAATTCACAAGGAGTCTTGATACCCAAGCCATTCTTGATGCAGACCGGTCTTGATCTGGGCGAAGTCGAAATCGAAGTGGAAAACGATGCGATCGTGATCCGCAAGCCGAAACGGAAATCGCGCGAAGGATGGGCGCAAGCTTGCCAGATGATTGCAGCAAGATCTTCAGAGCAGCCCATTGCATGGCCGCTCATTCCTAACGAATCGGATAAAGAGTTTTCATGGTAAGGCGAGCAGAGGTCTGGCTAATCGAATTTGAAAAGCCAGTCGGGAGTGTGATGCAGCAGCGATGGCCTTGTGTGGTTGTCTCTCCAGAGGAAATGGATGAGTACCTAAGCACACTCATCGTAGCGCCGATGAGTACGAACGAACTGCCTGCACCTTTCCGAATACCGGTGAAATTCATGCAGAAAGAAGGATTGATTCTGTTGGATCAAATCTCTACGCTGGAGAAAACGAGGTTAATAAGAAAGCTGGGCGCCATCAGCGAGGAAACGATGGCAAAGGCTTTGGATGTACTGCAAGAAGTTTTCGCTTACTAAGATAGATGGGGGCCGACAATGCTTAACGATTATTTGTCCGAAATCCGCGATGTCAATCTGAGCTACCTGATGATCGCGCAGCAGATGATTCGCCATGACCGTGCGGAGGCTATCTTCCGGTTAGGCATCAGTGGAGAGATTGCAGATCTGTTGGCTGGCATGAGTAATGCCCAGGTCATGAAAATGGCGAGCTGCAACGTCATGCTGTCACGCTTTCGTTTCAACGATACAGCAATACTGTCGACGTTGTTACGCGATGGTAAGACAAGCAAAACCACGGCCCCGGTGCATGCATCGATTATCATGGCGTCGCAGGCCCCTGAAACTATCGTCTGATTGATGCCGCCTTCTCAGAGATGATCCTGTATGCCGTGCTTCCATTGTCTGCTAGCGCTGCACCGCATGCGATGTGGCGTCATTTGCAGCAGTTGCGGCAGATGCGTGTTATGCCAGTCCGCACCGGAGGGCGGATGACATGCAGGCGCTAGACTTGCGCGACCATGCCCTGCAATGGGAGACTGAGCGGCAAAACCGTATTCACCACGAAACCATCGAGCAGAAGAAAAAACAAGCTGGGCTCGAAAGCGTGCGTCGTGAATCGTTGCACCCTGATTCAGTATTTCAACCCGTGTCGATTCCGGCTGACGAGTGGATCGAAAAGATTCATCGGGTTCCCAATATACGCTCCGCACTCATCCCGCTGGAGGATGATCTGAATGTCGAAGGGTGGAGCAAACCATTTTCCCTGTGTAAGGCGGCAAACATAGAGCCATGGCTCTCGTTTTACAAGGGATATCAACAATCACGTCTCTTTATCGGAGTTTCATCGGCTGCCCGCGGTGACAGATCTGAAGAGCAACCCACTTGGCAGCTCGACTTTCCGGTGCGCGCACTGCTTGAATTAAAGCAGGTAAGTCCCACGCTGATCTTGGAGCCGCCGGTACAGATCGACGGCCAAGTCGAGTATCCCGATGTGGAAGACGAGCTACGCAACTGCCGCGATCCCATGCGTATCAGATCTTTGCTTAAATATATCGACGATACGCACAACGCGCAGCTTAGGATGGCTGTCGAAAGAGGTCGCGAGATGGGAAATTGCCTGCATGACGCCTTGATGGGAGAAGGGCATGTCAATCTCATCAAGGCCTGGACAAAGGTCTACAAGCGCAATCCGACAGTGGATGAACTGCATCGGCTGCTCACAACCGGCCGAGTGAAAGTTTCGACAGAAAGAAAGCCGCTGGCGAAGAAAGCAGAGGAGAGTATGCCTGAGTCTGCGTTTATCGCCCCTATCCTTCAAGTTGTGCCAGAACCGCAACCTGACGTGATTGCGTTAAAAGAAAAGCCTCGCCCTGCGGACATGGTCAAGACCGAAAGGAAGGCTGTACTTGAACAAAGTCTCCCCGTCGCGCAAGAGCGGGAGAAGGGCGTTCGAAAGAACAAGATTCTTTTATATCTTCTTCAGGCCGTAGTGTGCTGCGCTGCGCTTGCGGCAATTGCGTTTTCCTTCTGAGTAGCGAAGAAAAAAGGGTGCTTCTCAGCATACTTTGATGAGGGTGAGCCTAGAGCGATTTGCCTGTGCGTGAAAGGGGGGGCATCTAGGGCCTGCGATGCTCGCCGTAGCTCACATACGGTTGCGCTTCTCGGCCCGTCCTGACCTCCCTTTCACGCACAATCAAACCGCTCTAGCCCGGATATTTCACCAGGATGCGGAGTGATGGCGCGCGAGTTGCGAGGCAGTTTGCGTTCCCACGCCAAGTCAATAGCTTGCCTATTGACGCGAAGCGGGGACGCAAAATGGCCGCAAATCGCACGCCAGCACCCGCGTAGGCCAGCGGTACAAATTGGATCTGGCTGTTGCAAGCCGCAAACCGAGTAAACATGCGCCTTCCAGTCAAGTTGAGGGCCGGTCTGGTGAAATATCCGGGCTAGTGTCGTGACCCGGGACTTCCAGTGTCGCGGAAATGGCGATCGGTAATGCATGTGCCAACATGGCTCTTCGGACGAATACGCAGACGAGGCTGCCAGTGACGGCGTAATGAGCGTGTCATGGCATGGGTGGCATCGAGGAGCGGGGCTAGCAACGCAATTCGTTGCGGCAACCGGAATAGAATGGTTTGTGGACAAATAGTAACTAAAGGAAATCTGTCACACTTTTTAATTTCAAAAAACAAAAGGGTCTAGGTGTGTACCTAGACCCTCGAATTTTCTGGTAGGCCGTGCGGGACTCGAACCTGCGACCAACGGATTAAAAGTCCGCTGCTCTACCAACTGAGCTAACGACCCGAAAGACCAAGATTATAAGCAAAACTGATGTTGTCTGTCAAATCGCTCTGGCAAAATCAATCGACGGGCAAGGATGGTACCTAAAACATCGTTGGCTACAGGCGCTTGGAGATCTCTGCAGCCAATATATCACTTCAGTATATTGAGACGTTCCTTCGCGGTTTGCGCGGCTGGCGAATCTGGATACTGTGCAAGCAGGGTCTCCAGTGTTTTCTTCGCCATGATCTTGTCTTTAAGCTCCATATAGCAGCTTGCCATGTTCAGCAACGCATCCGGGGCCTTAGGGCTATCCGGATAATTTTTCACGACGACTTGCTGTGCCGCGATCGCATTCTTGTACTCGCGTTGCGCATAGTGGGTATTACCTAACCAATACTGCGCAGACGGTGCTAGCCCGGACTGCGGATAGCGGCGCGTGAAGTCAAAGAATGCAGCCCCTGCATTCCTGTAGTCGCCGCTCTTGAAGTAGGTGAGTGCCGCGTCGTAGGCGCGTTGCTCTCCTTGTTCTATCATGACCTCTTTGCCATCGACCGTGACCTTCTGCGGCTCTAATTTGCGCAGACGAGCATCAAGGTCAACATAAAAATCCTTTTGCCGTTTCTGTGCATTCGCAAGCTCATTCGTCAGGATTTCGATTTGGCCACGAAGCTGGGCGATTTCCTGCCGCAACTGTTCATTCTGATTATTGAGATCGAAGTTGGTCGCCTTTTCGGCCTTACCATTGATTTCGCTCTGCATATTGTTTAGGCGTGCGCGGATATCCAAAATCGCCTTGCGCGCTTCTTCATCTTCGAACAATCCGGCTTGGGCTTGCAGCGCGGGCAAAGAAATTGCGGCCATGATGACCGCAGCAATGGAACGTTTGATGGGCTTGTTCATGGTCGCTCTTGAATTCAGCGAAACCGTAGATTCGCTTTACTATAGGCATAGCCCCTCTCCCGCATCGGCGGAAAGAGAGGCAACGAAGTATTCTGTTGATTACTGATAAACCATATCGGCACGGCGGTTTTCTGCCCACGCGGCTTCATCACTACCGTTGGCCTTCGGTTTTTCCTTGCCAAAGGAAACAGCTTCCATCTGTGCCTCAGAAACGCCAAGCACAGACAGCGACTTGCGCACAGCTTCAGCGCGCTTCTGACCCAATGCGAGATTATATTCACGGCCGCCACGTTCGTCGGTATTGCCTTGAATGACGATCTTGCGGCCTTTGTTGGCGGCCAGGTACTTGGCGTGCGCTTCCACGACCGGTTTAAACTCATCCTTGACAATGAAGCTGTCGTAATCGAAATAAATACTGCGCTTTGCGAGGATGTCCTTCGGATCATCAAGCGGATCGGTGGAGGCTGTAGTGACCGGAGCGACAGTGCGTGTATCGGTGCTAGCTGGTGGCGTGGCGGTGCGTTCTTCGACTTTGGCATTGTCGTCCAGCTTGACCGAGGAGCCGCAGGCAGTCAGTACAAAAACACTGGAAAGGATGAGGGCTACAGTCGTGGTATTGCGCATGAAAAGTTCTCCCGATTAAGTGTTGCTGAAAATCTATATTATTTCATGAATGGCCCCCAGGTTGGCTCACGAATGTCGCCTGCCTGAGTGGTCAACTTATGTTTTACGCGACCGTCGATGGATACCACTGCCAACGAACCCCGTCGACCGGATTCGGTTGCATACATGATGTATTTGCCGTTGGGCGAAAAGCTGGGCGACTCATCTCTCGTGGTGTCCGACAAGCGAAGCTCCTGTCCTGATACCAAGTCAAGCACAAATAGCTGAAAGCGCCCGTCACGGCGTGAGATGTAAGCAAGCGTCTTGCCGTCGGGTGATACACGTGGGCTGATATTGTAATTGCCATTAAAGGTCACGCGTTGCGTGTCGCCGCCATTGATGCTCATCCGATAAATCTGCGGGCCACCACTACGGTCGCTGGTGAAGTAAATCGCTTGGCCGTCAGATGAGAACTGTGGTTCAGTTTCAATACCATTGGTGTTGGTCAGCTGGCGCAGATTGCTGCCATCGGCGTTAACCACATATACCTGTGTGAAGCCGTTGCGTGATAAGGCTAGCGCAAGCTTGGTGCCGTCAGGTGACCACGACGGCGCTGAGTTACTGCCGCGGTAGTTAGCGATCACGGTGCGCCGACGAGTGGTAAGGTCTTGCACATACACTACGGGTTTCTTGGCTTCGAACGATACGTAGGCCACCTTAGTGCCATCCGGAGACCATGAGGGTGAGATGATCGGTT
Organism: uncultured Noviherbaspirillum sp.; assembly: GCA_965974465.1. Lineage (GTDB taxonomy): Bacteria > Pseudomonadota > Gammaproteobacteria > Burkholderiales > Burkholderiaceae_D > Noviherbaspirillum. Next base: position 28,506 of record CBHCMF010000010.1, read on the forward strand.
CGTTAGAGCGCAATGCGACTTGCGTGCCTTCTCCATCGGCATCCGCGACCTCAAGGCGGTATTCGTTACCTACCTTGGTGATATAGGCAATGCGTGTGGCGAAGGCGCCACGCGCGCCAATGAGCTTTTCATAGATGTCGTCGGCAATCTTATGTGCAGCCACACGTAGGCGGTCCGGGCCTGCAATTTGACTGAACCCGGATAGATTGGACGATTTGATTGTATCTAACAGTCGATAGCGAACATCGAAGCGGCCATCGGCCAAGCGCTGCACGCTCCCTATAACAAGGGCGTCGGCGCCCTTTGACTTCCACTCAGCGTAATTAACCGGCATGGTCTCCGACATGATATTGCCGGTGTCGATAATTCGAAAGAAGCCGCTTCGCGCAAGATCGGCTTTGATGATTGCAGTGAGCTGCTGTGGTGCTGTCGTCTCGTCAGCAAAGCCGGCAATGGCAATCGGGATCTGCGTCGCGCCTACGCCGGACGTTTCTACGCGTAATTGCGCGTGTGTCGCACCTGTGAAGGTCAGCAGCAGCACAGCACATACGCGCAAAAAGAGATTCTTCATCATGATCGCTTATCAATCTTTCGGTTTGTGAGTTCCAATGAAGCTTGAAGGCACGGTGCCGTTGGTGTCTTTCGGAAATGGTTGCGATCCTAGGATCGCTCTCTCAACTGCGTCATCGAAACCAGGCACGCCAGATGGCCGTATCTTTCGTATGCCAGCAATTGAACCATCGGGCAGCAACCTTACTTCGAATTGTACGGGCGAGTTGCCTTGTAAGCTCTCAGGAGGAGCGAAGTTAATGTTCGATTTGATCTTGGCGCCAATTCTGTTTGCGTACTCAGCGCTGGCACGGCCACCCTGTGTCTTCGGTGCATCGCCGCTACCACCTGTTCCGGTGAGGCCGCCGTTAATGCGTTTGTTCTCCTCTTCACGTAATTTTGCCAGCAGCTTTGCATCGGCCTCATTCTGTTTGCGCTTCTTTTCGGCCTTTTCTTTCTCGGCTTTCTCTTTTTCGAGCTTCTGTAGTTCTTCCTGCTTAAGTTTGGCTAACTTCTCTTTTTCTTCTTCGAGTCGTTGTTTTTTCTCTTTCGCCAAGCGCTCTTCTTCTAGACGCTTTCTCTCTTCTTGCGCCTTACGCTTCTTTTCCTGTTCTAGAGCGATATCTGGTTTGGCAATGGGCGACTCGACAAGCTTAGGCTTGGGTGCCTCTTTGACAACAGGTTGCGATTCCGGTTCCGCAGTTTTGTCTGGTTCCGGCAGTGGCGCAGCTTCACGTGGCTGAGGACTCCACACTTCCGCCTCGATGGTGGCGGGTGTGTCGTTCTGCCAGTGGACACCGATCCAAAGAAAGGCTAACAAAGCAGCGTGTACCAGTGCTGCCAACGTGAGGGCGCGCCAGCGCCCTGGTTCCCGAGGGACGATGTACGGGGTGGTGTCGCTCATTGCTTGGTCGCCAGGCCCACGCGATTGATGCCCAGTTTTTTTGCTTCCGAAATCACTTGAATTACTTCGTCGTATTTGATCTCCTTGTCGGCAGAAATCATCACCGGCAACTCCGGGGATGCCTCGTGCAAAGCCCGTAACCTTTTTAGCAATGCACTTCGCCCCCCGACTTTCTCCTGTTGAGCGTTCCCGCTCTTCTGGCCATGGAGGCCGATGGTGGCACTGGTATCCGGTTTCAAGGAAATCTCAATGTACTCAGTCGGTGGTAAAGCAGACTTTGCAGCAGTTGGCAGGTTGATCACGCCTGGGTTGGTCAGGGGGGCGGCGACCATGAAGATCACCAGTAGAACCAGCATGACGTCGATATACGGCACGACGTTGATCTCGGATTTGAACTTGCGGCCCCGCCCACCGCGCATCGAGCTGTGTGCCATCAACGAACCTGCCGTTGCAAGATGTTGGAGAACTCTTCAATGAAGCTCTCAAAGCGGATCGCTAGGCGGTCGATATCATGCGAATAGCGGTTGTATGCAACGACTGCCGGAATTGCAGCGAACAGACCGATGGCGGTCGCGACCAGTGCTTCGGCAATACCCGGTGCCACCGATGCCAGCGTGGCCTGCTGCACGTTCGCTAATCCACGAAACGCATTCATGATGCCCCACACGGTGCCGAACAGGCCAACGTAGGGCGATACCGAGCCTACCGATGCGAGAAAGGCCAGATGCGACTCCAGCGCATCCATTTCACGTTGGTAGGCGGCGCGCATTGCGCGCCTTGCGCCGTCGATCATGCTGCCAGGGTCGACGGTACCTTTACCCGCGAAGGTTGCTTTGCCCTTGATGAATTCGCCCATGCCTGACTCGAAAATGCGCTCCAGTGCGCCGCTATGGCCCCCACTTCTGCGTCGGTTTGAGGTCGCTTCTTCGTATAGCGCGTTCAGATTGCCACCCGACCAGAAGGCGCGCTCAAAGTCCTCCGTCTGCGTTTGCGCACTCTTAATCGTCAACATTTTCCGAAAGATGTAGGTCCAGCTCATGACGGAGACCAGCAGCAGGAGTGCCATGACCAGTTGTACCAGCAGAGAGGCGTTGCTGATCAGGGAAATAAACGAAAGGTCTTGTGTGACGGTCATCGGTTTCTTCTAAGTGATAAGCGGGTTCTATTTGTAGCACGCGTGTCCCGGCAACTGACGGGACACGCGTGCTATTGGGTCTTTTTTATTTGTGTCAGTACTTCGCCCGGAATAGGGCGAGGGCGAAAGGTCTCGGTATCCACGCAACCTACCCTAATGCGTCCAGTGGTAAGCAGCGTTTCATTCGCGCCATCGACGCGCCAGGCTTCTTGTATGAATTCTACCGAAGCGCGTCCTAGCCTTTCGACAACGACAGTCAGTTTCAGTTCATCATCTAATTTTGCCGGAGCATGATAATCGACCGAGGTGCTTTTGACGATAAACATGGCGCAATATTTTTCGGACAACCGTTGCTGCCAAATTCCAGCGGCACGCAGCCATTCGGTACGCGCCCGCTCAAAAAATTTTAGGTAGTTTGCATAGAATACGACGCCGCCGGTGTCCGTATCCTCATAGTAGACGCGGACGTTCCAGGTGAAGTTTGGACTCATCAGTGCCGCCCCCGATCTTCAGCGCTGACAAAATCGTAAGCCATCATCAGAGGTCCCGTTTGATAGCAAAAGGGGAAAAACCTTGGCAAGTTGGCATCATCTCAATGTAATTAATATTGACATGTGGAGGTAATGTCGCGATCCAGTGTGCCGTTTCTGCAATATCGACAGCAGTTAACGGCACTGTTCCCTCATATACCTTTGCAGCTGCCGCATCGTCCTTTAATCGGACATTGGAAAATTCAGTACCACCGCATAGGCCAGGTGCAATGTTCGTCGCGCGCACACCAGTGCCTATCAGATCGGCACGCAGATTCATTGTGAACTGATGAACAAAAGCTTTCGTTGCGCCATAGGCGTTGCCGCCGGGATAAGGATAGGTTCCAGCCACTGATCCGATATTGATGATAGTGCCATGGCCACGCGCCATCATCCCGGGCAGCACTGCATGCGTCATCGTCACCAGTCCTTGGCAATTGGTGGCGATCATGGTCTCCCATTCGTCCAGTGAGGCTTTGTGTGCGGGTTCGATGCCAAGTGCCAAGCCGGCATTATTGATTAGCACATCGATTTCTTGCCAACTGGAGGAAAGGGCAGAGAGTGCATTTTTGATGGATGCTTTGTCGGTGACATCCATTTCAATGGGGAGGAGCGCCGCGCCTAGTTCCGTGGCGAGGTCGTCAAGACGATCTTTGCGACGGCCAGTAGCAATGACTTTATGACCGGTTTTTATAAATTTGCGTGCCATTTCGGCGCCAAAGCCAGAGGTTGCACCGGTAATCAGGACAATCATGGGGTTTCCTTTTGTGCGTAGCGAATGTTTGCCAAAATTGTAGCTGAAAGGTGTGGTTTGTATCCCGAATGACCGTTTCTTCTGACATTGAAATTGCGCGCTCAACCGTTCTTGCCGAAATCAGGTGCCTGTCTTACAATCTGGCTTCCATTTCGTCTCACGTAACTGGCGAAACGTCGGGCAGCAGTTCCGGCTACAAGGTGGAAATCCACCGGGGAACGTGAGATATCTCGTCATAGCCGTTCGCCTGGGCAGCCAAAATGGAATGCACGACTGAGGCTGCCTTCTTTGTTCTATCGGCCCTCATTCGATTTAGGCAAACCCACTTTGCAACCTTGATCGATTGGAGTTTTTCATGTTCGCAAAAGACCACACCATCGCCAAAGTCGATCCCGAACTTTGGTCCGTCATACAACAGGAAACCAAGCGCCAGCAAGATCACATCGAGCTGATCGCTTCCGAAAACTACACATCGCCCGCCGTCATGGAGGCGCAGGGCTCGCAATTGACCAACAAGTATGCTGAAGGTTATCCGGGCAAGCGTTACTATGGCGGCTGCGAGTTCGTTGACATTGCTGAAACATTGGCAATCAATCGCCTGAAGGAGCTGTTCGGCGCCGAAGCCGCCAATGTGCAGCCGAATTCCGGCTCGCAGGCCAACCAAGGTGTGTTCTTTGCGATGCTCAAACCAGGCGATACCATCATGGGGATGTCGCTGGCAGAGGGCGGTCATTTGACCCATGGTATGGCGCTCAATATGTCAGGCAAGTGGTTCAACGTCGTTTCTTACGGCCTGAACGAGAAGGAAGAAATCGATTACGACGCAATGGAGCGTCTGGCTCATGAGAAGAAGCCGAAGATGATCATCGCCGGTGCGTCGGCTTATGCACTGCGCATCGATTTTGAGCGATTTGCCAAGGTCGCGAAGGACGTCGGTGCCTATTTCATGGTCGACATGGCTCACTACGCCGGATTGATCGCGGCAGGTGTTTATCCAAATCCGGTGCCACATGCTGACTTCGTTACCTCGACCACACATAAATCCCTGCGTGGACCGCGTGGTGGCGTGATTCTGATGAAGGCCGAACATGAAAAGGCTATCAACTCCGCTATTTTCCCGGGTATTCAGGGTGGACCGCTGATGCATGTCATTGCGGGCAAGGCAGTGGCCTTTAAGGAAGCGCTGTCGCCAGAGTTCAAGGCTTACCAAGAGCAGGTAGTGAAAAATGCAGATGCTCTGGCCAAGACGCTGATCGCGCGAGGCTTGCGCATCGTCTCCGGCCGTACTGAATCGCATGTGATGTTGGTCGATCTGCGCGCCAAGAAAATCACGGGCAAGGAAGCGGAAGCGATTCTTGGTGCAGCACATATGACGTGCAACAAGAACGCTATTCCGAATGATCCTGAAAAGCCGTTCGTTACTTCGGGTATCCGCCTTGGCAGCCCGGCCATGACCACACGCGGATTCAAGGAAGCGGAAGCGATTAAGGTGGGTAATCTGATTGCCGATGTGCTGGACAATCCGCATGATGCTACAACCATTGAGCGTGTGAAGGCAGAAGTGAAGAAGCTCACCGAGGCTTTCCCAGTCTACGGCTGATATTCCATGGCAAGTGTACTGCGCGCAGCAGAGCGGCAAGTGGCGATTTGATAGCGATGTCATCGTGGTTATATTTCGCCATTGCGCAGTACACTGGCAGATCGTCCCATGTTTATGGGATGGCTATTCTTGTTAATTAATAACAAAATTAATTAATTAATAATTTTTTGGGGCAGGGCCCGTCGCAACAAGGGTACTGCCTCTTTCAGTCGGACTTGCTGCTACTGCCATGAAATGTCCCTTTTGTCACCACGACGACACCCAAGTCATCGACACACGTGTGTCGGAGGAGGGGGACACCGTTCGCCGCCGCCGCCGTTGTGCACATTGCGACAAACGCTTTACGACGTATGAGCGCATCGAGCTTTCAATGCCGGTCATCGTCAAAAAAAATGGTAGCCGCACTGACTTTGATGCCACAAAACTGCGCGCTAGCTTGATGCTCGCGCTGCGCAAACGTCCTGTATCGGCGGAAGCTGTTGATGCCGCTATCCACCGCATTGAAGAGAGACTGCTTTCTAGCGGCGCTCGTGAAGTGATCTCCGGCTACATCGGGGAGCTGGTCATGCACGAGCTGAAGCGGCTCGACAAAATTGCCTATATCCGCTTTGCCTCGGTCTACAAAAGTTTTGAGGACGTCGCGGAGTTCCAAGACGCGATCGCTGAAGTGGGGCGAGAGCGGAAAAATTCAAGTAAGTAAATTCTGAAGTACTGAAGTAGCGGTTTTTTTGCGTCAAAAATATTGCAATATAAACAACATTGCTCGTTTGTCAATGTTCGATGTTCAATGTTCGTGAGGGGGAAAATGGCGTTCAGAGATTTCAAAAGAAGTGGTTTTTCGCTGATTGAAGTCCTTGTTTCAATCCTAGTCCTTGCGCTTGGTGTAATTGGTGCGGCCGGAATGCAAATAACCGCAATGCGGACAACGCAGCAGTCCGGGTTTCAGACCTTGGCATTGCAGCTTGCAGCAGAAATGGCCGACAAGATGCGCGCAAACGACAACCCAATGAAGAAGGGCCGTGCCAATCCTTTCCTTTCAGTGAACTACGCGTCCGCAACGGAGGGGGAGCCAGAGGCACCCGGAAAGCTTTGCTACACCAGTGAATGCGATGCTGAAGAACTCGCCGCATTTGAAGTCTATGAATGGAAAAAACGGGTCAAGACGGCGCTGCCCGGTGGGCGCGTTCTGATATGCCGAGACGCTGCACCTTGGGATAGTGCGAAAAACGCATTGACATGGGACTGCAATGCTGGAAATGGCGAAAGCGCACCGCTCGTAATCAAGATTGGCTGGCAAGGGAAAAATCCGGACGGCAGTCTGATTAAAGACGATGCCGATAGTTTTCCGCCCAGTGTGGCACTCACGGTGGAGCCATACATTCAATGAGGTGGGACAGATCGTTCAGACGCAGCAGCGGCAGTCGATGTTCAGTCGAAACAAGCCAGGCGGGTCTTACCCTTGTCGAATTGATGGTGTCCATCGCATTGGGACTTTTGGTAGCTATGGCAGCAAGTGCATTGCTGCTTTCGACGAAAGCCGGCTATGTCGCTCAGGATGAAGACGCACAGATCCAGGATACAGGGCGCTATGCGCTTGAACTTGTGGCGCGTGCTGTGCGCCAGGCGGCCTTCGAAAATTGGGATGCAAGGGAAGCACCTATTATTACAAGTGCTGAGATCAGCGCAAATATCGCCGGCATGGATGCTGCCAGCCTGAAAAGCACAACTGCCGGGCTCGACTCTCCGTTGTCAACAGCAGTCAATGGTAGTGATGTGCTCGCCGTGCGATTTTACGGCTCTGGAGCAGGCGCCGCTGGTGATGGCACTATGGTCAATTGTGCCGGTTTCGGCGTCCCCGCACCCACATCCTCAGATATGGCGGATGCTGGCCGCGGTTGGAGCATTTTTTATGTTGCTGTCAGCGCGAGCGGTGAACCACAGCTTTACTGCAAATATCTTGGTAATAGTGACTGGTCTGCGCAGGCAGTGGCGCACGGCGTCGAGTCGTTTCAGGTCTTGTATGGTGTGGACGCCGACGAGGACGGCTTGGCGGATCGGTTGATGACAGCAACGGAAATCAAGGCGCTTGACGATGCGTTGCTGCTGGAAGGTGGGTCACCAGCCGAAATGGAAATCGATAGGAATCGAAAAACCTATTGGAAGCGTGTTGTCGTTATTAAGGTTGCGTTACTTTTACGTGGAACGCAGCGGGCCCGTGCCGATCATCTGGATGGCGAATACGACTTGTTCGGCAAGGACTATACGGATGCGAATGGCACCAATGATATCGGTGTGCACATCAAGGAGAAGGTGCTACCGGAAAACGGTCGTAACAGGGTGCGAAAAATCTTCACAACGACCATCCAGTTGCGAAATCGATCAAAAGGAAGCGCAACATGAGGTCCGCAGCGCGGCAGTATAGCGCGTTGCCCCGTCTTAGCTTGGATAAGCAAGATGGCGCTTCTTTGATCATTACTCTGGTTATGCTTGTGGCGGTTTTGCTGCTCGGTATATCAGCTGCACAAATTGCACTACAGGGCGAAAAAGTGTCGCGCAATGATCGCGACCGGCAAATTGCGCTGCAGTCCGCAGAAGCTGCTTTGAAGGATGCGGAGTTAGATATTGAAGGAGCTCAAAGTCAGGCCATGGTGCGCAGCAAGATATTCGGTAAAGACAAAACGGAGGGCTTTACCGATGGCTGCGGAAGTGGGCTTGCCAATATCTATCTCGGCCTTTGCATGCGAGCAGAAGAGGGCGAAGTTCCTATATGGCAGGAGATAGATTTCCTCGACAGTTCAGCAGGCGCGAGATCCGTTCCTTACGGGCATTTTACGGGGCAGTCATTTCAGACAGGTTTGGGTTCGCTGCCATCCAAGCTGCCACGTTACATCATCGAGCTCATGCCTTACAACAAGGAAGGTGAGGGCGTAACAATGGATGACATAACCTATTTTTACCGGATTACTGCCATCGGCTTTGGCGTACGGGAAACGACACAGGTTGTGCTGCAAACTTTCTATCGAAAAGATGGCAAATAAAAAATGAAGATAACCCATTGCTGCATAAGAGGTGTCGTCACTTTTGTTATTTCAATGGCTGCCACCGCTTCAGGCGGCAGCCCTGAGGTGAAGATTGCAAGCGAGCCGTTGTTTGCCGGTAAAAGCAATGTACATCCCAACATGCTGCTCAGCTTGTCTATTGAGTTTCCCACTGCTGGCATGGCGTATCGTGGTGACGCTGGGACCTACAACCGAAATGCCGAATATCTGGGCTACTTCAATCCGTCGAAGTGCTCTCTCTACAATGGTGGCAACAGAAACCTGAGCGGCACTGGTTATTTTTATATCCATAAAAATGCGACCTCGTCGACGCATGAGTGTGGTGGCGATTCATTCAGTGGCAATTTCATGAATTGGGCGGCGGCATCCACGATCGACATGCTGCGCTATGCCCTGACCGGTGGCGACCGAGTGATCGATACACCAAACGAAACGGTCTTGCAGCGTGCCTACTTAAAAGACAGTGCTACAAACAATTTTTACGCGCATGACGTCTATTTCCCGCGTAGGAAAGTGGTCGCGGGTGGTAACGTCAGTGCGCCTAACCAAGTAACGCCATTCAATAGCGACAGACTGTATGTCGTGTCCTGCAGAAACCGGATTCTGTTTAGCGACAATAGCAGCGGTATTGTGGGAAATCAGGATGCAGACAGCCAGCTGGCAAGTGGTTACTGTGGCTCTGTCTACGACGGTAATGGCGTGCCGCCGCAGGAGGCCATTGACAAAAAACTGGGCGAATATCTCGTGCGCGTTAAGGTGTGTGATAGCAGCGAAGGGCCGGAACGAAATGACCTTTGCGAAAAATACGGTAACGGCTATAAACCAGTGGGTGCAATACAGCGCAAGTCGGATAAGCTGCGTATCGCAACGATGGGGTATCTGCTCGACAATGCAGAGAGGCGTTACGGTGGCGTCTTGCGGGCGCCGATGAAGTACGTGGGCGCGAAAAAACTGGATGCACCTGACTTCGTCGTTACCGCCAATGACAGACTGGAATGGAATCCGGAGACCGGCGTGCTCTACCGTAATCCCGAAGATCCCGCTAACCGAGACAGTCTCGTAGTGAGAAGTGGTGTCATCAATTACCTCAACAAATTTGGCAGCGATGGCAATTACAAAACCTACGATCCGGTTGGTGAACTGTATTACGAAGGCATTCGTTATTTGCAAGGAAAACAGCCGACAGCAGAAGCAATCTCGGGAATAACTGAGTCGATGAAAGACGGCTTTCCCGTACTCGATAGTTGGGCTGATCCGGTGATTGCTTCCTGTCAGCGCAACAATATAGTCAGTATTGCCGACGTCAATACACACTGGGACCGTTATCTTCCCGGGAATGATCGGACGACCTACGGTGGCGGAAGCGGTGCTTATGACAGTGCTCGCCCTGCTGAGGTAGCCGTCCCCGGCAAGTCGCCCGCGCTGAATGTCAAAACATGGACTGCCAAGGTCGGCGATATGGAAGTCGATGCGGCCGGTATGTACACAAATCCGACTAGGAATACGAATCTGAGCGAGCTTCAAAACAAGGATACGGGTGCAAGCGGCCGCGGAACGTATTACATGGCAGGCCTCGGGTACTGGGCAAACACCAACGACATTCGGCTGGACAAACCGACTCGGGTGAAAACATTCTCCATCGACGTTGATGAAGGAGGAAACGGCCAGATCGACGGCAATAGTCGTCCGGTCAGCCCTCGCAATAGTCCATTGTTCCTTGCTGCAAAATACGGTGGTTTCGAAGACCGTAATGGTGACGGCAACCCATTCATCACCTTTGGCCCCGACGGCAAGTCCGTCGTCACCGGTAATAGTGCAGAATGGGAGGATAACAACGGTGTTCCGGCCACCTACTTTCTCGCGGGGCGGCCAAAGGAGATGATCAGTGCCATTCGAAAAGTGTTCGATGCAATCGGTGTCGAAAACGGTCATGGTGCCAGTCAGTCTTTCTCTGGCACCAAAATTACGTTTGATGGCGCTTATGTCTATCAAGCCGGTTTTGATCCGTCGAAATGGAGCGGCAGTCTCAGCAAGTTGGCTTTGAATAAGGGCAGCCCTACGATCGACATTGCAAGCAAACCGGAATGGGAGGCCGGCATGCTGTTGACTGGTACGGCTGAGCGGGGGCCGATACTGACACCGGATACGCGGAATATCTACACTGCAGCAGTTTCAGCCGGCGGCAGTTTCTCGACCATTGAATTCAGATGGGAGAAACTGACCGAGGCACAGAAGAGCGTGCTTGATCTTTCGCCAGCAGAGAAGGAGGCCGACGGGCTTGGCGAAAAGCGTGTGAATTATTTACGCGGTGACCGCAGCCTTGAAATGCCGAAACCCGCTGGCATGTTTCGACCACGTTACGGCGTCCTCGGCGATATCGTCAACAGCAATCCCATCTATGTCGGTGCTCCATCGCAACGTGTTCAGGGGCCAGGGTATCAGACATTTTATACAAACAACGAGGCGCGAGCCAAAGCGGTATATGTCGGCGCGAACGATGGCATGTTGCATGCATTTAGCGCTGACAGTGGCACGGAACTTTTTGCCTACGTGCCTAATGCCGTGATGCCGCATCTTGCCGCATTGACGTCGCCAGCATACACACATCAACCCTTCGTAGACGGCACCATCAGTGCCAGCGAAGCCTTGGTAGGAGGTCAATGGAAGACAGTTCTTGTTTCTGGCCTTGGTGGTGGCGCCCAAGGTGTTTTTGGATTGGACGTGACAAATCCTGCAGCTTTCGGAAAAAGCAGCGGTGCGCTTTTCGAATTTACTGATCGCGATGATCCCGATATGGGCAACCTGATGAGTGCCCCCCTCATCGCAAAATTCAGGACCAAGGCCAAGGGTGGCGCGGCGGAATATAAATACTTTGTTGTCGTGCCGAGTGGCTTGAATAACTATAGGAACGATGGTTATCTTGAGGACGGCAAGCCAACATTTAATAACGACTCGTCCAGCGCATTATTCTTGCTTTCGCTTGACAAGGCGGTCTCCGACAAATGGCAAGAAGGTGTGAACTATTACAAGTTCCGCCTCGCAGCCAAAGATCCTTCCATGCAAAACGGTTTGAGTACCCCTGCCTTGGTCGTCGATGGTAGTGGCGCAGTGCGCTATGCGTACGCGGGTGACCTGCAAGGGAATCTGTGGCGGTTCAATTTTATTGGCGATGCCGGGTGGTCGGATGCCGTGTCGAGCGCGACACCGTTATTCACGGCGACTGACACAAAAGGTGGACGGCAGCCAATAACCGTACAACCCAAGGTGGTCTATGCACCAGGTGGTGGATACATCGTGTTGTTTGGTACAGGTAAATATATTGAGGATGCAGATACGGCGCCCGGGAATTTTTCACCGCAGTCGTTTTACGGTATTTATGACTCCACCAACAGTCAGTACCGCGTGACAGGACGTGATGTGCTGGAACCTCGTACCTTGCAGAAAAGCAGAAACGGCTTTTCCATCGCCGGAACGGCCGTTTCGTACGGAACGGAAGCCAAAAACAAGAAGGGATGGTATTTCGATTTTCATGACTCGCACGTCACCGGGGAAAGATTGGTAACCAACCCTTTGGTGGCGAACGGCATATTGTTCTTCAATAGCTTGGTCCCGGGGGCAGATCCGTGCTCTTCCGGTAGCGGACGTTCATATGCGCTGAATACGCTCAGCGGCTTACCTACTGAGGAATCCATCACCGGCATTTTGTCGACAGTAGGGGTATTGGGTTCGCCGGTGCCTTTCGAAGTTAGCACCGAAGTGGGTGACAAGAATGCTATTGGAAGACAAGTGGTCAAGAAAAAATATACCGTTTTTAATTTTGGCACAGGTGGCGAAAATGGCAGTGCTACCTCAGTAGAAACCGGAAATGGCGAGGTCACTGTACCTGCTGGACGGTTCAGTTGGCGTGAAATTCTTAACTGGCAGGAGTTACGCGATGCGGTCATCAAGAAGTGAGGATGGCCCCATAGCCTTTCAACTCTGGCACGGATTTACGCTGATCGAAGTGATGGTTGTACTTGTGGTGGTTTCAGTCCTTGCCAGCATCGCCTATCCGTCGTACCAGGATGCCGTCCGCAAGGCAAAACGAGCGGAAGGACGCACCGCACTGATGCAACTCATGCAGCAGCAAGAGCGTTATTACTCGCAACACAATAACTACATTGTGTTCAATTCATCGTCGGTCAATGAGGATGAAAAGAAGTTCAAGTGGTTTTCTGGCAGTAGTCCTGCGAGCAGCGCATACGAGATCAGCGCCGAAGTATGTCAGGACGATACGATCCAAAATTGTGTGCTGCTGCGAGCCAAACCTGGTACCGATAAGGTCGATAAAAACTTTGATGATCCGATCTGTGGCGAATTCACATTCACAAGTACTGGCGTGAAAGCGGCGGATGCCTCGCATTGCTGGTAAAACGATGAAGAAGGCCTTTTGTATATTTCCCTTGTTCTTTCGTCAGGGGTTTTCATTGGTGGAGCTGATGACAGTGATCGCCATTGCATCTATCCTTTTGGCCATTGCTGTACCAAGTTTTCGGGCCATGCTCCAGACGCAGAGGATTACCGCAGCGACAAATGATTTTTTCGCCGCCATCCGTCTCGCGCGTTCTGAGGCAGTGCAGCGCGGACGGCGCATTGACTTGGTTCCGACGGATCCGAACGGCGATTGGGCCAAAGGGTGGGTCGTGTTCGTTGACAACAATAATAATCAGAAACCTGAATCAGGGGAGCAGGTCATTTTTACGAATGGTGCTGTTGCAGACGACATCAAAATTGAAGCTAACCTGACAGATTCTTCTACCCAATATCTAGCCTATAACGGTACAGGG
>CBHCMF010000011.1:0-41116 GCA_965974465.1 uncultured Noviherbaspirillum sp.
CCAGCGCAATTGCGTGCCTATCTCAATCTGTTCCGGTTGTCTGGTGCTGACTTTGACACTGCCTACGTAGAGCACAGTATTAATGTGCATACGAAGGAGGTGGAGCGATTCCAGCAAAATGCCACGAATGGGGCAAATGCAGCCCTGAATGCATTCATTAATGCAAGCCTACCGGTATTGTCAGCACATCTGGATCTGGCGAAGCAAATCAGTATTCAATTGAATCCCGCGGTGCAGTAAGGTACTACTTCCGCACTGAGATAGAGCGGTTTGTCTGTACGTGAAAGGAAGCCATCTCGGGCTGCGATGCTCATCGTAGCTTGTGTATGATGAGGAGTTTCACGCTGATCTGATCTTCTTTGCGCGCACCATCAAACTGCTCTAGGTATTTCGCCTCGGTACGGGGCAATGCTTCTCAGTAAGGCGTATTCTGCGTAATTTTTCACCAGTATGTGTAATTCTTAGCTGTTCGCATTTGATGATACGGACACGCCATAGAGAAGCTGTGCTGTTCAAAAATGGCATGAAATCTGCAATTCGATAGAAAAGTGGTTTCTTGTTTCATACTCAACGACTCCTATGAGGTATTGATATGAGCGTCCGTCGATTTGCACTGATTTTTGGCATCATTTATCTTGTGGTAGGCATTGCCGGCTTTGTGCCGCCCCTGTTGCGTACACCCGCTGCGGGCGCACCGGCACTCACAATAACAGCACTCCAAGGATACCTATTGGGGCTGTTTCCAGTAAATCTACTCCACACCTTGGTTCATTTGGCGATCGGTGTATGGGGGGTGATAGCGGCGAGAAGATTGGGGGCAGCAGTGACCTATGCGCGTTCGCTTGCGATCATTTACGGTGTGCTGGCAATCATGGGCTTGATTCCTGTCCTGAACACTGTTTTTGGCTTAGTGCCACTGTATGGTCATGATATCTGGCTACATGCAGGCAGTGCGTTGATTGCTGCGTACTTCGGTTTTGCCAAAAAGCCTGAAGCGCAACGTGCCTGAATACCAGGCTTGTAAATAAGATTGCAGAAGTGTGCAGAGATCTTGAAGAGATCTCTGCTGCATAAATGAAATTCGCTCGTATATGCAGTGAGCGTGAGTCCGTCACGTTACTTGCGCAATCTCGTCTCCAGCTCAGACGGATAGGACGAACCGTCTGTCTTTATCAGAGGTTACGCGAGCCGAGTTGGGGACATTTTCATGCGTTCCAAAGAAAATACTTCTGAAAGCGACATAGGCAAGCGCTGGAATATAAGTTGCCAAGACTAGACCAACCGGAGAAAGATAAACGGTCTGAAAAGCACAGATGACAACGAAGAGGATGCCTGCCAGACGGCGCCAGAATGTAGAAGGAGCGTCGCGCAGAGCCTTTTCTATTGACCCGGAATTGATCTGCCAGGCTTGCCAGCCGTATAGGCGTGACTCGCGCATGCCAATTCCCATTTGCGCGTGCAGAATCACCCCAAAGATACCTAGGTAAATGGCGACAATAAACATGCCAAGAAAGACCATGGCCATGACGCCTTCCGTCCATGCCGCGCAAAAGTCCAAGAATTCGACTGCGAGATTGAACGGATGCTCCGCTACTGCTCCAGCTTCTGGTGGGGCACTTGTCACGCTTTCCAGTGCAGCATGCTGTTCTGCTACGGAAGGATTTGGTTGCAGTGCTGCTGATAAATTCGCTAACGCGATGGCCCCCAAGCCGAACACAAGGGCAAATCGGAACGAGACCTGTGCCAATCTTAATGCGCCGGGCAGCACCAGATCAGCCAGATCCCCCCAAGAGAAACGCACTTTTTCATCAGCAATCTGCACTGCAGCAAATGAAATAATAAATAAGGACGGTGCAATCAGGAACGCGATTACAGTTGACCAAGCCGGTAAGCATTTGATCAACAGTGCCGCTGTTAATAGGATGATTGCTTGTTGTGTAAAAGAGCGCTTCCATAATGACAGCGCCATTCCGGGCCAGCGTGTAACGATATCGCTTGGCACATGTTTTGGTTCAAAAGCATTACTCATTTCATTCGGCGTTGTGGCGATGAAGGCAGATGGCTAGCCTCAAAGAAAGCAGGCCAGTCTAAATACTGACTGACCGTGGGTCAAGCGTATGGCGCTCGTATGACGCCTCTATGCCGCAACACTGAAATGTATGTACTTCATGCTTGTTTGATGGCGGCCGGTCGCCATTCTTCAATTTCCTCGAATGGGCAGATGATCGGCGTGCCGGCATTCGTGTAATAAAAGCACCAATTTGAAACACTCCATCGCATCTCGCGTTCGCCATGTTTTGTCGTGATGACGCAAAGCTCTCCTTCTTTGAGGCGAGATAGGGCACTCTCTGTTCTCATTGTGTTTCCTTTCCTCGTTCATACAAAGTAGCCTGCCTTTGTATTTTCTATTGATGAATTATACTGTTTGGTTATACAGTATTTTAGCGAGGCTGCCATGGAATCGGAATTAGCGAGATTCACAGCGGTGGAGTCACGTTTTCGCGAAGTGATTCGGAGCATCGTACAACGACGTGCTTCACATGGTGTGCTACTGAGCTGGCGTTTGATGTTTGAGATCGAAGACGAAGTGATGAACTTGCTATGGGCCGACCCGGAATTGGAGGCTGACTATCTTCGCATGATGGCCGCACCATCTACGTTGGCGGATCGTAGAACGGACGAGCCGGTGAACTTACAAGATCTAGGGGCAATGCATACGGTGTTGTGGATGATTCAAGAGGCGTATTACCATCCATATTGAAGCAAGGACATGCAAAGAAAAAAGCCCGGTACTGTACCGGGCTTTTTAATGTTTGGTTGCGGGGACAGGATTTGAACCTGTGACCTTCGGGTTATGAGCCCGACGAGCTGCCAGACTGCTCCACCCCGCGTCTGAGGGTGCGAATTCTACCGATCATTCCCCCATAAAGCAAGCACTGTGGAAATTATGGAAATAAATAGGGCGGCGAAGCGCACTCACATAACGTAACGGTGTGCAACATTTGTTCTGAAACCACATAGCGCGCCCTATATTCCCTTGGCGAAACTGCCATGGCAGAACGTCAACGCATTTTAGTCAAGCGCACTTGCGATACGCATCGCGAGGGCCACACAGGAGGGCAACATATGAAACGCACATTGAACAGATTTTCCTTAATTACCAGCATTCTTGCCTCTGGTCTGTTGACCTCGTGTGGAGGAGGGGGCAGCACCCAAGCCGCAGGAAACGGAACACTCCAGGTGTCGCTTACCGATGCGCCGGCTTGTGGTTATGACGCTGTGTACGTGACGGTCAGCAAGGTGCGCGTGCATCAGAGCGCCAGTGCAGATGGAAGTGATAGCGGCTGGACGGATATCACGCTTAATCCCGCCAGGAAAATCAACTTGCTTGATCTCACCAATGGTGTCCTTGACGAGCTCGGTCAAGTGTCCCTACCTGCAGGGCGCTATACTCAGGTACGGCTGGTCCTGCAAGCCAACACAGGCAACACTGTAGCCAATTCCGTCGTTCTTTCCGGTACCACGACGGAAGTCGCCTTGGATACCCCCAGTGCCGTGCAGAGCGGTATCAAGCTGATCAATGCGTTTGACGTCACTTCCGGAGAGCAGACGGATCTCGTGCTGGACTTCGATGCCTGTAAGTCGATCGTCACAAAGGGTAATGGCGGCTATGCGCTCAAACCGGTGATCAAAATCGTGCCAGCGTCCTTGAATGGTATTGAAGGATATATTGATACCACAGCCCTCAATAGCAATGTGATGGTAACGGCACAGCAAAATGGCGCGATCATCGGCGGTACCGTCCCTGATCCGCAGACTGGACGTTTCCTGCTCTCCCGCTTGGCGCCTGGCGATTACGATGTCGTCATCACTGGAGATGGTCGCAAAACGACCGTGGTCGGCAAGGTTCCGGTGGCGACGCCGACGACTACTGTGGCGGTCAGCACAAGTGGTGCGCCGATCACATTGCAGACCGCCGCTAGTCCAGCGCGTACCATCAGCGGTACTGTGACGCTGAATCCAGCCAGCACCACTGGTGAAGTGTCTTATGTCGCTGCCAAGCAGAGTTTTTCCGCCGGCCCTACGATTACGGTGAAATATCGTGGCGCAGATGTGGCCAGTGGCACTTATTCGCTAGATAATCTGCCCTCTGTTGCGCCCATGTTTGCTCAGTACAGCGCAACGTTGCCAATTACATTTGCCGAGCAAACGTCTACATCGCCAGGGACGGGAAAATATAACATCGAAGTTAGCGCTACAGGTTATCAGACGCAGTTCGCGACAGTGGATGTTTCTGCGGGCAATGCGAACATGGATGTCACTTTGACACAATAAGCGTTCAGTAACGCGGTCATGGAAGAGCGAAGGGGCTGGATTACCAGCCCCTTATCGTATGTGGCCAATAGAGTGGTTTGAATGCGCGTGAAAGGGGGCCATCTCGGGCCGGCGATGCTCATCGTAGCTCACGTACGATTGCGCTTCTCGGCTCGACATGACCTCCCTTGCACGTGCTTCAAACCGCTCTACACGTTATATGGGACGCCCTATATCGGCCTCCTTTTATGCCTTTTTGTGCTGTAGCGGCATGCCGTCGAATTTCACGCCGGCCCAGCCAGTCTTCATGAAATTGCGAATATTCTGGTGGTCGGTACCAGCAGGATGTTTCAGCACGTCATCACGATAATACGCACCAAAGCAGGCCAGTGTTTGCGCCTCTGTCAATTGCTTCAACAAGGCAAATGCGAATAGCTTGCACGAGCCGTTGTTTTGACCGGCTTCGTTCTTTACGTCGCCATTGGTAAATGCTGTTGGTGTAAATGTGTACGACGCTTCGATGACCGCCATGGTGTCATCAAAGGTGACAGATTCCGGAGTGTCGCTTAGTTTCTTGAGGAAGGCCTCTACATTCATGATTTACATACCTACACTAGTGATTTAATGAAAGCGGCTCGCAAGTATACCGTGCGCCGACAGACCACTCGTTTCCTTCAAGATATCAACCACTCTCCACTCTACAAGGCAAAGATTCAGCGGCATCGAAATGATCAAGCCGTTTTTCCCTAAGTTAGGCGATAATTCGCGCCCGGCTTTATATCGCAGCGTGATCGGACCTGGACGGTTACGGCATACCTGCTACTTTTTTGAAGGCACATACCTTGGTTACAACTAGAAGCAAACGCTGGAATGGCAACTTTGACCTCCTTCCAGTCGACTATCTCAAAGGCGTCATGGCAAAAATGGCCGATTATGGCGACCGTGTTCAATTTTCCCTCGTCCATGGCGGGCCGGAACCCAGCTATCAAGTCATGAATGCACTTGGCAAATGTCTGGCGTTCGACAAAAACCACCACCTGTTACGCCTGGAAGGGGAAGAATTTGTTGGGGCCAATGCCAGCGCAGTCTTTACGTTGGAACAAATCAAAGCGGCTATCGCTGGCGCTCGCGTCGCGAGCTCGGTATCTCGAGCAACGCGTGTCGCGCGGGCAGGAAGCAGTACTACACGTACCAGCGCCAGTAAGCTGGATGAGCAGTTTGCCGCCCAACGCTACGAATATTTTAGGAATAACCGCCAAGCACTTCCTGCAAACATATCTGAGCATTCCGCCGAAATTACTGCGCTGATGAAACAGGGGAAGTCCGTCGAAGACGCCTTTGGCGAGGTCGTCAAAAAGTATTATTGATGAACCTTCGGTCGGGAGCTCTGTAGAAGAGTCGGCATTTGGTGCTGGTATTGCTGCTTCCGACCGCCAGCTCCGGTGGATGCGGCCTATTCTTTTGATCGCTCGTCTCACATTGAGAGCCGCATGTGGGGCATCGTACCGGGAATGCCTGAAGTGGGTGTTACATTGCGTAACTCGTATTTCTCTAAGGCGATTTCCCGGAAATCGCCTTATTACATTGGTGCAGAGCCGCCTATCATCCGGGATAGAACAATGAGCGTAACTGGCATGGCATTAACCGAGCTCCAATCCTGCTAAACTCGCCCTGCGTTTTTGCAGTACATCAGGGATAGAAAGGTACGCGGGGTGCTCAGTTACAAAACTCTTGATTTTATTGCCGATGCTTACACGCCATTACTTGCTCTGGGGTGTATCGGATTTCTCCTTTGGCTATTGACGAAGCGTCAATGGTCGCTTTTTGCCACAGGCGTGTTGAAGATTGTCACCGGCGGGGTCATCGCCTACGGTTTGATGTTTATCGATCATCGGCTCAAGCTATGGCCCGTGTTGGGGCTGGATTACAGTACGCATACTGCTGTGGCCCTGGTATTGGTGATGTTCCTGTGTGCGCATTTGCGAAAGACGCGATGGCTGTGGGTCATGTCGCTTGTTTGTTATGCGTTGCTCATGTTGTATCAGCGCTACCACACGTTTTCAGACATTGTCACTACTGCGGTCGTTGTCGGCATGTTGTATCTGCCGGTCATTTTCCCCTTGACGCAAAAGCAGGGCGCCTTGAAGTCGTGATAAGGCGTGCATCCTCTACAGAGGACAATGTGTAGGCAATGCCGCCATGGCTCGCGAAATCTATTTCAGCAATGGCATGATCTACGCATATATTGCGTCTGTGCACAAGATGCTCGATCATGTGCTGATGAACTGTTGTCACACTATGAGATGCACAGAGGCGAGGGGGAAGAGATGGGCAATCCAAGAATTGTGAACCCTAGTAAGCGCAATACACGAATCGTTTTTCCTTTTCATCGAGAGTGGGCGCAGAAAAGGCGGGGTTTTACACTGATTGAGTTGGTCATCGTAATCGCGATACTCGCCGTCCTTGCAGCCAGTGTCCTGCCGAAATTCATCAACTTGAAGAATGACGCACAAGAAGCTTCGTTGTCTGCATTTGCTGCTGCGGTTCTGACGGCAGCGAACATGGCGCATATGAAACAGCTGGCGTCGGGAGCAGGACAAGACGACGCCATTACGGTCAATGGCGTTTCCGTGGCCATGTATAAGGGCTATCCGACTGATGCATCGATCGGCTTGATGTTGGATTATTACGGTTACACATTTCAAAACACAACGGGTTGGTTCCGTTGGAAAGATATCTGGAACTGTAGAGTGGATTACAACCAGGTCGGCTGGCCTGATAATCCATCGTCCGATGCGCCAGGTGTCATCATTATGGATACTGGTTGCTGAGGAATCTGCCAGATCTCTGCGTGCCCGGTTTGCCGGCGTTTTCCAATCGAACAAAGCGCATTCCTGCGTGTGCCTGAACCAAGGTGCGTAGGCGTATCCCTCGGTTTATTTGATCTTGCGCAAATCCGCTACAAGCGAACGCCCTATGTTGAATGTTGAAAGCGCGGCATTGTCCCGTTGCGACATGCCGTTTCTTTTCGCAACATAACGCTTTCTTGGCGAGGCCAACATGACTGCCCAAACCATCCAACCGCACAATTTAAGAGCGGCAGCTATTTGGGACAGTGGCGGGGCGGATTACGATCAGATTAGCCAAACGATTGCCGATGCAATCCTGCATTGCGTGATTCGGCTGGCGCCCCAACACGGCGAACACATCCTCGACGTGGGCACAGGAACCGGTCGTGCTGCATGTCTGATTGCTGCACGCGGTGCCCAAGTAACTGGTATTGACCTGGGTTCCGAACTGATCACGGCTGCAAAAGCACGCGCTGCCGCAGAGCGGTTGAATATCGACTTTCAGATTGGTGATGCTGAGTCGCTTCCGTTCGAGAACAAATCCTTTGACGCGATTATCTCGACGTTTGGTGTGATGTTTGCCACTAACCCTGAGACTGCTGCAGCGGAATTAGCCCGTGTTTGTAAACCGGGTGGCCGTCTTGGGTTGACAACATGGATGCCAGATGGATCGGCGGCAGGGATGTTCAAGGTCATAGAGCGATACAAGCCTGCACCTGCCATACCGCTACCCTCACCGTTTGAGTGGGGCGACAAGGGCCGCTTACAGCAACTTCTCGGATCGCATTTCGATCTGCGATTCGAAACGGGTATTTCGATGTTGCGTGAACAAAGCGGCCAAGCGGTGTGGGATATGTTTGCTAGAGGATTCGGGCCGCTCAAGACCCTGGTATCGACGCTGGAGCCAGGGTTCGCTGATAAGCTGAAGCAGGAGTTCGTTGCCTACCATGATGGGGTCAGAACGGAGCTTGGTGTGGCGATGCCGCGTGAATATCTGGTAACCATTGGGGTGCGCAAATAGACAGTTGCTTTCCTTTGATTTTTCGTCCGTTTCCTGCGCACGTGCATCCGAGGTTGAAAAGTAAACGGGCCGGTAGTGTGGCTCAGATGTTTCATGAAGGAGGCTGTTATGCCCAAGTTCGTCATTGAACGTGAGATCCAGAATGCAGGGAAGCTAACGGACGAAGAATTGCGTGATATCTCTGCGAAATCCTGTGACGTTTTGAACACAATGGGGCCGTCGATTCAGTGGCAAGAAAGTTACGTAACGAACGACAAGGTTTATTGTGTCTATATTGCTGCGTCGGAAGATCTGTTGTACGAACATGCCAAACGTGGTGGCTTTTCCATTAACAGCGTTGCCACTGTGCATAGGGTGATTGACCCGTCCACTGCCGAAATGCATTCTTAGCAGAGTGCCAATAACGCTTCAAGCTTTTCGCAAATAGCAAGCCTTTAGCATGAAGTTGCCGCCATCCATCTTGCAATCCACCTCATGATCGCCGCCTACTAAACGGATGCTTTTGATTTTAGTGCCCATTTTCAGGGTGATAGAGGAGCCCTTGACTTTCAAGTCTTTGATCAACACTACCGAGTCGCCGTTGTTGAGAACATTACCATTGGCATCCTTTACTACGGTATCAGACTGGTCATCGGCGGATGAGGCTTCCGTCATTGGCCACTCGTGACCGCAATCGGCGCAGACATAGTTGTCACCATCTGGATAGGTGTTCTCCATTGTGCATTGGGGGCAGGCTGGAATAGTAGACATGGTTCCTCTCAAATGATGGATGGTTTGGGGGAGGGGGCTGAAGTATAACCGACGCGCGGAAAGATTCGGATGATACCGGCGGTTTCTGTCTAGAGTAGGTTAGGTGTACAAACAGAATCAACAGGTGATTCTTTGGTAAGCGCTCCATTAACCACACGTCAGCGGCGCCAGCGCGGATAACGGCGCCCGTTCAATCGATGGTCGCAGCGGCCTGAGGCCGGAAGTTGAACGGTAGCAGATCGGTGATGTCAGCATCGCTCGGGCGTTGCGGCATTTCCGTGATCACATGGCGTAGATAGTTGTACGGTTCGACGTTACATGCGCGGCAGGTCAGCATGATGCTGTAGATGATTGCGCTGGCCTTCGCCCCGGCCACCGTGTTCGAGAACAGCCATGCCTTCCTGCCGGTGGTGAATGGCTGGATATCGCGTTCCATTAAATTATTGTCGATCGGTGCGCGTGCGTCGTCGATGTAGCGGACCAGATATTTCCACTGCCCGAGCGCATAGCCGATTGCCTTGCCAATCAGCGATTTCGGCAAGACTTCTTTCTGATTTTTAACGAGCCACGCGTGAAAGGCATCCAGCACACAGTGGAGCAATCTTAGATGCCGTTGCCAAGATGGATAAGAATGATTCGAATTACCAAAAGGGAAGTTCTGGCGCTGCTATTGCTGGTAGTTTTGTTTATGTACCTTGCTTATCAAACGTATGCATGCACAACCTAACTATGCCGATTTGAGCAAGGGCGGTGTTTCCTGTGTCGATGATCACATCAAGATGAATTGAAGAGCAAAGCGTTGTCAGTGTAGGGGGCACAGTAAAACAAAATGGACGCCGATTAGGCGCCCATTTTGTTTTTGAATCGCAGAACATCAGCTCAATAAACCAATTATTTTGTACCCGCAATGGTTGTCGCCCATCTTGAACAAGTGCCAAATAGAGAGGTGGGGGCACATTTTTCTTGCCACGCATCGGGGCCCCCAGCCGATGCTGGTTTACGACATTTTCCATACTCTGATGTAGTTAATTTGGAAGGCATTTGACTTGCCCACTGGTGTGGTTGCATCAGGTGTTCCGCTGGCACTGCCGAACCATAGGCTGAGTACCGGATAGAGCGGATCTGACATTTGCACGTTGAGGCTATAGACCTGTTTGCCGTCAAAATAAAACGTAATGCGAGACCTTTCCCATTTCACCCCGTATTTATGAAATCCGGCTGACAAATCGGGAGTCTGAACTTTGGCTGTACCAGCCAGCGACGTGGCGTCGCGCCAGACAGTAACGGCGTACATGATTGGATGAAGACTGGCGTTTGACCAGCCAGAGGAAGGGCCTCCGCCCGGATACGCCTCCATCACATCAATTTCAGGGCGCCGACTGCCAATATGATTGAATAGCCAAAATGCAGGCCATGGCCCTTTACCATAAGGGAGCT
Source organism: uncultured Noviherbaspirillum sp. (assembly GCA_965974465.1). Lineage (GTDB taxonomy): Bacteria > Pseudomonadota > Gammaproteobacteria > Burkholderiales > Burkholderiaceae_D > Noviherbaspirillum. Next base: position 10,372 of record CBHCMF010000011.1, read on the forward strand.
TCGCTTCGATCTCAAAATAACCGTAGGTCTGCGAGAATCTCCCATCCGTATCGAAAGTACGGTTGAAGAACTTGCCGCTCGCATCGCGCATTGGCCAGATCTTTAGCACGCCATTTTCGACCGTGTAATTGATCGTAGGGTTCGATGTCTCGTACCACATATGGTCATTCCAGACATTCCGATTGAGAGTATTGAATTCATCGGCGAAGGTCAATGTGTAGCCGTAGGGGAGTTGACCATAGGGATAGACGGAAGAGGTGGCAGTGGGAATAGCCTGTGCCGATACAACGCTATGCAGGCTGAACATCAGTATCCCGACGAGCCACGACAGGTGGCGATATAAGGTGTGAAAGTTCATCGCTCTCTCCTTAACGCATGGGTGTGCCAAATGGATTAGTCGTTACGGATGCGCCCTTTTCTTTTTCTCTGTATATGGTTAGGAGATCGGTAAGGTATAAGCGACACGCCACCACGATGGATGAGGTCAAGCAAGTTTCTCTCACTCCTGCAAAGCCATGAGAAATGGGAAAAATAGGTGAGCCGGGAGGGTCAAAATTGGCAACGATGGCACGAAAGTTCGTACCGTCATTTTCGGAAATCAGGCTCTGGAATTGTGCATCATCGAGATCCACTAATTGCTGGAGCTGCTGTGGAGGTCGATAGGGAAGTGCGTCGAAGGGATCGGGAGGCTCCTGTGCAACCGATGGTGAACATGCGATAACAAATGCCAGGGCGGGGATGCCTGTTCTAAGGATATTCACAGTAGCCTCCTTTAACGGCTGAAGGTGAGGAACCGAGCACTCGGCGGTTCCTCACGCTGGGGTTTTCAGGGAGTGTGGATCGATCAGTAGTGCGCCTCTAGAAAAAAACGCTGGCGCTAACGATAAGAGCGCCTAAGCGATGCTTCATTGTAGGTAGGAGTACGCATACCGCTCTGATCAAAATCAAGTGGCCTTAAGCTATTTCGAGTCTGACCCTAATGCCATAAAAATCGAGTCTGACTCGAATAAACAGATAATAGGTAGGTGCGTAAGCCTGTAGAAGCTTGCCGTTGCAGCAGTTCGGAAAGAATCGTTCGCACCAGTTTTGAATAGGTGGTGCCGCCTTGCTTGGTATAGGTTGATCGTGCTGAATGCTGAGGTTAGATCCTTGGAAGGCGAGATGGCAGTTTGGCAGCCGGCATAACGTTCAATAGTTGGCTGAGCTGGTTCTTAACCTTCGCGCAGAACGTGAATCTTTCGCTAGCAAAGCGGATGCAGGACATAGGGGCCGTCCAGGAATAAGTTGCACATTTTTGCTGCCCGTAGCGGGCGTGCTGCTGCGTTGTCCGTCGCTTGTCGTGCTCGCACTGTGGCGGCAACGGCCGCCTTGCATGACATCCCGCTACGACCGCCAACATGGACACCTTATTCCTGGACGGCCCCATAGCCCTACTTGTTGCTTCGCCTTCTTTATAGCCAGGTAGTGAAAAAGTTGATTCCTTGATACGATCCTGTTGCCAATAAGAATTGGTACTTTTTCAACTACGGGCATGAAAACTCTATGAAAACTGGAAAAGCGAAACTGAAAAAATCACTCACGCTTCTCGCATTTGCTCTGGCTGTGCAACCCGTCGCCTATGCTCAAATCTTTGCCAGTCCGTTTGGGTCCACACCAAGAGAAAACGCGCAGGGTGCTTCGACCCTGACAAAAGCACAAGCGAAGGCAGCATTGCCACAATATGCATTGTCCAAGGTGAATGCGCACTATTTGGATCGCCTGTTGGACAATGAATCGAATGATTTTCTCGTGTTGTTTGAGGACGAGGCACCGGCCAGGGCTTCAATAGCGGACGATCCTGTAGAAGGCCTGGCATTGCAACAGCAAGCATTTCAACGTACCAGGCAGCGTATTCTTTCGGAATTCAATACGAATGATATGGAGTACCTTCATGAATACACTGCCCTTCCTTCGGCTTTAGTTCGTACAAAAAATCGTGCGGCGCTGGTTAAATTGTTGAGTCATGGCGCTGTGAAAATCGTGGTTGAAGATATACAGGGCCATCCCACTACGGCACAGAGTTTGCCATTGATCCACCAACCAGAGGCGAAGGCAGCTGGACGTGGTGGAGCCGGCACGACTGTTGCGGTGATTGATTCAGGGACCGACTATAGGCATGCTGCATTTGGGAGTTGCACGTCACCAGGCGTTCCTTCCGAGTGTCGGGTTGTGGCAGCGGTTGGTATTGCGGCAGACGGTTACACGCTCACCAATGATAGTTATACAAGGGGGCATGGAACAAACGTGGCAGGGGTGGTCGCTGGTGTCGCACCTGATGCAAAAATCGCGGCGCTCGATGTATTCAACGGCGGAGGGGCTTCGCTTTCTGATATCAGTAAGGCGATTGACTGGACAATCGCTAACCAAAGTAAATACAACATCGTAGCGATGAATCTCAGCGTCGGCTTTGAGGGACTAGGCAAGCAGACCGTGTCTTGCAGCAGCGGAACCTTCGGCGCCTATATGACTGACGCGTTTACGAGAGCCCGCAACGCGAAGATCGTGCCCGTGGTTGCCGCTGGAAACAATGGTTTTTCTGACGGGGTGCTTTTTCCTGCCTGTGTGCCAGGTGCTGTTGCGGTGGGGGCAGTCTATGACGCGAATGTCGGTGGGGTAGGGTGGTACACCAACCAGGCCCGGACGACATCGTGTAGTGATGCGACGACATCTGCCGATAAAGTGACTTGTTTCTCCAACGGGGGCGATTTAGTCTCATTACTGGCGCCAGGTGCTTTGATTACGGCGGGTGGTATTGTTTCCGGTGGCACGTCGCAGGCAGCGCCTCATGTAGCAGGTGCGGTAGCAGTGTTACGTGCAACGAATGCCGCGCCCAATGACTCGCTGACGCAAACTGAGGCCAGGCTAAAAAGTGCGGGAAAAACAGTCACAGATTGGCGTAACGGTAAAACTAAGCCGAGACTCGATGTGTATCGTTCGTTGAATGGCTTGATGTAAAGGCCTGGTCAACGCATCTTGAACAAATCTGCTCAGAGCAAGCAGATAGTGCCGCACCCCCACTTCAGGATGAAAAACGGTGTTTTTGCGTTGGTCGCTTGAAGAAGAGAAAAACGGGCGCCGTGTCGGCGCCCGTTTTGTTTAATTGCTCCTTGGGGAAAGCGATAAGCGAAAGCCCAGTGGCATGTGCATGCATCAGATTCTTGAAGCCGAGCTGCGCCTTGGTCTTCCCTTGGGAAGCGGCGCAGCCTCGCGTGCTGCCAGATGTGAACTCACCAATTGGTTCGCCTTGTCTTCGGCATTCGCCGGTACCATCGATGCAGCCAGTGCCACAAACGAAGCGAACCGAGAAGCGAGTTTGTCGTAACGCATTGCAATTCGCCGGAACTATTTGAACCTAGCGAAGAAACGCTCGATCACGTTACGATTGCGATATTGGCTTCGGTCAAACACCCGCTTCTCTTTTCGATTCGCTTTGAGCGGGATGACAGCCTTGGCGTTTTTCCTTTCGATGCAGCTGATCACAGCATCCGCGTCGTAGACTTTATCCGCCACAACGGCTTCTGGTTGTATTGGTTCTATCAGCGCTTGTCCCTGCGTCACTTCATGGGCTTGTCCGTCTGTCAGAATGAACTGCGCCAGTTGCCCCAGTCCTTCCACGCAGGCATGGATTTTCGTCGTTAACTCCCATCCCGAGAACGTTCGACAGCTTGCGCTCCCTTTTTGTAACCGCGTCGGCCGCATGTTGATGCGCTCGCACCACTGTGCTATCGAGGAAGATTTCCTCAAAGTCGCATCCTCACGCAACACAGCGAATATTTTGTGCCACACCTGTTTGTCCGATCAACGGGCAAAGCATCCATAGACGCTATTCCACAGTCCTAACTGCGCCGGCAGATCACGCTACAAGGATGTAAACATAATCCAATAAAAGTTAACGGCCCTCCGCGCCATCCTTTCCAATCCAACACGTCAAATGTCAACTGACCCTAATTTCCGAACTGCTGAAATGCCGGCAGTTTATAGAAAAACTGCGAACGTAAGCCCATCCAGCTGAGTAGTTGTGCGTATTGTCTTCTGAGGCTATTCCTGCGACAACGCTGAACAGATTGTTCATTCTCGATGGCTTATGAAATCTCATGCATTTGGGATTAGTGAAGATGGATATGCCGCATGGAATGCAATGTTCTTTCATAAGATTGGGCAAAAAAAGTAACGTTGACCTTGGAGTTGCATGATGGATTCGCAGAGCAGAAAGGCTGCAAACGCCTGCAATAAGATAAGTGACCTTCTAGCCGAATACGCAAATACCTTGGCATCCCAAAGTGCCCTGGTTTTTCTCGAAACTGGGGACGAACAAGCGTTCGAGCTGAGCTATTCCTCTTTGCATCGGAAGGCCAAGGCTGTTGCCGCCGAATTGAATCATCGTGGCTTATGCGGCGAACGCGTGTTGTTATTGTTCCCGTCCGGATTGGATTACGTAGTCTCTTTTCTTGGCTGCCTGTATGCGGGCGTGATTGCTGTACCTGTCTATCCTCTACGAAACAATTGGCACGCGGAACGCGTCGGTGTGATTGCGCAAGATGCCAGGGCGCGCGGAGCGTTGACATTATCCAGCCTTGCTAATGATATTCAAGTATGCCTTGCTGCAACAGGCACAAATGCTTTGGAATTGGTAATCGCGGCGGATCTAATTAACTATCAACAGGCAGGCTTCATCAACGAAAGCGTTGTGGGAGAAAGTGTTGCGTACTTACAGTACACCTCGGGTTCCACAGGAAATCCCAAAGGCGTCATGGTTCGGCATTGCGATTTGCTCACCAATTGTGACCTGTACGGCCGCGGATTGGATGTTAGGCCCGGAGACACAACTGTTTCGTGGCTTCCCATTTTCCATGACATGGGACTCGTGCAGGGTATCCTCTTGCCCCTCACCCTGGGAGGCACAGCCGTTTTTATGCCGCCCACCGCTTTTGTGCAGCAACCCATGCGCTGGTTACGCGCTATCAGCCGTTTTCGCGCGACCTTCAGTGGAGGCCCCAATTTTGCCTATGACCTTTGCATAAGCAAGATTTCATCGGAAGAGGTGACCACACTCGATCTTGGTTGCTGGCGTACTGCAGTAAATGGTGCAGAACCGATTTCATGGGGAACGATGACCGGATTCGCAGCAAAATTTGCTGCGGCTGGACTGTATCCGGGCGCCTTGGTCGGTGCGTTCGGACAAGCGGAATCCACGCTTGGCATCACCCTAGGAAAAGGCGGGGATGGCGCGCCTGTTTTATGGCTTGATAAAGCCGAACTCGAGCGGGACACCGTGAAGATCGGCACGACTGAAGAAGCCGGACACCGGCCTTTCGTCAGTAGCGGCGTTGTTGCCGGGAGTTTCGAAGTGCGTATTGTCAATCCCGCGAGCGGGACGATATGCGCTCCCGGACAGATCGGTGAAATCTGGGCGAGTGGCGGTAGCGTATGTGCAGGCTATTGGAATAAGGAGCAGGAAACGTGCGAGACATTTGGCGCTGTTTTGCCGGAGTTTCCCGGCAAGCGTTATCTACGCACGGGAGACTTGGGATTCACGCACGACGGCCAACTGTATGTGACCGGCCGCCTCAAGGACTTGATCGTCATCCGTGGCGCCAATCACTACCCGCAGGACATCGAGCGCACTGCGGAAAACGCACACCCTGCCTTGCGCAAGGGCGGATGGGGCGCCGCCTTCACGCTGGATGATGCGGCCGAGACGCCGATTCTGGTGGTGGTGCATGAAGTCGAGCGTACGGCGCGCAAGAAGATCGATGTGCAGGAAGTTAGCCTCGCGATCATGCAGGCGGTCACCGAGCAGCACGGCATTGATGTCGATATCGTGGTGCTGGTCGATCCCGCGGGCGTTCCCAAGACATCCAGCGGAAAGATCCAGCGCAAGTCGTGTAGGCAGCGGTTCCTCCAGGGCGAATTGAGCGAGATCGGACGCTGGCAGCGCGCCGTGCCGGCGCCGGCCGCCGCGAGCGCCGCGATGCCGGACCGCATCGCGCTCGAAGGACTGCTGCGTGAATGGGTGGCACGCCAGGGGGCGTTCCCGGTCGACCGCATCTCGCTGCACCAGCCGTTCTCGGCGCTAGGCCTCAACTCCGTCAAGCTGGTGGAACTGATTGGCGAGCTCAACGATTTGCTGAGTACGACGCTTTCGCCCACTGTTGCGTTCGAATACCCGACCATCGAACGCCTTGCGGTACACCTGGCGGGTGGCAGGAGCGAATCGACGGCAGGTGAAAGCGAATGCTTCGAACCGGTCGCCATCGTCGGCATGGCTTGTCGCTTCCCTGGTGCGAACAGCCCGGAGGAATTCTGGAGTCTCTTGAAGTCAGGCGAATCCGCCGTGCGGGAGATTCCCGCCGATCGGGTCGCCTTGACGGATTACCAGGCGGGCGGGAATGCCCCTTACCGCTGGGGAGGCTTCCTGTCCGACATCGAGCTTTTCGATGCTACGCTGTTCGGTATTTCGCCGCGCGAGGCCGAGAGTGTTGACCCGCAGCAGCGGTTGCTACTGGAAACCGCATGGCACGCGCTGGAGTCCGCGAACATCGCCCCGAACCGCCTCGCGGGAAGCGCGACCGGCGTATTCGTCGGGATCAGTGTGAACGACTATTTCCGCTTGCAGCGCGAGGCGGGAGCAGGGCGCGATACCTATTCTGGCACTGGCAGCGCCCTGAGCATTGCCGCCAACCGCATTTCCTATTGCTTGGGCCTGCAAGGACCGAGCATGGCCGTCGATACGGCGTGCTCGTCGTCGCTGGTGGCGGTGCATCAGGCTTGCCGCAGTCTCGCCGCGGGAGAAACTGATCTTGCGCTCGCGGGAGGTGTCAATCTCGTGCTGTCGCCGGACTACGGCGTCATCTTCAGCCAGGCGCGGATGCTCTCGCCGACCGGACGTTGCCATACTTTTAGCGAAGCGGCCGACGGCTATGTGCGCGGCGAGGGATGCGGCGTCATTGTGCTGAAACTCCTGCGCCATGCGGAGCGCGACGGCGATCGCATTCTCGGCGTTATACGAGGTTCCGCCGTCAACCAGGACGGCCCGAGGAACGGTCTGACCGCGCCGAACGGACAGGCGCAGCAACAGGTCGTGCGCGCGGCACTGCAACGTGCGGGGCTGGTTCCCGACGATATCGGCTATGTCGAAACCCACGGCACCGGCACACCGCTGGGAGATCTGATTGAAGTCTCAGCATTGAAAGCGGTATTTGGCAGCGGGGCGAATGCGGCCGGCGCCAGCTGCTGGCTTGGCGCGGTCAAATCCAATATCGGCCACCTGGAATCGGCAGCGGGCATCGCCGGCCTGATCAAGACCGTCCTGGTCCTGCAGCACGGCCAGATACCGCCGGTATGCACGGACGGCGGGCAGAACAGCAGGATAGACCTGAGCGACAGCCGGGTGCGGATCGCACGCGAACTGATCGACTGGCCGGACAGCGGTAGTCGTCCGTGCCGTGCCGGTGTGAGCTCGTTCGGTTTCGGTGGGACGAATGCCCATCTGGTGTTTGAGCGGCATCGTGCGTCGGCGGAAAAGAACGCCTCGGAAGAGGTCCCGAGCGCCGGCGGCCCGTTGTTGCTGACTCTGTCGGCGAACAGTCCGGCAAGCCTGTGCGGATTGGCGCAGCAGTATGCGAGGCTTGTCGAGGCCGCGCCCACGGCGGATTTGAAGACCCTTTGCGCCGCAGCCAATACGCGCCGCGCGCGCCTGCCGGAACGTTTGGCAGTGGTCGGTACGGATGCTATGCAGATCGCCGCGACGCTCGCGCGTTTCACTAGCCAGTACGACGGGTCGCTGCCGCAGGTTTCCGCAGGACGGGCGCGGCAACGCAACCGCATCGCCTTCCTCTTCACCGGTCAAGGTGCGCAGTATGCGGGCATGGGACGCGGCCTGTACGAAGCCGAACCGGTTTTCCGGGAATGCCTGGACCGTTGCGATGGAATCCTGGCACCGTGCCTCGGCCGCTCCATTCTCGGCATCTTGTTCGGCGACGATACCGCTTTGCTGGACGATACGCGCTACGCGCAGCCGGCGCTGGTCGCGCTGGAACTGGCGCTCGTGCAGTTGTGGCGGCAGCGCGGAGTTGAACCGGAATTCGTCGCTGGCCACAGCGTGGGAGAGTATGCCGCGGCGCATGTCGCCGGATTGCTGAATCTCGACACCTGCCTGCGCCTGGTGGCCGAACGCGGCCGCCTGATGGCGTGTGCCCCGGGACAAGGGGCGATGCTCTCGGTCGCCGCCGGTGAAGACGCGGTCATGCGGCTGCTTGCCGAAGCGGCGATTCCGCTGGAAATCGCCGGGGTCAATGCGCCCGATCAGCTCGTGCTCTCCGGCGCCGTTACCGATATCGATCGCGCGGCGGACGTGCTTGCCGTTCATGGCGTCGACGCTGCGCGGCTCAAGGTAAGCCACGCTTTCCATTCCCGCTTGATGGAGCCGGTTCTCGGCGAATTCAGCAATGCGCTTGCCGCTGTCGAATTCCGTCCGATGATACTGCGCATGATTCCGACCGGCGGCGAGCCGGATGCCCGACTCGACCAGGCGGACTACTGGATCAGACAGTTGCGGCAGCCGGTGCGTTTCGCCGCCGCTGTCCGGGCACTGGTGGCGGCGGGGGCTGATACCTTTGTCGAAGTCGGCCCGCAACCGGTGTTGTCCAGGCTAGGCCAGCGTACGATCAGCGACGGCACGTGGATCGCCTCCATGCGCAAGGACAGCGACGATCGCCTGCAGTGGCTCCAGGCATTGGGCGCAGCTTTCGTCGCCGGCGTGGAAGTCCTGCTCGACGCCGATGGCGCCGCGGTGTCGACCGTCACGCTGCCGTCCTATGTGTTCGATCGGCAGAAGTACTGGTTCAGCCGCGGGGAGTCCGGCGTGCAATCACAGGGGCGGGCGCATTCACTGGCGGGGCGTAGGCTCGATATCGCGGTAGAAGACGTAGTGTGCTTCGAAGCCGTGCTGCCGGGCGAGTCGGCCGCCTATCTCGAAGACCACAAGCTGCGCGGACACGCGATCATGCCGGGCGCGGGGTACGCCAGCCTGATGTTGACGGCGGCCTGGGAAGCGGGAATTTTCGTCTCCGACGAGACGGTATCTCTGCGGGCACTGGAATTCTATCGCCCGCTGGATCTGAGGAGAGGAAACCAGCGCGTGCAAACGGTCATTCAGCGTCGTTCGCAAGAGGATGCCGACGACGCGCTGGACGCCGGCTGGCTAGTGCGCGTGCTGGCCTGGGATCCGGAAGGCGAAACCTGGGAAACCTACGCATCCGGCAAACTGTATCTCGGCCACAGGCACGCCGGCGCGCAAGCGACTGGCAATGCGACGGTCGACGGTGAACAGCAGGATGTGGCGGCGTTCTATTCGCATTGGGCGCAGCAGGGACTGCAATACGGCGAACGATTCCGGGCTGTGCGGCGCCTGACGTTGGATGGCGCAAAGGCCAGGGCTATGCTCGCGCTGCCGCAAGCCGCCGCTGCCGGCGCTGCCGACAGCGTGCTGCATCCGGCATTGCTCGATGCGGCATTCCAGGTCGCCGGCGCGCTGCTCGGCAAGCGCGGTGAAGACAAGGGGCTGGCCCCCTTGCCGGTTGGCATCGACGAGATCCTGGTGCACGGTCCTGCCGAGGGGGAGATCCATGTCGAAGCGCAATTGGGACCGGCGTTGGCCGAGAAGAGAATCGTCGCCGATCTGACATTGTTCGACGCACAGGGAACAAGCATCGCGCAGGTGCGCGGGCTGCACCTGTCCATGGTGCCGCTCGATTCCATCCTCGAACTGCCGCAACTCACCGTCCCGCAATGCCTGGCAAGGGAATGGATCGTATCCCGCTTTAGGGCCGCCGGGAACACGGCAGGTTCATCCTGGATCGGATTGACCGAAAGCGGATTCGATACGCACGTCCTGCCGAGCCAGGCATCGCGGTACGGTGCATTCGACCGCAGTTTCGACAAGCAGCAGGAAGCCGAGCGTTCGCTGCGCGACGCGTTCGCATCGGTTGCGGGAGCGAAGGGCGTCATTGTTTGCCTGGCAGCCGACAGCCTTGAGGAGGATCCGACCGAACGTTGCATCGCATTATGCCGCCGTCTGCAGGGACTGCTGACGGCGCTAGTCCGCATGCCCGAACTCCCGCAGAGTTTCAAGGTATGCGTGCTGACTCGTGCGGCCGCCATCGTAGATGGCGGCAATGTGGCGGGACTGGGGCAGGCCGGCCTGGCTGCCATGCTGCGCTCGGCAGCGCTGGAATATCCCGGACTGATCCTGCAGCAGATCGACCTGCCCGCGCAGGCGGACGCCGCCGATCTGCATGCACTTGCCGCGGCACTGACGATCGACGGAGAAAGCCAGCTGGCGATCCGCAACGGCTTGGTCATGACACCGCGCCTGCGTCTCTTGCAGGCAGGGGCGGATGCCGGCACGCCTGTCATCCGCAATGACGGCAGTTATCTGGTGACCGGCGGTACTGGCGGCATTGGCACCGAGCTGGCCGATTGGCTGGCGCGGGCAGGTGCCGGGCAAATCGTTCTCGCCAGCAGGCGCGGAACGGCCGACGAGCGGCTTGCCGGGCTGATAGAACATTGGCGTGCACGCGGCGTGAACATCCTCTTGCGCAAGGCGGATGTCGGCCGCGATGCGGACGTGGCGGCGCTCTGTACGGAACTCGCGCATGCGACACCACCGCTGCGCGGCGTGTTCCACGCGGCGGGCGTATTGCGGGACAGCCCTCTGGCGGGTATCGGCGACAGCGGGTGGCGCGAGGTCATGAACGCCAAGGCGAAAGCCGCTCTGCTGTTGGAGCGACATACGCGCACCATCGCGCTGGATCACTTCGTCCTGTTCTCGTCGATCGCGGCGAGCTTCGGTTCGGCAGGGCAGTGCAACTACGCCGCCGCCAACGGTGTCCTCGATGCGCTGGCCGCGCGCCGCCGCCAGCAAGGATTATGCGCGACGACGATCAACTGGGGGCCGTGGGCCGAGATCGGCATGGCCAGCAACCCCGCCCTGGCGCAGCGCCTGGCACGTCAAGGCCTGACGCCGATGGTGCCGGTGCTGGCGATGAAGGCATTCGACGATGTGCTGGTGAATGGCTGGACGCAGGCCATTGTCGCCGCCGTTGACTGGCCGCGCTTTGTCGATGCCCTTTCCGTTCCGGTCCTGCCGAGCATCCTGCAGGGCGTTGCCGGTGATGGTGCAGGCGAATTCGGCAAGGGGAGCGATTCGCTGATTCCCCCCAAATCCCTGGCCGCGATGGACAGTGCGGCGGCAGGACTGGTGATCCGCCAGGTACTCGGCAGCCTGTTGAGACAGGTTCTGCGCGGCGGTGACAGCGGTCCGCTCGCGCCGGATGCTGATCCGTGCGACGTGCGCCTCTCGTCTTTGGGCGTCGATTCGTTGATGGCCATGGAATTACGCAACAGGGTGAGAGCCTGGGTGAATGTCGATCTGCCTGCCCACCTGTTGATCGGAAACAGCTCGGTCGAGGAAGTCGCGAGCCTGATTTATCAAAAAGTCCTGCTGGGCGTCCTGAGTCAGGCTGTACAGGATACCGATGCAGCCGCCGATGACGGAGAGGAGTTCGTGCTATGACGATGATAGCCTTGTTGCAGGAGCTGTGGCAGCGCGGCATCACGATCTCCTCCCAGGACGAAAACCTGAAAGTACAGGCACCTCAGGGGGCGCTCACGCCGGAACTGCGCGCACGGCTGGCTGAGCACAAGCAGGCGATGTTGCGCTGGCTGCAGGAGTCCAGTCAGGCAGAGGAGGCCGCATTGCCGGTGTGCGTGCCTGACCTGGAGCAGCGGTACGAATCGTTCCCGCTTTCGGACATGCAGCTCGGCTTTTACATGGCGGACGATCCCTACATGGAGTTCCATGTGCGACCGCATTACTACATCGAGAAGAACGTCACCGCACTTGATGTGATGCGCTATGAAGCCGCGTGGAACAAGGCGCTCGCTCGGCACCGCGGCGAGATCGTGACCGTCCGAGCGGACGGACGGCTTGCCGTGGTCAAGGATCCGGCGCCGCTGCGCTGCAAGGTACTGGACTTGCGCGACGCCTCCCCGGACGCAGCAGCCCGCGCGAAGGAGGAAGTCCGCGCGCAGATGATGCGTAGCGAACTGCCGCTCGACCGCTGGCCCTGGGTCGACCTAAGGGCGAGTTTATGGACGGAGAACGGTATCGAAAAGGCCACCATCCATTACAACCACAACAATTTCTTCTCCGATGGCTACGGCACCATGCGACTGCTGCAGGAGATCAATACCTACTACCGGAACCCGAACGCCGAATTGCCGCCGCTGACGCTCAGCTTCCGCGATGCGGCACTGACACTGGACGCACTGGCGCAAAGCCCCGCAGGTAAGACGGCACAGCGGTACTGGGAACAGCGTCTGGGCAATCTGCCTGGACCGCCTGCGCTGCCGGTGCACGCCAACATGGAACGCCGTTGCCGCTCGCGGCTGGAACGGCGCGAAGGTTTCATTTCCGCCGCAAGCTGGTCAGTCTTCAAGGCGCGCGCAGCGCATTTCGGGTTGACACCGTCCAACGCGGTTTTTTGCGCCTACGCGGAGGTGCTGAGCGCCTGGGGAAACAGCCGGCATTTCGTCGTGAGCAACATGATGACGCGCCGCCTGAACATTCATCCGGAGATTCGCAACATCGTCGGCAATTTCGCATCGCTCTATCCGCTCGAGGTCGACTTCCGCGAAACCAATACCTTTGTCGACCGCGCTCGCAATCTGCAGGAACAGGTGATCCGCGATGCCAAGCATCTGCAGTGGGGCGGCATGCAGGTCATGCAGGCGCTGAACCGCCGCAAGGGAAGTCTCGGCACCGCCGCCATTCCCTTCGTCATCGGCAGCGGCCTGTTCATGGAAGGCTTCGAGCGCTCCGACTTCAGTTGCCTCGAAACCTCGCAGGTGATGCTCGACCATCAGTTCTGGGAATTGGGCGACGGCAGCTTCTACTATGTGTGGGACCTGCTGGAGGCCTTCTTCCCTGCGGGCCTGATCGACAGCATGTGGGACGCGTATCAAAACCTGATCACGCGCCTGGCGGCCGACGAAACACTGTGGCAACGCGAACGGATCGATCTGACGCCGGCCAGCATGCTGGTGGCGCGGGAAGCACGCACGCCGCCGGCCAGACCTCTGGCGGCCTGCGCTCTGCCCGATTTTCTTGAGGAGCCGGTACGCGTCTCCCCTGAAAGCCTTGCGCTAGTGACGGCTGGTAGCGGGGTGCGCTACCGCGAACTCGACAGCGCCAGCAACAGCATCGCCCATGCGCTGCTCGCCGCCGCTGCGATCAAGCGCAGAAATGTGGCGATAGTGGCGCATCGCGGCCCTGCGCTGTTCAAGGCCGTCTATGCGGTATTGAAGGCCGGCGGCACATACGTGCCGATCGACCCCGGCCTGCCCGAGGACCGCCGCAGCTACATCCTGGAAAACTGCGAAGCGGTCGCGGTACTGACCGAACGGCAGTTCGCCGGCGCCTTGCAGTGGCCGGCCGCCATCCCTGTGCTGTCCATCGAGAGCGTGGAAGCGGATTGGCAATCGTATCCCGTCGACCGCATGCATGCGGCGGCACCGGCTGACCTGGCCTACCTGATCTATACCTCCGGTTCGACCGGCCGCCCGAAGGGCGTAATGATCGAACACGGCGGCGTCGTCAACACGGTACTCGACATCAACCGGCGCTACCGCATTGCCCGGGGCGACCGGCTGTTCGGCGTGTCTTCGTTCGGATTCGACTTGTCGGTGTACGACCTGTTCGGCTCGGTCGCTGCCGGCGCCACGCTGGTCTATCCTGATCCGGAACAAAGTCTCAATCCGTCACATTGGCTAGATGTGGTGCGGGAACAGCGTGTCACCGTCTGGAATTCCGCGCCGCCGCTGGCGCTGCTGTTGGTCGAAACCGCCGACAGCCGCGGCGTTACCTTGCCGCACCTGCGCTTGGTGATGATGAGCGGAGACTGGATTCCGGTCGACCTACCCGACCGCATCCGCCGCGTCGCGCCGAATGCCCAGGTGGTCAGCTTGGGGGGCGCCACCGAGGCTTCCATCTGGTCGATCCTGTACGACATCGGTGAAGTCGATCCCGCATGGCCGAGCATTCCTTATGGCCATCCGATGCAGAACCAGCCCTGGTTCATCCTCGACGAATGGGGACGTGCGACGCCCGACTGGACCGCCGGCGACCTGTACATCGGCGGTGTCGGCCTGGCGCGTGGCTATTGGAAAGATGAGGAAAAGACCGCGTCCACCTTCATTGCGCATCCTGTAACTGGCGAACGCATCTATCGCACCGGTGATATCGGCCGCTATCTGCCCGGCGGATTGATCGAATTCCTGGGGCGCAAGGACTTGCAGGTCAAGATCCAAGGGCATCGCATCGAACTGGGCGAGATCGAATCCGTGTTGAGTGCCGATCCCATGGTCAGTGCCGCCGTGGCCGCAATGCAGACCTCCGCCTCGGGCAATATGCAGCTGGTGGCTTTTGTCGTGCCGGTGGGCGGCGCGGCGGTCGACCCGGAAAGCTTGCGCGCCACGCTGGCGAGGAAGTTGCCGGGTTATATGGTCCCGCGGACGATACAGGTGCTGGACCGCCTGCCGCTCAGCAGCAACGGCAAGGTGGACCGCAAGGCCCTGCCGCGCATCGACGACAGCCACACCGTGCCCAAGACATGGGTGGCACGCGAACCGGCCAACGAGAACGAAAGCCGGCTGCTCGACATCTGGCGCAGTATCCTGCGCCAGCCCGAACTAGGAGTGACCGACGACTTCTTCGACGCGGGCGGCCAGTCCTTCGACGCGGTGCGTATCATCGGCGCTGTGCGTGAAGCCTTCGGCGTATCGCTGTCGCTTGGCACGATCTGGACGGATCGCACGGTGGAACGGGTGGCGGCGCAGCTGCGCGAAGGGACGGCGCATGCACGCACCGGATACCGCGTCGCGCTTCGTGCGCAAGGTGCGAACCGGCAGCTGTTCCTAGTGCATCCCGCCGGCGGCCACGTCATGGGCTACCGCGGTCTTGCCGTCTTGCTCGATCGCCCGGTGCATGCGTTCCAGGCGCCCGGACTGGAAGGGCAGGGCGAGCCGCTCGATTCGATCGAAGCGCTCGCCCTGACCTATGTCGACCTGCTCGAGCGGCAACAGCCGGATGGACCGGTTCTGCTGGGCGGCTGGTCGTCAGGCGCCTTGATCGCTTTCGAAATGGCAGTGCAGTTGCGCCGCCGCGGACGCACGGTCGCCGGTGTGGTGATGATCGACTGCCCGGCGCCCTTGCCGGGTGATCCGGTACCGGACAGGACACTGCTCGGCTGGTTCCTCGAAGACCTGGCGCTCGACTTGCCGGTCGCGCAGCTCACCGCCTCGGTCAATGCCGAAGGCATGGATGCGCGCCGGCAGCTGGAACAGGTGGATCAGTCGTTGCAGGCATCCGGGCGCGCACTGGCGCTGGACCTCGACCAGCTGACGGCGATCTACCGTGTGTTCCTCGGCACCGTGCGCGGTAGCCGCCGCTATGCGGGCACACCGGTCGATGTCGATGTGCTGCTGGTGCGCGCACGTGACGGCGTCGTCAGCGAGTTCGCCGAGCATCCGCAATCTGCTCACCCCGACTGGGGCTGGCGTGCCTTCACCACGGCCAATGTCGACGCGGAATTCTTCGCGGGTACGCATTACACGCTGCTGTCGGAAGCATCGGTAGCCGGTGTCGCAAAGGCCATCGATGGCTGGCTGCGCTCGCGCGAAAAATAAACACGAACAAACAAAAAATCCAGGAGAACACATATGCAACAGTTGCTGGTTGACTTGAATAAGCTGGGCATCAAACTGAGGCTGGAAGGCGATGAATTGCGTGTCAACGCTCCAGAGGGAACGCTGACCGATGAACTGCGACAGGCGCTACGGCTGCACAAAGAAGACATCCTGAACCTGCTGCGTTCTCAGCGCGAAGCGGCGAGCCCGCTGCCCACGCTGGTGCCCGACACGGCCGCACGGGCAGAGCCGTTTCCGCTGACCGACTTGCAGCATGCCTATTGGCTCGGCCGCGACAGCGCCATGGAAATGGGCAACGTCGCCACTCACCTGTACGTC
This sequence comes from uncultured Noviherbaspirillum sp., assembly GCA_965974465.1. Classification (GTDB taxonomy): domain Bacteria; phylum Pseudomonadota; class Gammaproteobacteria; order Burkholderiales; family Burkholderiaceae_D; genus Noviherbaspirillum. The sequence continues at coordinate 26,497 of CBHCMF010000011.1, forward strand.
GAACTCGATTGCGCGGCACTGGACACCGAACGCCTCAACGATGCGCTGTGCCGCATGATCGACCGTCACGACATGCTGCGCGCGGTGATCGGCGGCGACGGCATGCAGCGCATCCTGCCCGAGGTGCCGCGTTACCGGATCGCCACCACCGACGCGTCAACGGCTACCCCCGAAGCAGCGGAACGGGCGGTACTGGAGTCGCGCGACGCGCTGTCTCATCAGGTCCTGAAAGCGGACCAGTGGCCACTGTTCGAGGTGCGTGCGACGCTGCTGCCGGGGCAGCGCATGCGCCTGCATGTCAGCCTGGACCTGCTGATCCTCGACGCATGGAGCATCTTTCTGTACTTTAAGGAATGGCACCGCCTCTACGAACATCCCGAAATCGTGCAGCCGGCATTCGACATTTCCTTTCGCGACTATGTGCTGGCCGAACAGCAGCTGCAGAATTCGGAAGCGCATCGGCGCGCGCAGGCATACTGGATGAAGCGCGCGGAAACACTGCCAGCAGCACCGGAGCTGCCGCTGCGTTCCGACCTGTCTGCGCGCAAATCGCCGCGCTTTTCCCGTCGTGAAGCCCGGATGGAAAAGGCTCGCTGGGAAAAACTGCGTACCTGTGCGCGCACCAAGGGCCTGACACCATCCGGCCTCTTGCTGGCTTGCTATTCGGAAGTGCTTGCGCGCTGGAGCGCGACGCCGCATTTCACGCTCAACGTGACGGTATCGAACCGCCTGCCGATGCATGAGCAGGTGAACAACCTTCTCGGCGACTTCACCTCGCTCGTCATGCAGGAAGTTGACCTGCGCGACAGCCGCTCGACCTTCCTGGAGCGGGCGCGCCGCCTGCAGCAGCAGTTCCTGACCGATATGGACCATCGCGAAGTCAGCGGCGTCACCGTGGTGCGCGAATGGGCCAAGCGCCGCGGCATTTCCCTGCAGGCTGCGATGCCGGTCGTCTTTTCCAGCGGCCTGATCTGGAGCGGCGACGAGGAGCCAGGCGACCTCGAACAGTTCGGCAAGAAAGTCTATAGCATCAGCCAGACCTCGCAGGTATGGCTGGATCACCATGTGATGGAACTCAACGGCGACCTGTCCATCATCTGGGATGCCGCCGACGCGGTATTCGAGGAGGGCGTGCTAGACGCGATGTTCGCTACCTACCGCGATCTGATCGAGCGCCTGGCCGGCGACGAGACATTGTGGGATAGCAGCGACATCGTGCCGCTGCCCGTGGACATGCAGCAGCGCCGGGACGCGGCCAACGACACCGATGCGGAACTGCCGCAGCAGCGCCTGCATGCAGGCTTCGTCGAACAGGCGCAAAAGAATCCGCAGGTAATCGCGATCCTGTCGCCGGAGCGCAACCTGACCTACGGCGAATTGTTGGCGGAGAGCGCAGCCGTGGCCGACTGGCTGATGCAGTCTGGCGTGCGCGCGGGCCAGCCGGTCGCAATCGTGATGCGTAAAGGTTGGGAACAAATCGTCGCGGTGTTCGGCACGCTGCTGGCGGGCGGTGCGTACATGCCGATTGATGCGGACCTGCCGACGAAACGCCAGCTGGAACTGTTGCGCATCGGTGAAGTCGCACATGTCCTTACTCAGCCCGATGCGGTGCGAGACGAACTCAACACTGGCGAATGGAAAATCCATGTCATCCACGCCGGTGTCGCGAGTGCCTACGGCCCGGCGCATGCGCGCTCCCTGCAGGCGCCGCTCGACGAACTGGCGTATGTCATTTTCACCTCCGGGACGACCGGCATGCCCAAAGGCGTGATGATTGACCATCGTGGCGCGGTCAACACCATCCAGCACATCAATCGCCTGTACGGTGTTGGTGCACAGGACCGCATGTTGGCAGTCTCGTCCCTGAGCTTCGACCTTTCAGTGTATGACATCTTCGGCCTGCTCGCCATGGGCGGCGCGCTGGTACTGCCCGACTATCGCAAGGAACACGATCCGATTCACTGGCGCGAACTGATCGCGCAGCACCAGGTCACGCTCTGGAATTCCGCTCCGCAACTTATGCGCATGCTGATGGACAGCTTCTTCCACGGCGAGCAGGAAGACGCACCGCTGCGCACCGTGCTGCTGAGCGGCGACTTTATTCCGCTCGACCTGCCCGACCGTATCCGTCAGCGTTATACGCAGGCACAAGTGGTGAGCCTGGGCGGCGCGACGGAAGCATCGATCTGGTCGATTTACCATCCAGTGCATGAGGTCTCGCCAGCGTGGACCAGCATCCCCTACGGTAAGGCGTTGCCGAACCAGACCATCTGGATCTACGACCAGGCATTCAGGGCTTGCCCGGATCATGTGAAGGGACGCATCTACATCGGCGGCATCGGCCTGGCCATCGGCTACTGGCGCGATGCCGATAAGACCGCGGCCCGTTTCGTCACGCCTCCGAACAACGGTGAACGCCTGTACGACACCGGCGACCTCGGCCGCTACACGACCGACGGCAATGTTGTGATCCTCGGCCGTGACGATGGCCAAATCAAGATTCGCGGCCACCGTGTTGAGTTGGGCGAAATCGAGGCAGTACTGCGCCAGCATGCGGCAATCAAAAATGCCATTGTGATGTTATCCGCCGGATCGGCGGAGACCCGGCAGCTGGTTTCCTACATAGAATTTAAAGGTGCCGAGTTCGCTGGCCAAACCGCTACTACGGAAGCCGCAGTCTCCGCGTCGGACTTGCAAGCCGTGAAGGATTATTTGGCAGACCGCTTGCCAGATTACATGGTGCCACGATTTATTGTTCCGCTGGCGCGCATTCCCGTTTCCTCAAACGGCAAGATCGATTACAAGGCCTTGTCCATCATGACCGACGAGGTTGTGGAAAGCGCATCGGCCAAGGTGGTGCCGCGCAACGAGGTAGAAAAAACAATTCTCGATACATGGTCGCGCCTCTTGGCTAGACTTGATATCGGCGTTACCGACAACTTCTTCGATCTCGGCGGCGATTCTGTGCTGGCGACGCAACTGGTGCGCGAGTTGAATGTGAGCATGTCGTTCGAGCTGGAAATGCATGAGCTGTTTGAACACCTCACGGTAGAGTCATTGGCTATCCTGTACCAGGAACGTCAGACGGCCAAACAGGCGAACGACTCAACGGGAGCAGAGGCGCAGGCTGGGCCGTCACTCGATAGCGGCATGGCGATGGCCGACGTTGCTGCGGCAATAGCGTGTTTCAAGGCTCTCGACTTTCGTCAAATCCAACGTCGGCAAGCGGCTGAAACATCAGAGCCGGGAATCATTCTCCTTACGGGCGGCACAGGCTGGATCGGTGCACATGTGTTGTCCGCGTTATTGTCCAGTACGAAGGCAAGGATTTACTGCCTGGTTCGTTCGAGCGACAAGACTGAAGGCCTTGCTCGCTTGCGGGCATCAATGGACCGATACGGGATTGCACCTGCCGCCACGTGGGTGGAACGCATCGAGCCGGTATCGGGTGACCTGACAGAGCCTTGCCTGGGACTTGACGTACCTGAGTGGCAGCGTATTTCCGAGACAGTGGATGCTATCTATCACCTTGGTGCTTCGCTTAACGTGCTGGCTGATTACGCTACGCATAGAAAAACCAATGTCGACCCGATTGCGACCATCGTAAAGTTGGCCGCTGACCAGCATCTCAAGCCGATCTTCTTTCTTTCGCCCATGACGGTATGCAGACGTTATCAAAAGGGACGTCTGGTTATTTTGCATGAAGAGCGTATACAACCCGACCCCGATGGACTTCTAACCGCCTATGCCCAATCAAAATGGGCTGGTGAACAAATATTGTCTGCGGCGGTAGAGCGCGGCTTGCCGGTAAAAATTTATCGCACGTCGCATGCTTTGCCGCCGGCATCGACTGGACAAGCAAAGCCCCACGATACCTACATGAGTGTTCTGCACGCCGCTTGTGCCGCTGGTGTTGTACCAGACTGGCCGGATTCGTGTTTTTACGGTATGCCAGTCGATGTTCTCGCCCGACTATTGGTAGAAAACGCCCTCGAAGATGACGGATACAGTGGCGTCATTCATATGGATAATCATGCGCCGTCCAGTCTGGAATCTGTTGTCGAGGTGCTGCTTGATAGTGATGAAAAACTACCACGTGTTTCGCGTGACGACTGGAAAGTCCGCTGTCGAGAAGCCGCAACGCAGCTAAAAGCGGACAGCGCAATCCTGGCAGATGTTCTGTTTGCGAACCGTCGTCCGAGTGCCGCAGTCGATGACATGTTCGCAGCTCATCCATTGGACGCACATTACTTTGCCAGCCGTGGACAGACGTTTAAGCTTGCAGATTTGACTCCTGCCGCCTACTGGCGCTTGCTTCGCCGTAATTTCGAATAAGTAAGGAAGCCAGCATGGATCATTTCTACGATGTCATCGTCGTTGGCGCCGGTGCTGCCGGCGCGGTTGTCGCAAGCCGTTTGAGTGCGGATGGCAACCGCAAGATATTACTTTTGGAAGCCGGCCCGTATGAGCCCGCGACGGAGGCGGCAAGGTTGGCGGTTCGCGACGCGAATTATCCGGCAGTGAGGCCTGGTCTAAACTGGAAGATCAAGGCCTTTATCAAGGGCGAGGGTGCTACGGCAGGCACTTGGGACTATGAAGCCGGCAAACTGGTTGGCGGGTCTTCTGCTGTCAACACGGTGCAGGCGTTAAGAGGAATGCCTTCGGATTACGACGAATGGGCAGAAGAGTGCGGGCCGAGCTGGTCGTGGTCGCAGGTCTTGCCTTATTTTCGGGCACTCGAAGATGATCCGATCGCTCCTGAGAGTTTGCACGGCAGGGGCGGGCCGGTACCTATCCGGCGTGAGAAAAAGGAAAATCTGACACGATTGCAGACAGCGCTAGTGGATGCCTGTGTCGCTCATGGTTTCCCTGAAACCGATGACCACAATAATCCAGACTCCCCGGGAATCGGCATGATTCCAAAGAACGTCATCGATGGCGTGCGCATGTCGTCAGCCATGACCTATCTCGCCTCGGCACGCGCACGCGAAAATCTGACAATCTTGACTGACGCTCATGCGTGCCGGCTCATCTGGGGTGACGCTTCGCGCTGTAAAGGGATCGAGGTTGAAGCGAAAGGGCAGCAGTACCAAATTCATGCGGACAAGATCGTGCTCTGTGCCGGCGCGATCAACACGCCAGCGCTCCTCATGCGCTCCGGCATTGGCGACCCCGCAATACTCGAGCCTCTTGGTATCAAGGTGGTGATGCCCTTGACTGGCGTTGGCAAAAATCTGATGGACCATCCCAGTGTTGGTATCTGGGGAATACCGAAGCCTGCCGTATGCGAGGCGCAGGAACCGGTACACGGAATATTGTTGCGTTGCTCATCGCACGCATCCTCTTATGTCAACGATATGCACATTCGCATGATGGCCGGCGACTTCGATACGGCATTTGCTGCGCGTCCATCGACCGCAGGATTGTCGGTTGTCGCCGGTTTAGCCGTCTGCCTTGTCAGGTCCCGGTCATGCGGCTATCTCCATATCGTTTCTGCAGACCCTTATGCAGCACCGAAGGTGGTGCTTAATCTTCTTTCTGACAAGCGCGATATTCCCCCCCTCAGGAATGGCGTCCGTCTGGCATGGGAACTGCTGCAACAGCCGCAACTTCGGCCCTTGTTCGAGCGTATGCTGGGCTGGACTGACGGAATGTTTTTATCCGACGCCGTTCTGGAACGTGCGATCATGGCCTATGTGCGTCCGAGTGCCCATCTATGCGGTTCGGCAAAGATGGGCAGATCGCCTGATGCCGGCGCAGTGGTGAATCCGCAAGGGCAAGTTTTTGGCGTTGACAATCTTTGGGTTGCCGATGCCTCAATCATGCCGAACACCCCCAGCGCACCGCCGCATCTCGCCACCATCATGGTGGCCGAGAAATTGGCAGCCGGTTTCCGGCAATGGAATTGACGATGCAAACACCGATCGTAAAACAGCCAGCTTCGGAACTTCGGCGCAACCTGCGCCGCTACAGCGGCGGACCGCAGCCCCAAGTGCGCCTGGTGTGTTTTCCGTGGTGTGGCGCCGGGGCTTCCGTCTATCGCAGGCTCGCACTTGCGCTACCTCAACATATCGAGCTGCTCGCCGTGCAATTGCCGGGGCGGGAAGAACGGTTTGGCGAAAGCCGGCTGCTTCGCATGGAGCAAATCATCGAACACGTCATTCTTGACATTGTCGCCCTTGGCGATCGGCCCCTGGTTCTTTTCGGGCACAGCATGGGGGCCTTGGTGGCGTACGAGATGGCGCTGGCGCTGAAAGCCAGAATCGGGCGTGAGCCCGATGGACTCATCGTGTCCGGATACGGAGCGCCGGACTGCAATAAGCCGGATGCCACGCACTGGCACGCCGCCACTGATGAAGCGTTCATCGCCAACCTTGCACGGCTCGGCGGCACGCCTGCGGCCATCCTGGAAGACAGGCAGATGATGCGTATGCTGTTGCCCGTGCTGCGCGCGGATTACGAAGTGCTGGAAACCTGCCATGACAAAGCGGACAGACTTCTGTCCTGCCCATTGCTCGCTTGCGCCGGTGATCGGGATACTGCAGTTTCAGGTAATGCTGTCGAGGCATGGCAGCGACATAGCACCGGCCGAAGCAAAATCCATTGGTTTAGCGGGGGTCATTTTTACCTGTCTTCTCGACCGCAGACGCTGGTGCGCTGTTTAACGGAATGGTGCGCGCCAACAGGGTTCTTTTTTTGGAGACGAAGTCACATCGGCAACGCAATAACGTCGAATGCAAACTATTAAGCATTTACGCGCATTTTTCCTACGCCGGGCACTCCTATCCCAACTATCAAGTGACGAAATAATTAATCGTATCAACAACAAAATAACGGAGAACATGAAATGAAGAATGGTCAAGGATCAACAGCAAGTATCGTGGCTCAGGGTTGGATTCTGATGTGTCTGATTTTTGTCAGCGTATTGGCGACACAGTTCATGAACGTGGTTATTTGCACTCTTGTGAGCAAAGACGGGAGGACCAACTTAAAGGTGATGGCAATGCTGATGATGTTGCACGCCATCGTGCCGATGCTGATATATACGTTTAGCGCACGCTGGTTCCGTTGGACCATCGCGGGCCTTACGCTGTTCTTTGGGGTGGCGATGATCGCGCACGAGATCCATCTTTTTATTGTCACACAAAGAACGTTCGAAATATTCAATCTGCTCGATTTCGCCCATCATGGTTTGGCAATCTGGGTAGGCTTGATTGCCGTTCGCTGGGCCAGGGAAGCAGGCCAGTCACCCCTACCGGCCGCTAACGGATCGTTTGGAGGCTCCCTCGGCAACACTCTCTAGAGCAGTTTGCTTTTCAATAGAAGGTGTAGGGTGTGCCCCGCGCACCAGTGCTCTTGCAGCGGTATTGGTGCGCGGGCCGCACCCTTGATTCGCAATCCGCTCTAGATTCTTAACCGCCCGCCAGTCAAACAAGGAGTGCAAATGAATAAAAGCGAACGCATGAGGAGCATCGTGGCACAGGCATGGGCTTCCATGCTCGTTGTTTACCTTGGTAATAATGTGATGGACCAGATCAGGATCGCGGTTGCAGGGAGCCAAGCTGAATGGGCTGAACATCTGGACATGCAGGGCGTGAAATTCGTTCTGGTAGTGATGTCGCTGTATGCAGTGATGCCGGTTCTGGTCAGGACGCTGTCGGCGCGCATGAGGTTTCGCACCTGAGTACGTCCGACAAGCCTTTTGGCCTTCTGCATGCGCTCGATATGACCCATCACCTGTTGGCTATCTGGGCGCTTGTCGCCGCCGTGATGTGGTTTCGTCAACCGGATTGATGAGCCTCATGCAAATGATGCATGCCATGAACGCCAATCAAGTTTGGGACGACATCATCATCGGAGCGGGTTCTTCCGGTTCCGTGCTGGCGAGCCGCTTGTCGGAGCAATCGGCTCGCCAGGTGTTGCTGCTCGAGGCAGGTCCCGACTTTCCGCAATCGGATCGGATTCCGGACGCTCTCAAGGATGCGACATCGCCGGTCATGTCCGGCTACAACTGGGATCTTGTAGCCAACTTGCGCAGCAGCGGTTTGTTTCAGAACCTGCTGCAATCGGCGAATGTGATGGCCGCAGCGCCACGGGACATGTTTTCCGCGGCAAAAGCCGCGATGCGCTCCTCGCAACCGCTGGCAACCACGCTACCGCAATTCCCGTATTGCATGGGCAAGGTCGTGGGCGGATCGTCCGCGGTCAATGGCGCGATTGCATTGCGGCCCTTACCTGATGATTTCGCACGATGGGCTGCGGCGGGCAATACGGAATGGACTTGGGAACAAGTGTTGCCTTACTTCAGGAAAATCGAAACCGATCGCGATTTTTCAGGTGAATTGCACGGCGCCTCAGGACCGGTTCCCGTAACGCGGCCCAAGGAACAAGACCTGCATGCGTTGCAAGCAGCGTTCCGGCAAGCATGCCGCGTGTTAGGGTTACCGGACATTCCGGATATGAATGCGTCTTCCGCCGCCGGTGTGGGCCTGGTGCCGACCAACAGCATCGCGCACCAGCGCATTTCCAGCGCGATCGCTTATCTAGGGCCGGCACGGGGACGGTCCAATCTCCGCATTGAGGCGGGACGCACGGTCCTCCGCGTGCTGTTCGAGGGGCGACGTGCGGTTGGCGTCGAATTACTGGATGCGAACGGCAAGCGCGAAGCCATTTTCGGCAAGCGGATCACGCTGTGCGCCGGCGCGATCAACACGGTGCCCATCCTATTGCGTTCCGGTATCGGCAACAGCAGTCTGTGCCGTTCGCTGGGTGTTGCGTCCGTAGTCGACCTGCCAGGCGTCGGCGAAAATCTCGCCGACCATCCGGCGGTCATGTTGTGGATGACGCCAAAGGTCAGAGGCAGCGGCGAAGCGCAGCTGTCACACCAAGTCATGACGCGCGCGGCCAGCCGGACCGGTCAGTCCCCCGACCTGAACCTGTTCATGCTCAGCAATTTCGACACGAGCACCGTGCCGATGCTGAGCGAACTGCTGAAGGCACCGCTGGCCAATGCCATTTCCGTCGTCCTGACCAACCCCACCTCGCGCGGCAGGGTATTCCTGGAGAGCGCAGCAGCGGGGAGCAAGCCGGTGATCGACCTCAACCTCGCCTCAACACCGCAGGATATCGAATGCCTGATGCAGGGCGTGCGGCTGGCATGGAAGATCGCGCGCTCGGTGCCGATTGCCGAACGGACGCAGTCGATTTTCCTGTGGAGCGAGGCGATGATCAACAACGACAGCCTCCTGAAGAGCGCGATCAACCGCTTCATCAACGCCACCTGGCATCCGGTCGGCACGGCGAAAATGGGACTGTCCACGGACGCCGCAGCCGTGGTCGACCAGCATTGCCGCGTGCATCGTGCGGAAGCGCTGCGCGTTGTCGATGCGTCGGTGATACCGTTCATTCCCGCCACGCCGACCAACCTGACCTGCATGATGCTCGCCGAGCGCGTGGCGGAATGGATGGCACGGGAACAGGAATGATGCAGCACATTCCGGTACTCGAGGGTGCATGCGTCTTTGACGGCAGGCGGTTCTGTCGCGTTAATTGGGAAACAGCCGAGTTTTGCTGCAGATAAGGGCATGCCCCTTATGCTGGACGGACTTGTCCTCCCAAGGCGTAGAACTGAGCAGCGAAAGACATCGCTTCGCTTCCTTCGATGGCGCGTTGACCTTTGCGGAACATGTGCAGGAGTTCGATGCCCGTCAGGATATTTCTAGCGGAGCGAAAGGATTGGAAGTTGGGCATGGACCGAGTGCGACGCTTGATCGCTCGATGGCCTTGCTCGACGATGTGGTTGAGATATTTGAACTGTCGGACCACGGCCTGGTTTGCCAGTCCGTTATCGGATGTCATCGATCGCTGCTTTGTTGGCGCCGCTCTTGTCCATTGCAATCTTCTCGGCGATGCCATGTAACCGCATGGCCTTGTTGAAAAAACGCTTGGCAGCTGCCTTATCGCGCTTGGCTGTCAACAAATAATCGACCGTGTTGCCGTCCTTATCCCCTGCACGATACAGGTATTTCCAGGCGCCTTTGACCTTGAGGTAGGTTCGTCCATTCGTCAGTTGCTGCCCACAGGACGTTTGCGTTTGCAAAACGCCCTTTCCAGCAACGGCAAGAAGCGCACTGCCCAGCGGTTGATCGTCGAGCGGTCGACCACAGCCCCGCGCTCCTGCATCATTTCCAGATGCAGGTAACTTAACGGATACGCGACGTACCAACGAATGCAGACCAGGACCACTTCCAGTGGAGATCGCATTCCTTTGGTCGTCAGCATCTCCGAGTACCTGATTCTGAAATCCGGCACTCTACCTCAATTCTTCCAGACCGTGCTCAATGCGGCAAAATCCGTTATTTCCCCCAACTATCTTTTAACGTCACTACCCGATTAAACACCGGCCGCCCTGGTTGGTGATCAATGCGGTCTGCTACAAAATATCCATGCCGCTCAAACTGAAATTTGTCATCCGCCTTGGCATGTGACATACCCCCTTCCAGGTAAGCCGTAATGATTTCCTTCGCATTGGGATTCAACGCAAGTTTGAAATCCTTGCCACCCGCATCGGGATGCGGGTCAGTGAATAGCCGGTCGTACAAACGCACTTCTGCTTCGAGAGCGTGCGCGGCGCTGACCCAGTGGATAGTGCCTTTGACCTTGTAGTTATTGGCGCCGTCGGTGCCGCTCTTGCTGTCCGCGAAGTAGTTGCAACGGACTGCGATCACGTTGCCATCGGCGTCCTTGTCACAGCCGGTGCATTCGACGACGAAGCCGTATTTGAGCCGGACTTTGTTGCCAGGGAAGAGGCGGAAGTAGCCTTTGGTTGGCACTTCCATAAAATCTTCCGCTTCGATCCACAAGGTTTTGCTGATCGGGAAAGTGCGGTTGCCGCGTTCCGGGTGGTGCGGATGCACCGGCGCGCTGCACTCGATAGTTTCGCCTTCGGGAAAGTTGTCGATAATCAGTTTCAGTGGGCGCAGCACGGCGATGGCACGTGCTGCCTTGGGGTCGAGATCATCGCGTAGCGCACCTTCGAGCGTGCTCATGTCGATCCAACTGTCTGCTTTGGCAACGCCAACGCGTTCGCAGAAGAGTTGGATCGATTCCGGTGTGAAGCCGCGGCGGCGAATGCCGACGATGGTAGGCATGCGCGGATCGTCCCAGCCGTCAACGATTTTTTCTTCGACCAGTTGCAGCAGCTTGCGCTTACTGGTGATGGCGTAAGTGAGGTTGAGGCGTGCAAATTCTGTTTGTTCCGGCAGTGGCTTTTTGAAGAAGCCGCCTTCGGCAGCGCGTTCCAGCACCCAGTCGTAGAACGGGCGGTGATCCTGGAATTCAAGCGTGCAGAAGGAGTGGCTGACATTTTCGATGGCGTCTTCCAGCGGGTGCGCGTAGTCGTACATCGGATAGAGGCACCACTTGTCACCGGTGCGGTGATGGTGTGCGTGCCGGATACGGTAGATCGCGGGGTCGCGCATGTTCATGTTGGGCGAGGCCATATCGATCTTCGCGCGCAGGATGTGTTCCCCATCCTTGAATTCGCCGGCTTTCATGCGGCGGAAGAGGTCTAGCGACTCAGCGGCGGGGCGGTCACGGAAGGGCGAATTTTTACCGGGCTCGGCGAAGCTGCCCCGGTTCTTTGCCATGTCTTCGATGCTTTGGCTATCGACATAGGCGTAACCGGCGGTGATCAGATATTCAGCAATTGCATAGAAGGTATCGAAGTAGTCGCTGGCGAAGTAGAGATGTTCGCCATCTTCATCTTTCCAGTTAAATCCGAGCCATTGGACGCTGTCGAGGATCGTGTCGACGTATTCCTGTTCTTCCTTGGTCGGATTGGTGTCGTCGAAGCGCATGTGGCAGCGGCCGCCGAAGTCGCGCGCGAGACCAAAGTCGACGCAGATTGCCTTGGCGTGACCAATATGCAGGTAACCGTTGGGTTCGGGCGGGAAACGAGTAACGACAGGCGGCAGCGGCCGGCCTTTCGTGTCGGTGCGGTTGTTGTACTTACCAGAGGCGAGATCGGCTTCGATGATGCCGCGCAGGAAATTGGATGCCGGTGCATTGTCGGCGGCGCTTTTGGGATCGTTGGTCATGAAATTGGACAGCTTTGTAAATGAATGGCTTAACGGGGCATTTTACCGTAGCGGGGCTGCGGAATGCGTTTCATGAGATTGGTGGTGTGCTCTTGCCCCTTCAGGTGTTGCATCAGGATTTGAGGCGCGTCAATTTGGATTATCGGTTCGGACAAACTGAATGCGGAGGAGCGCATCAAAATATTATGCGGCAGCGCAGCAGAGAAGTGTCGCCGATGGTCTATGGATATCAGCCTCTGCCACGGATGAGTAGGCTTTTTTATGGAGCGAGAATAATGATGTTAAGAAGTGTGAGAGCCGTTGCGGCGGCTAGTTTGGCGATGTTGCTCGGCGCCTGTGGTGGCGGTGGCAATGCAGATATCGGGACCGTAGCGTCAACGAAGTTGCTTCCGACCGAATGGACATCGGAAGGCCGGCCCGTGAATAGTTGTAGCCTCAGCCCAGAATGCTCTGGGAACCCGAATGCGCCTTTCTCTTCCTCGGTGTCGATGGCGCCTGCAGACGGCGCAGCCTTGAGCGGGATTGTACGGATTGAAGTGCACGGTAACGCAATGCGAAATGTCGAGTTGTTGCCGGCCAATGGTTATCTGCCACGGCTTGGCGTTTTCAACATCACGGGGGACCAGACCTTCGCATGGCTGGATCTGGATACGACGCGACTACCGAATGGGCCGCTGAATGTAAGAGTCAGTGCATTCAACGTACCGGCCGGGGAGCCGGGGGCAATTGAAATTGTCGCTATGCCAGCCCGTACTTGGAATATCGGCAATACAGCGTCACCGCCGACGTCGTTTGCGGCGTCGGTCACGTCGGCCCCCGTAGATGGTGCCGTGGTTAGCGGTATTACCAGGTTAGAAATACGCGGTAGCGGTATTGCGAATGCCGAGCTATTGCCGGCCACCGGTTATACGCCGACTCTGGGCGTATTCAATGTTTCTGCAGATAGAACCATGGCTTGGCTGGATTTCGATTCCAGGTCGGTGCCGGACGGTGTCTCAAACCTACGGATTAGTGCCTTTAACGTTACCGCAGGGCAGCCTGGCGCTGCGGAGATTATTGCGATGCCTGCCCGAAGGTGGAGTTTGCAGAACGGAGCGACACCGGATTTCACGGCAAATGTCACGCTGGCGCCCATGCATGGGGAGATCGTGAGCGGTCGTACCCGGCTTGAGGTGCGAGGGCGCGGGATGAAAAACGTGGAATTGTTACCTGCGAATGGCTATCTGCCTCGGTTAGGCGTTTTCACTGTAAGTGGCGACGGGACATTCGCATGGTTGGAATTTGACACCGCTAGCTTGCCAAACGGTATTCTCGAGGCGCGGATCAGCGCGTTCAATGTACCGGCGGCACAAGCGAATGCCAAGGAAATCATTGCCATGCCAGCAAGGCAGTGGAATCTGAGGCACTAACGGCTGTTGAGCGGCTTGTCATTAAACACTCCCGCAACTTCGCTGTACGTCCTGTACAAGTACGCCCTCAGTGAAACACCTTTCCCCTTGCGCGTGGAAAGGTGTTTCGCTGGGGGCGTACTGTCATTGTTGTCGATATCTCTAAAACCTTGAACAGGTTTTAACGCCTGTGTAATTCATCGATACGCTCTATTTGACTTTGCATAAGCGCTGTGTCAGTCAGTCCTGCGTACTTGATTTATGTCTACGACTTCTCAATCAAAAATCGATTAAATACTGACGTAGCCAGCATTGAAGAGTGTATGAGAGGCGTTCTGGACAATTCGTTATTCCCGCGTTTTTCCGCATCGTGCTTTGCTCGATGCATTTACATGACCGGACTTAAGCTTCGACGCTTTGCTGAAGTGGGCTCCGGGCGTTTTATCCGGTACAGGACATTGTCAGCTTAGACCGATGCATTGATGACCTGACGGGCACGGGAATCGCAGTTTGGCGTTTTTTTCGGGAAGGCCCTCTCTTGATGTGTCCCTACCGAAGGCGAAAAGGGTACTTCCTGAGCCGGAAAAACCGAAGGAGCGACGAATGACGATTAGACGCGACGACTTGGTGGCTGCTGCTGCCTTGGGTCTTCTGCAATACCGGCAGATCGACCCCTTGCTGGTGTTTCTTCTGCAGCGCGAAGTCTGCGCTAAGCGGCAGGCGCTGGCGGCGCAAGGCCGAGCGCGCAGGCAGAGCGGCGTCTATGCAATATTGTCCTATACGGTCGCGGCGCTTGCGATCGTGACAATCTCGTTGTTCGCAGTGCTGTTTGTGCCGCGTCTCGTCCACGAGATAGGTTCCGGTGCCGTTCTTATCCTTATCTTCCTGCATATCATTGCCGTGTTCGGCGTTGCTGCGTGGTTCCGTAAGCGCGGATATGGTGGAAGTGTACGTGTGCTGGCCGCCGTGATTGTGGCATCAGTGCCACTCGCGGTGATGGCCTTGCAGCAGGTCGCCAGTTGACTGGTTGCCTGGTCTTACGCATGATCGAAGAATTTGCTGCAGGCTTTTGCTATTTCTAAGTACCCGCGCATAAAAAACGGTGAGATGGATGTGGTCCTGGCCGGATGCGAT
>CBHCMF010000012.1:0-41017 GCA_965974465.1 uncultured Noviherbaspirillum sp.
TGTTACCTGCTGAAAGACCAACATGACGAACAACGAAAAACTTACCCTGGCGCGCTCGGCGCTGGAAAATCTGGCGTATCGCGGCGAGGATTTCGATGCTCAGTACACAGCATTGGATACGCTGAAAAAGATCGACGCCATCGCCACCGAATCCGCCCCTGCTGCGGGAGCGGCGAGTATTCCCGATCCGTCGCTGTGGCCTTGCGGCGACTGCGGCCGCAGCGTGAAAGAGGCTTGCGAGAATCGCCCGTGTGGATACCGGGCTATGCAGCAGCAGGCAAATGCCGCGCTGGCCCAGCGTGCGGCGGGCGAGTTGCCGCCGCTGCCGGAACCTGCCAACCTTGGTGATGCTTCGATTGGCTACGTCGCCAACGGCTACACCGCCGATCAGATGAATGCCCGCTACAGCGAAGGCTTTGAAGCCGGTAAGCGCTTGGCTCACGAACAGGCATGCACCATCACTCACGGCTTGATGGCCGAGCGCGACGCGGCCCGTGCGCAACTTGCCGCCCGTGCGGTGGGCGGGGTGGATGTGTCGGGGCTGACGCGGTACGTCTGGACCGAGGCATACATCGGCGACACATCGGAATTAGTGGAAGCTCCAAACGGCACTTACGTGAAATTTGATGACGTCCGTGCCCTGCTTGCCGCTGCCCCAGCCGCGCCAGTGGCCAACCCATTCGACGCCGAATGGCTCAAGTTCACGGCTACTCGGATGCGTGTCGTGCTGAGCCACTTGGGCTTGTCCGATCCATTCCCGGACAACGACAAGGCGCTGTGCGAAGTCATTGGCACAGTCCTGGGCAATGTGCGCATGGAGTTGCAAAAGCCCGCGCCAGTGGGCGATGGCGACGAGCGGGCGCTTTATACCTGCATCGGCAAGGGTGGCGAATACGAGGTAATTGGGACCAGTCACCCGGCGGGGCAACTGCGCGGCATCGTGGATTCGTTCATGACGGTGTATCGCGACACGGCCACAGGGCGGCTTTACCATCGTATCCCGCCTGATTTTGAAGACCGCATGCAGCGCATCGACCGCGCCGCCCTCACCCAACAGAAAGGATAATCATGAAAGCAGCACTTATCGAAGAATTGGCAGGAACCTGGGAAGTGATGGCCGAAACCGAAGACGGGTCTAACCCGGCGCGTCGTGCAACGCTGCGGGAAGCCGCTGATACCTTGCGCATGCTTGTCGCCAGCCAGGACACCGCGCCGCCTGCGGCAGTGCCAGCGCCGGACAGCGACACGGTTCAAGTCTGCAAAGAAGACGCGAACAACTACTGCCGCATCCTGGCGGCACTGGACATGGAAGAAGAAGGCGACCCCGTTGCAGAAGTCGAGCGCCTGATAGCGCAGGCCGCAGCACCAGCGCAGGCTGTGGATGCGCCAGTACTGGGCGACGACCTGAACTGGCTGCTGTCCGATATGGACGGGCAAAAGTGGGCCGACGAGTTTTGCAAGCGCAATCCCTCCATGGATCACGGCCTGATGCTTGGCTGGTTCTGCTGCGCGATTATGACGGGATTTGACGAAGCGAACCGCAGGCGGGATATGGAAGGTGCCGCAGGGACAGCGCAGGCCGTAGATTCGATAGGCGTTATGCAGCGTGCGCTGTTGGTCATCGAAGGCCGTATGTGCAACGACTGCTCCGATGAAATCTGCTGCATGCCTCATTCCCGCGCATCGCGTGATGAACTGCGCGCCGCACTGGCCGCCCAGCCTGCCGCGCCTGCTGGGGAGCCGGTGGCGTGGCTGGAGTCGGAGGAATCCGCACGCAAAACGCCGATCAAGGAAATAATGCGCGGCATGTTTCACACTGCCGTGTGGCACTTCTCCGAAAGGCCGCAGACCAGCAACCCTGTGTGGACGCTCCACGCCCCCGTAGCCAATACAAGTCAGAAGGTTGCAAGCTCCGGGGGAAAGGTTGCAAGTGAGCATGCAACCTTGGGCGCCGCCCCGCTGCCGCAGCAGGTAGCGCAGACCGAAGCTAAGCCGTTTCCAACATCCAGGGGCACATACGGAAAGATGACGCCCGAGCAAAAGCAGAGGCTTGATGCTGATCTAGATCAACTCGGCCAGCGCATTGACGAACACCGCCGAAGCCGGGATCGGCGCACGCATTCGGAGGTGGTAGAGTTTGACCGGCGTCGCAAGGATCGGCGTCAGCGTAGCGAGGATTAACTCTTGGGCGGCGCGGATTGGGCTAGAAGCTTGGTCTTTTCCGCGCTGCCAGCCGTGCTACCGAAGAAGTACGCAATCACACCACTGAATGCCGACCCTAGCGCGCCCAGCATGATAAGCGCCGCCTCTTTCGAGGATGCCGGCAAGTCCCTGAACATCATCACCAGCAGTATCCCGAAAAAGCCCGCGATAACCGCGAACGCGATCAATCTAGGGGTCATGCTATCCCCGGTCTTAATTTCGCGCTGGCGGGCATCTGCACGGTCTGCATTGGCCAGTGCTTGCAGGTTTTCCAGGTGCGTAAAGCCCATTTGCTGCATGCGAACCGCGAATTCACGATCAGCCTGCGCGGCGGCGATCATCTGTTCGGGCGTCGCACCACTCACTGCCGCCTTGAGTGCGGATTCGGTCTTCTGCGACAAGCCGAATGCACCGGACATTGCCTCAACGGCCAACGCGCCAAGCGGCCCGCCAATCGCGCTTGCAGCCCATGGGGCAACCGCGCCGAGAATAGTTTTCCAATCCATCACTGCACCGCCTTCCGCAACAGCGCAGCAATGCGCCTCGTCCAGCCGCCAGCATTCGGCTTGAAGTTCGGCAAGCTGGCAAGATAGTCCAACCGAGCCGCGCAGAACAACGCCACCGCTGCGCCCGTATTAGCGGCCCGTGCAGCCGCAATCGTCTTTGCGCCTATGATTCCATCCGGCGTCGCGCCGATGGCCTCCTGAAGCCATTTAACAGGCTTGCCGCCGTGGTATGCCGTGTCGAACACCAGCAGTGCGAACGGTGCCGGCAGTTGGCCGCATTGGTAACGGTCGAAGTATTCCTTACGCGCAATGGCCTTGGCTGTCTCAAGTGGCAGGTCGCGCATGTCGCCCTTATAGCCCCAGGCGCGCGCTACGCGCTCTGTTACGCCATATCTTGTCGGGCCGCCAACCGGATCATCCCAATATTCGCCCTCAGCGCCAAGCGTGAAGGGCCAGCAGTGCGTTTCAAAGGAGTCCATGTTATTCCTTCAGACTTTCGCCATCCCGCTCCATGCGCTTGTAAATCTTGCCTTTGATATGCAAGATTCGCAGCGTGTAGAGGCCCACCATACAGCCAATGGCCAGCGAAATGACGCCAAACAGGGTATGAATCTGGCTCAACAGCGATGCAGCGCCGGAAGACCCGGTAAGCGCTGCAATAATGCTGGCAACCTTAGGATTACTCAGTGCCGTCTCCAGCGCTGACTTTATGCTTTGATCGTTCATTTAAACGCCTCTTGAGGATCGAATTACGCACCCAATAGATGAGGACGCCGAACCAGATTACCCCATACAGTTCGAGCATGGTCACTGTCCACAAAAAGTAGTCGCACCCATTGCGCGCAGCTCAACACCCACATGATCGTGTTGTAATACAAAGCCGGTATCCCATGCATGTAAGCCATGTATCCGAAGGCATCAACAAGGATGCAAATCAAGGCCAGATTCTGCATATCGTCACACAACTGTCCACTCAGGACTCTGGGAGCGGACAGCGCGATGAAGGCTTCGAGCGTCGCCGCCGTGCCATAGAAGATCAGTGCCCAAAACTGGGTGTTGGGTAGTGGTGCATTAATCTCCCCATGGGCCTGCTGGACCAACAATAAAATCAGTCCAACAAGCAGGCGGTCGCGCCAGGTGTTCATTTTTTCGGCTTCGACGGAACGTATTTCTTTTGCGCCGGGGATTTCTTCGGGTCTTTTGCGCCGCCAGCGCCTACACCCATGGTCAGTCGTTTCATGGTATTTCCTTTCTTGGTTGAGGGTAAAATTTACGAACATCACTATTTTAAGGCATCGCAATGTGGCATTACATCGATCCTATCCAACTTGGATGGATTCTGGCCCTATGCATCAATCACTGGCTGATGTCAGGGGATTAAACCAAGTTGCCGCAAGCGTCGCTGGTCTTCGTCCTCTGGTTGCTGGATAAAGGCAGCAGGAGACAGCAACATGCCACGGCCTTGAGTTTGGCCGGCTGCTCGCCCTGGCGCCTGCGGTAGCGTCAGCGATTGCGGAGCGCTCAGCGCGCGAGCCGATTGCATACCGATCGCGATATTCTGCAGAGGCTCACCAATGGCGGCGCGGCCAAATGGAATTTTCCCAAGCAGGGATGACCCGCCGATCCGCTCCAGGATATTTCCAACTGCTCCTGCTGTGTTGGA
Organism: uncultured Noviherbaspirillum sp.; assembly: GCA_965974465.1. Taxonomy (GTDB): domain Bacteria; phylum Pseudomonadota; class Gammaproteobacteria; order Burkholderiales; family Burkholderiaceae_D; genus Noviherbaspirillum. Next base: position 4,372 of record CBHCMF010000012.1, read on the forward strand.
GTTATTCACGGCACTACCCCTTGGCTGGAACTGTTCGTAAGCCGCAACGCGCCCCAAAGCCTTCAACTGGTTGATATCGTCAGCCGAGAAGAACAGCTTGAGCTTTCGCTCCCCGATAGAATTCAAGGCTTTGTTGTAGGCCGACTGGCTGAAATTCCCCGTTTCGTCAGCAGATCCGGATAGGGCCTTACTTTTCAGGTGCGAGACAATTTGCTCTTTCACCGCCTGCATTGCGTTAGGATCGGCTTTGATTGAGCTTTTCAGGCGCGCGACATCCATCACGTTCGCATTCGGTCCGCGACCAACAATGAATTGCTCAACGAACTTATCTGGCTCAACGCCATCACGAATCGCTTGCAATGCAGGTGTTTTTTCAACGATACCCATCCATTTTCGGTTCAGCGCACGAGCCTGGTTGAATGCATTAATAGACTCTTGGCCGATATCCTGGCCTGGCAACAGCGGAGCGTCATCCAGCGCGCTACGAACAAGCCCAAGCGCCTTTTTTTCAGCCCTGTCAATCGTTGCACGCTGCAACTCTCCGATGCGGGTTTTGAATTGCTCAGCCACATCAACAGTTAGCGGCATTTCCCCTGTGGCAGCCCTGTTCAGCAGGTTGCGGACATCTGACGGCAACTTCCCACCTAGCAGCGCCTCATCCAGAAGATCGTTTGCTTTTCGCGTAAAGGCGGATGGGTCAAGTTGTGCAGCACGGCCATCAGTTGCCCGCGCAGCCGCGTAACGCTCACTAATCAGACGTTGCGCCTGCTGGTTTCGCGCATCAAGCGCGCCCATTACCCTCTGCGCCCCCGCGATCTGGTCATCAGCCGTATTTGCGCCCAGCGTGTTCAGTCCGGCCGTCAGTAATCTTGCATTTTCATTCTCAAGCCGTGCCAGCGCCTGGGCTGATGGGTCAGCGCTATTTGCACCCAACTTCGATAGGTTCGCCTGCCGCGTGATATCTGCTACGTCCTGCGTGAGTTTTGCACGGGTCGGCGTCAGGCCGGTCAGGCGATAATCCGCCAAACGTCGAACAGCATCAGGGGATAGGTTTTCGCTGATCTTGAGTGCTTCCGACACATCACGCCGGATGCCTTGTGCAACCTGTGCCGGCAGTTGGTCCAGCGTGAAGCCGCTATCGCGTAATGCGTTGTTAATCGTCACATCGACCTGGATTGGTGGAATGGCAGGAGGTCGCACAGCGCGCGCAGCAGCGCCGGCCAGTCTCTGCGCGCCGGATAGTGCCATCGGAGTAGCAACACCAGCCGCAAGCGATGCGGCAAGCTGCGATCCCTCATTTCCGCCAGTCTCCCGCGTATAACCACCAGCGCCCCCAGCGGCTACTGCTGACGCCAATTGCGCGCCTGGATTTGATGCCAACAAGCGCCCGACACCTTGAGTAACGCCAGTTGCGTTCTGAGCCAGTCGAGCGCCGGCTGCAATCGGCACCGCGCCGCCAGCAAGCATACTGGTAGCATCCTGCACTATCCGCTCAGTCGCGTCGCGTGGCTGCGGAAGTTGCAGTAGGTTTGCCGCCGCCTGCCCAACTCCTGGCTGAATGTTCACGCCGGGCAGCAGATTAAGCGCCGCCCGCGCGGGTGTAGCAGCAAGGTCTGCAAGGCCGCCGACGCCCTGTAATGCAGCGCGACCGAACAAGCCGAGTTGGCGTGGGATATCCGCGATACTTTCATTCAAGCGCTGGCCGAATGGCTTGGATGGAGCCGGGGCTTTGGCAAGCTTGAACGAGCGCTGAGCATAGGCCATAACATCATCCTCACTCGCCCCCTCTGGCGCGTTGACCTCATACGTTTGGCCGCTTGGGTCCGTGATCCTGTATTTAGGCATTTAGTCCACCTTCTGAATCGACCAGCCACGCTGGCCGCCTTGCAAAACCCTCGCGGCCTGAGGTGCGCCGGGGCCAGAACGAACCTTTAACGACTCAATGTACAAAGGAATCGCGCTGAATTTCTGCTGAATGACAGCCTCGCTATCACCAATTTGCGGCGTGAGTTCTTTCACCTTTTGCGCGGCCTCGTCACGATTCACGCCAGCGCCAGTCGCAGCCCTCAGAAGCGCTTCACTCAGCGAAGAGGATGCTTGCATGAACTTCTGCCGGTCTTCGCCGCGCAGAATATTAGCAAGCCCTTCTGTTGCGCCGAAGGATGGAATGCCGGCCAACATATCGTTGAAGCCTGGGCGCGATGCGGATGTTGGGCGCCCCTCAGTGTCCCGGCCAACCGCCATCATGTTTTTGAAAGCATTTTCCGCTTGTACGAGCCACCCGGTTGCTTTTCCCTGATCTTCGGTAAGCTTTGGTCCGCGTGCAGCCAAAGCATCCGGTTGCACGAACCCGCCGCGTGGATTTTGCTGGGTTGGCGGCAATACGAATCCACCAGCCTCCGCACTGAAAATAGGCTTATTAGCCTGCTGCTGATCCAGTGCCAAACGCTGGCGGCTCAGACCAAAGTTTGCAAGGCCGAGTTGATTGCTGGCCACCTCGCCCGGCGTCATGGTGCGCGTGAAAGTCTGCCCTGCGCTCAAAGCATTCTTATCAACCACCTCGTCTCGCCCACCCAGGTTCAGGATTTGGATATCCGGCTTGACGCCAAACTCGCTTACGCGCTGCGTGCCATCCTTGAACGTGATGACATTCACCAGCTGACCGGTTGCCGGGTCACGCTCAACGCTGCGCCCCTCAACCTGCGGCAGCAACTTGAATGCGGCCTGATAACGCTTGTCGGCCCCGTCGAAGTCGCCATTTTGCGAGTAGATTGCGGCCTCGTCCAGCAGGCGGTTAGCGTACTTTTCCGTCTTGCTCATCTTCGGCTGTGGCGCTTGCGCTACCGGCGTCGAAAAATCGAATGGATTGCTGCGCTGAGCCACCGGCACTGCTGCCGCTTGCTGATCGCCCATTCCGCCAAGCCCGGCAATGCCCTTGGCAATCTGCGCCTGCCGAGTGCGCATCATTTCCTGATTCGCCAGATCGCTTTCTGCGTCGCGCAGTTTCAGGCCCATCAACTTCGCCTGCTGCTGCGCGGCTTCGCGTTGCAAGCGGCGCTGTTCCTGTTCCGCCATGGCGGCTTGCGCCTGCTGGAGCGCGCCGCCGAACGCCTGCCCGAATCCGATCGGGCGCAGCGATGGGCCGCCAGCCTGCAACAGGCTGCTGCCGAATGTCATCAGCGCATTGCTTTGCTCAGGGCTTAGATTCATGAGTTGATCGAGAAGTGCCATGATTTACCCCGTATAGCCGAATTGGCTCCATGCGTCCTGGTTGATGTAGCTTGGTACGGACCCGGAGCCAGTACCGAAGCCGAGATTTTTAATCGTGTTGTACAGCCCAAGACCCGCCGTCGCGCCACCAAGGATATTTGCGCCCTGATTCTGGTACAACGGCTGGCTCTGCGTGCTGCTGCCACCGAGACTCAAATACGGAGCCAGCAGGCTATTAACCTGCTGAGCCCGGTTCAGTGCGAAATTATCCGCGTTCTGGCCGTAGCCCGCAACGCTACCGAGCAACCCTGATAGCGCACCCAATCCGCCAAGTTGCCCCTGCTGATTCAGGCTGTTGGTGCCGAGTTGCGCTTGCAGGTTGGCCAGGTTTGCTCCCTGCCCCAATTGCGCATTGAATTGTGCGTTTTGCTGACCCAATTGCGCATTGAATTCGGCGGCCCGCTGCTGCGCTTCGGCGTTGCGCTGTTCTGCCGCATTCGCAAATGCCTGATTCGCCAGATTGGCTTGCTGGTATAGGTTGCCGGTCTGCTGACGTGCAGCCAGGTCGCCTGCATAGTTGTTCAGCCCAGCCTGTTGCTGGAGTTGCGCGTTCTGCGAGGCTGCCGCCTGGTTGGCTGCTTGATTCGCCAGATTAGCCTGTTGCGAGTAGCCAGCATTTGCAAGCGCACCGGATAATGCTCCCTGATAGCCTTGCGATGCCGCCGCATTGGCTGCCGCCTGATTCGCCAGATTCGCCTGCTGCCGCATCTGCGCATCTTGCGATGCCACACCATACTGCTGCGCACCAAGCCCTTGTGTAGCAGCCAAGGCGCGATCTTGCCCCATGTTGTAGGTGTTGGCCAGTTGCCCGGTGATGTTCGCTGAGTTTTGGGCCGCCAGCACGGAATTGGCGTCAGTCAATTGGCGCGTGAAGTCACTCAGCGCGTTACCTTCCGCGATGCCCTGGCGCGATCCGCCATACTGCCCAGACAGGATCGAATTGCTCCGGATCCCGGGCAATACTTGTCGGCGTAGCGTATCGGTCAGCGTGTTGACGTTTCGATTAAACCCGGCGTTGGACAGATCAACACCCGCTTGCAGGGACGAGTTCAGGTACGGGTTATTGCCGGATGCGCCGCTGATGAAGTTTTGATATGCCCCGGTCAGGTCAATATTATTTTGTGCCGGTGCATTGATTTGAGCCGCGCCAGTCATTGATGCCTGCGGCCCCTGCGGCGTGTTCACAGTCGCGCCGGAAACCTGCTGGGGCGCACCCACCTGCGCCGCTTGCAAAGCATTTGGTGCCTGCACGGATTGGCCCGGATTCCATACAACTTTGGTGCCAAATGGGTTGACGCCAGTCTGTGCGGCCGCCTGTGCGGCAGTTGCTTGAGGCGCTTGAGTTGGAGACATTAAACCGGCCGAGCCAGCATACAACCGGTTCAGGATATCAGGCGCATTTGCCCCAAGAAATCCCTGAGATGCCTGACCCAGCATGGATGTACCAGTACCCTGTGGCTGATTCAGGAACTGCTGGTATTGCGACAGTAGCCCTTTGTTACCATCGGTGCCGTCGCCGTACAGGATCGCCTGCGCGCGCGGGTCAAGTTGCTGCTGCGTGGTGCTGGTCGCACTGCCGCCTTTTGACGAATTTTTAGCAATAAGCGCTGAGCCAACAGTTGCGATAGCTGGCAAAAATGGAACTACTGGCATTTTATCCACTCCCCTCGGGTAATTCCGAGCATAATTTGATCTTCCAGAACACCATTTCGCAGGTAGCTCGCGCGGTTATTCCCTTCTATCGAAAGTCCATGCGCCTTGGCGAACCTCAAGGCCGCGCGGTTGTGCGCCGGTACGTTCGTTACCACCTTGGCGACGCCCATTTCGCCAAACAGGTGCGCCAGCAGCAGGCGTGCCGCCTGGTTCGCTCCATCACCCCATATGCGCGGCAGCAGACAGGTATGCATTTCCCAGCAATTCATGGATCGCTGATGGACGAGAAATACCCCCGCTGGTGCGTCATCGCTGACCATCAACCAGACCATGCTGGGGTGATCGATAGCCACTGGTTCTTCGATGCCGTCCTCGTGGATGTGCGGCCAAATGCGCGGGTGTGCCAAGATTTCCCGAACAGCGCCCATATCGTGGGTTCGCTCCAGCTTCATAGAGCCACCATCTGGACCCATGCGGACCCGTTGTATGCGTATATCCCCTTGCCAGCCCCAGGGTTCCAATCACTGCCATCGGCATACCGCAAATCGCCGTCTCGCGGCTTTGTCTGCTCGGTATGGACCTGATCCAGATGACCCGCTGCCAGCGCGTTGATCGCGGATGCTACACGCTGCTCGCGCTCCTGCATGAATCGCACGAGCCCAGGAATATCCCGGATGCCTGACGGATCGCCGGGGGCGTAAAACACGGTGCCAAGGTTAGGCGTACGCATTAGCTGCTCCAGTAGCCGGATGGCTCGAAATCGATCGTGAAACTATCCAGCCGCCACGAAAGCGCCGTCCCTGCCTCAAACTTGATTGCGATGTAACGGCCATCTACGAGGAAATCACAGGCCACCGTTTCGCCAATCGTGAAGCTCTGCATTTCCGTGTACAGCGGCGTCGCATACGGGTCATCCATGCCAGCCACGGAAATCATTACCGTCTGCCCACTCGTGCCGGTGATGCGCGGACGAATGCAGCGGACGAGCTTTGTTTGCTCCGGGATGTCAAACGACAGCCCTTGTCGCTCAAGGTATGCTGTCGGCACCACGCCGTTGAAGCTGTTCGTCGCGTCCAGCAGGTAAATCTTCTGGTCAGCGCTGGCCATCAGTACACGGGCGTCATCTGGCGTGAAGCCGGGAGCATCCCACAGCGACGTATCGGAGTCCCATGGGTCAAGATCAATGTCCCACGAGTCCCCAATATCTGCCTGCGATTGCCCGGTGGCCGCGTGGTAGACGTTCGGCATTTCTCGGAACGACACTGTGCGATCCTTGTAGTTCCACACCATGGCCCGGTTGCATACCGTCTGCCCGATTTCCGGATAGCAGACATAGACCTCGTTCAGGTACGGATTTTTCGCCAGGAAGCACAAGCCGCGCGACGACGGATCGATGTTGGAAAACAGGAACCGGCGCGTAACCTTATCCAGCACGGACGTAGGGCTCTGCCCGTCATGCACGATCACATCCTGACTGGTCAAGACACAGTGGAAGCCGTCAATCTCCACGATGCAATTGCGGTTCAACGCGCCGCTGATGCCCAGCACTTTCTGGAAATTGAAGACGAACGGGCCGCCAACGTAATCCATACGCCAAACGCTGGAGCGCTTGTAGATGATGAACGAGTCGCGCAACTGCATGCCGTCAATGATAATGTCCTGGCCCTCGGCCAGATCATTTTCGCCCGCGTCCTCGGTCTGATCGGCTGGGTCCCATGTCGAAGGCAGCGCGCCCGGGACTGCTGCTGTAGACCACTTGACCATATAGGGATAGCTCACCCCCGCCTTCGTCACGCCCAGCGCGATCAGGAACGACTTGTACGAACGCAGCGCGCGGCAATACGTATTCGCTGGCCACGCCGGCAGGTCAACAAAATTGTTGGCTAGATTCTGGTCCCAATACATCGGGATCGTGGCGGTGTCTCCAGTGTTCAGGATCGGGATGCCGCCGAACACGAAGCCGGTCCACTGGTTCGGCACGCCAGCGCGCGGCGTCGCATGGGAAATGTCCGTGTAGACCGGCACTCCTGCTGTATTGGCCACGACATACTGACCGTTTGAGGTGGCGATCAACCAATACGGCTCCCCAGCCACCAGCACAGGCATGATGAACTGCGGAACGGCTGGCGGCGATGGGTACACCTCGCCATGGCCAAGGAACTGATACGCATAGCCGTCGAGGAAGCGGATATTGAGCGCATCAGTCCACGCACCCAGCGGCATTTCATGCGCGCTGAGGTCTTTGTTGACGCCGAGAGCGCCAGCGTTAGGGACGTTCAAAAGCGTCATTTCAGCCGCCCTGTCACGATCCACTGGCCAGGCTGGCTTGTCCCGCCTGCGCCAGAGTTGCCCGCGCCGTTCGTGCACGCACCGCCGCCGCCGCCAGGAGCGCCGGGGCCAGCACCATCACCGCCTCGCCCGCCATTCACGCCAGCGGTAGCCGTGGACCCGCCGCCACCGCCAGGGTTGCCCATATCGAAATCACTGGTCCCCGCAGTGCCGTTTGCACCGGCAGTAGGTGAAGCGCCGGAAATTCCGCCTGATGCGCCAGCACCAGACCACGTGCCGGTTTTTCCGGCCGTTCCGCCAGTCGTTACATTATTGGCAGCACCGACACCACCGCCCCAGCCGCCACCCGCCACCCCATGAAGGGAATTGCCGCCCTGTGGAATGGCTGTTGTGGATACGGTGTCTTCCGATCCGGCAGCTGCGCCGCCATAAATGGATTTGCCGACCAACCCGCCGGAACAACTTGCACCACCTTCCTCATAATTGGCATGGTAGCCGGCGCCGGTGGCAATCATGCCGTTCCCGGTGTTTATTGGAGCGCCTCCAAGAGAAGCGTTGCCAGACGCGCGCCATGCACTTACGCCCATCCCATCGGCACCACTGCCGGACGTGAGGCCGTACGTTGCCGCACCACTTGAGCCACCGACACCGCCGATACCGCCGTATGCCGTGGCCAACGATCCGAACGTTGAATTGCCACCGTTGGTGCCGGCGTTACCGTCTGTGCTGTCAACGGTCTGTGCAGCGCCAGGCGCTCCGGCTGCGCCATGCGCCACTGCGGTGGATGTGCCTGGCGTGATCTGGAGTGTGCGACGAACGCGGCCCGGCGCACCACCAGGCGAGCCGCCCTGCCGGGTAGTTCCCGCCGCCCCCTTGCGGCCACTGCCAGCTCCACCACCGCCACCAATACCATCGATGTCCACGAGGTTACCGGCATAGCCAGACGGCATTACAAACGTGTAGTCGGCGGCCGGGGCGCTCGTCTTCATGTAGAAGGCCTTTTCCACATGCACGCGGTATGCTGCGGCCGTCTCGTCCTTGAACAGCTTGATGCGTTCACCCGGATAAACCTTGCGAGTGGCCAGCCCATCGATATTGGCGCCCAGGCTCAGCGTCACAGTACCGGTGCCGCTGTTCTCGTACCAGCAGAACCAGTGGATCGGCAAGGATGCGATGGCCACCGCCGTTTGCGTGAACGTGCCGCTGGTGATGTCGATCAGGCAGCCGCCGACCGTCTCATCCAGCGCAGTGTCAGCGGTGCGCGGGATGCGCACAAACGGCTCAGTGCGGAATGCGGCAGCACCGCCATATGCATAAAGTGGCCGGAATACGTTACCTGCCGGGATGGCAGGCAACGCAGCGGAGTATGCCAACTGATCGGCATAATTCTTCGTGATCGACAGTAGCCGGAATTCCGTCCCAGTGTAGAACGCGGCATAAATGCACCCTGCAACCAGATCACCAGCCACTAGGTCAGCGCCGGATACGCTTTTCAGGTTCTTGACACCAAGTCCCGCATAATTCAGCGTGCAGGCACCAGTGTTCGTGATGGTTGGAGCGAAAACCACGGTCATCTTGGCACCCAACGACGGCGGCAGAACAGCCGGCGTCACCGTGTAGGCGTTGACCGCGCCGCCATCCGTGCCAGTGACCCATACGCCCGCCGCAAAGCCGCCAAACGACTGTTGCAGCGCTACCTTGAGGTTGCGGATATTGTTGTCGCCATAGCGCTTTTGATCGGTCCCGAGCGGCCACAAGCGGTTCAGGTCAGACAGGAAATTAACAGAGGTTTCTAAGCCCATTTCTTACCCCTTAAACTGGATGCACATCAGAGCGCATACGCAGCGGGCCGCCGCTATGCCACTCCACGGCATTGATTGATCCGATGGCTTCCAGGAAGCTCTTGTCAAACCGGTCCTCAAGCGCAAAGTCGCGCGAGTAACCCGCCGCCTCTTTCAGCGCACCCCACAGATAAACGTTCGGCCATTTCGCCAGCAGGCCATTCGTCGGCGCGGCCTCGGTCAAAGGATCGATGACCATTTGCGCGGCATAGGACACGTTGTACACAGCGTCCGGCGTCGGGCCAAAATGGATCAGGCTCCCCGTCAGGCTGTACACCACAGGCAGGCCAACGGTGGCCGGATCGAACATGTGGTTTAGCTGGTCCATCGTTACGAAATCAAGGTTCGGTGACGAGCCCGGAATCGACAGCGTTTTCGCCCGTAAGAGCGTGCTGGGCCATGCCGCCGTGCGCGTTCCGGCAACCGTCACGATCGTCCCTGTCGTCACCTGGAACCGCGCCTCAAGCAACGCCTTTGCGCGCGCCTCGGCCAGCATAATGAAGTCCTGAATGCGTCCCGTCAGGTTGTTCTTGTGCATCCATGCCGCAATCGCCCCCGCCAACCATTCGTAGTCGTAGAGCGTGCTGGATACTGATGGCGCGATGATGGTCATAATTAGGCTGGCTCAAAAATCTGATATGCCACGGTACTGGTATCCGTACCGCTGCTACTGGTGATCGTGAAAGAAGTTGCCGCCACGCGAGCGGAAACGCGCAGGAACCCAGGAGTTCCGCCGTCAACTTGCGACGTCAGCAGGATTCGGCTGTTTGCTGTCACGCTGGTATTGGCCACGGTAACGGTGCCTGCAACCAATGTTGCAGTTCCTTGCTTGGCGTTCGATCCCTCCTTGACGCGCAATCCATTACCTGCTGCCGTCACGAGCAAGCCCTTGGATGGATCAAATTCCACCGTATCGGTCAGGACATTGGCTTGCGGGAGGCGCATTACAAACTTGGCGCTCCGATTGCCAGCTGCCGCCCATGTATCCGTTGACAACACTTGGATTTGGATAGCAGTCCCACCCGACACCCCGCCAGCCCCGAATGTTGCCGTATCGGCGTAACCCTGACCCGCCCCGGTGATCGAATGATTTTCAATGATGCGAACATTGTTTGCGCCGTTGTCGCTAAACCTCTGCGTAAGGACGCCTTGATCCGAGAACTGACTGTAGCGGTTCGCAGCAGTCACCCCGCCAAACTTCATCGCACTGGCATTCCAGCGAATCAGATCGACAGTAGCCCCCGTGCGCTGAATCAACTCAAATGTCGCACCAGCGCCGTCCGCATCGGTGCGAGTGCGCCGCTCCATATCGCCAGCAGTAAAAACCGTGTCCCACAGACGCTCATTAGCGCCAGCGTCCGTCTCATCGATCAGTACACGGGGCGATGCGCCGGAAATCCTCGTGAGTCCAGTGCTATCGCCCTCGTAACCCTGTCGATATGCCGTGAAGCCGCTGCCGCTGAACTCTGCCGCCGCCGTCCCGTCCCAATTGTTATCCTCGTAGACGTTACCTGTTCCGGCCGTAGCACCCTGGAATGCTGACGTTGCACCAGGGCTGTTGACCACTGTATTCCCGCGCGCCAAGGTATTCGTAGGCTTGAATGTGCCGTCGTTGTTAAACCCGATCCCGTACATTGGTTGAACCCAATAGCCGCCAGGATTCGTGCCGGCCCCGGAAATGAAGTTGTTGAAAATCCTGTTCTCGTCCGTGTCTTTTGCGGCGGTATCACTTCCAGCAACCACGATTCCGCCAAGGCCGGAATCAATGATCCGATTGCTCACCAGCAGATTGCGCGATGCTCCGTGGATCAGTTTAAGGCCAAACCCAAGCGCGTTTTTAATGGTGTTTGCACTGATGGTATTATCGTCACCAAAGCAATCCACACCCTCGCCCACTCCATCCATGATGTTGCAGGCAACGATGCTGTCTACAGTACCAACTTGGAAATTTATGCCATCAGTCTGAGGCCCATACGAGGCCAAGAATGCAGGCGTCCAGGTAAGGTTTGTGATGCGGTTGAAGGTGATATCAATCCGCTTGCTGCCGACGCCGCTCAAGCGGTTATCGTCAACCTCAATACCAGTCAGTTGACCGGTGCTGGTTCGATCAATCGTGCAGTCGTGCAGATTATTGAAGCTGATATCAATGTCCGTGCAGCTATCCAACTTCAACAACGACCCGCCATTCATGCCTGAGATATCCAGGTTCTGAACCTTGGCCTTATTGACGCCGCGAAGCGCAATTGGGTACAGGTGCGAATTCTGCCCGCAAGTACCAACTATTTTGAAGTCCCGCAACGTGATATCGTTCACGCTCAGCGCGTAAATAGGAATTGATTGGGCGTTGATCGTTGATGGCGTCGTATTCGTGAAATTCAACGAACTGACGGTAAGTGTTCCCTTGCCGATGATGCCGCCGCCAGCCGGGATAGTCACCTGTGATGTAATGGCGTAAGTAACGCCCGTCACATCGACCAACTTGCCAGTATTAAGTGCAGCTTGCAGTGATGCATAGTCAGTCAATTTGACGACGGCATTATTATCTACCGGATCCTCCAGCAGTACGGCATCGGTCAGCGTCACGTCAGTTGTGACGTCGCTGGTAAAGACAAGAGAGTAGCGACCATCGGCCGCATAGAACTCGAACAGGCCGTTTGCATCGGTCGTGACAGGGTTGCCCTTCGGCGTAACGCCATTGTCGGAATACAGCACCGCCAGTACGTTGCCGGGATACGTGTACACCGCGATTTTCGCGTTGGACTCGGGGCGCACGGGGCGGCCCAAGTCGGTCATGAACGTGTCGCTGTACTGCTGCATGGTTAAATCCTCCCCGGCCACACGCGGAACATTGCGTTAGCTGGATCGTTGACGATGCGGCGCATGTGTACCGGGTCACCAATGACCTCAGCAAAGCTCACGCCGTTTTCGTTCATGTATTTTTCGATGATGACGTTCGGGATCGTTGCGGCAAGGCGCATTTCAGACGAGCCGTGAAGGCCCTCGTTTTGCATGGCTTTGGCACGCTCCGCAATCGGCGTGCAGTCCTGTGTGCGCTGGATGTGCATACGGTCGTCGGCAATGACAATGCGCGTTGCAACATCTTCCGCTTGGCGCTTTTGCAGGCGCGCAGCAAGGACCGGGTTCATCAGCAGTCCTCCAGCGGCGCAACGTTGACCATGCCGGCTGCCGTGTCCTGAATCGCCGCTACGTGCGTAATGCCGCGCGGGACTTCCAGAATCAGCGAATCCCCAGGCTGCACCATCACATCGGTGGCGAGCGCGGTCAAGCCGACAAGGCCAAGGCGCACGCGAGCGTTTGCCGTTGCCGTGATGCGGACATAGCGCGGAATCTCACCGCTCGATGCAGTAGGCAGCGCCGATGCTGCCGATGCGGCGCCGGTCGTGATATTCACGCCGGTCGCCATGATCGAAATGTTCTGTCCGAGATTTCGGTACATGGCGACCCCCTTTAGATCAGGTAGTAGTGGATGTAGACAAAGCCGACAAGACCCGCCGTGGTAGCCGAGCCCGTGCCAGTGACGAACTGCGAAGTCGTCATCTTCTGGACAGACTTGCCGTTCGTGCCCTTGTCATCGATGTTGTTGACGACTTTTTCGGTAGCATTGGCGTTGTAGCCGTCGATCAGGTTATCGCTGGTCGTCGTACCATTGGCCGCCGTGCCGAAGTCGAACGTTGCCGCGCCAGTGGATTTCGTGGTGATGTCGATTTCCAGCCGATCAACGATGATCGACGCGTTTTCCGGGTTCTGCCACGCAAACAACGCGCCGCCAGTAGTTGCCGCTACACCAGCCAGCGCCACCTTGGCAATCTTGTAGTTTCGGCTGCCAGTGCCGCCGACTTTCAGGATTTCGGAAGCGGTGGCATCCTCCACGAACGCCACGCCGCCATCATCCCGTTGGACTAAATTCGTGCCCATAATTTTCTCCAGTTAAAGGGGCCGTAGCCCCTTGGTTGATTACAGGACGTCAGCCACCAGCCCGTTAGCCAGCGGGTTGTCGCATTGCAGGCAGTACTCGGCCAGGATTTGGCGGCGGTCGGTGTCGCCGGTTTTCGCCAAGTCCCACTGGCGGAACGAGCGGTAGAACGACAGTTCCCAGCGGCCCGACTCCAGCACCCACACATCACGGGCGCGCTGGAAGCGGTTAGGCACTGCTTTCAGTTGGCCGAAGTCGGACACGTAGACATCGACTGCCGCCGTGACCTTTTTGTCTTCGGAATTGTCGTTGCGCGTCGCGTTACCGGTGAACGTCGAGAAGGTCTGCTTCTGCGCAGGGCCCATCATGATAACGTTCGGGTTGCCGCCGCTGGTGTAGACCTTCTGGCACACATCTTTCAACAGCGCCTCGGTAAATGCGCGCTGCGTTCCATCGGTCTGAGCCACGTTGGTGATGTAGTTCGGAGCGACGTAGCCGGCGCCTGCGTTGGTGTTCGCGGTGTCAGCCCAGCCCACCAGGCCACGCGAACGGCGTGGGCCAGTTGCCAGGACGGCGTTTTGCGTCAAGCCGACTTCCATATCGCGTTTCAGTTCAGCCGAACGCTTGGCCATCTGGTAGCCCATTTCGGACTTGCGGCCGGCGCTATCTGCGGACTCTTGGGAGCCGGAAACAGCGGCGGTCTTGCTGGAAATCTGCGTGCGGTTGTTCAGACGCACGGTAGGCACCAGTGCCGTTGCAACTGCGTCGTCGCCTTCGACTTGCTCGTTGTTCGCCGCAGCAGCCAGGGTGTCGGTTTGCCACTCGTGCAGAGTGTTCGTGGCCTTGCCCTTGCGGATCATGGTCATGAACGGCGTGTCAGTCGGGCTGATCTGGTAGATCACATTCGCCAGGTCTTCACGGTTGCCGATAGTGGCGGTCGTGAGCTGGGTATTAGTTGGTGCTGCCATTTCGTTCTCCTAACGCCTCACGGCGTATGAAATTGATTACAGGAAGCTGGCGAAGATGTCCCCGGCGTCTCGCACCGAGCCAGTCTTAGCCAACTTCTTCATTTGGGCGGTGCGGCCATCGGTCGTCGCAACCTGTGCAACGCCTGGGCGCTCGACCTTTGGCGGCGCGGCATCGACTTTCTGTTTCGATGCTTTCGCGCGCTCCATCAGTTCGCGGTATTTCATTGCGTCATTGGCCAGCATCAGCATCCGAGCGTCAAGCAAAATGCGCCCGTCCTGCGCCTGGAAGCCGCGTTCCGTCATGAACTTGTCCAGCTTGGCAAAGTGTTCCCGCTCTTTTGCAGGGTCTTTCCACTCCGGAAAGTTTTCATGCAGGATTTCGCGCTGCTTCATCAGGAATTGCTGACCCGCCTCTTGCTGCTCCCGCTGGTATTCCGCCTGCAGGCGCTGCATTTCGGCGTTTGCCTTTGCCAGGTCGGCTTGCCTTTTCTCGAAGGTGCGTTGCTGGGCCAGGTATTCGATCGGGTCGGATTGCAACAGTTCGTCGGTCAACACCTTTTGCTGCTCGGCCTGCAAGTGGCTGCTGGTCAGGATAAAGGTGTTGAGTTCCGCCGCGTACTTGTCGCGCTCCTGTCGGGTTTTGGCCGCCTCGGCGTCCGCTTGCTTGCGGGCTTCCGCTGCCGCCATGGTTTTCTGCGTGTAGTCCTGCTGACGCATACTCCCCTTGTACAACTCAGGCAGATCGGCCTTTTTCAATGCCACGGTCTTGCCATCAACCTCGATGGTGATCGCGTCATCTTCTTGGCTGGCTGCCGCTGGATCGGCTTGCGCTACGGGTGCGTGGGTCGCGTCTTGATCTTCCGATGCAAGACGTTCCGCCGCTGCGTCGTCGCCTTCTTCTGCTTCTGGTTCGGCCTGCGTGCCCATCGATGCAAATGCGGCCCCGGCATCGTGGAAGCTCATGCCGCCATTGCCGTAACCGGATTCCGTGTTGCGCAGTACGAATTTTTTGCTCAGTTTCATTTCGGGTTCCCTCGGGATTATCCGTGTACTTCAATCGTCTGCCCGTCGCTGACTTGGTAAGCGGCGGGGCCTTCTTTCACTTCCACATTCACGCCGTTCGGCAGCATGAAAATCGATCCTTCTGGTGCTGGATGCCAACAGCGCACCACCTGGCGCTTCTCGGCCAGTACAGAGGCAATTACGTCAGCCCAGCGAACTTCTTGGCGCGATCCATCAGCGTCAGGTTGTGCTCCAACTCGATCCGTGCCAGCCGACCCGTCTCCAGGCGCGTGCGTAGGTTCGCTTCCAACTTCTCGGCCAGCCTCAGCAGTTGGTACAGCTTTTCGCGGCCTTCCTGGTCCCTTGCGGGTGATTGTTTCCATTGCTCTATCAACTCCGTCCTGATATCGTCCAGCGCCTTCTGGAATACCTCGTTTTCCAGTACCAGCCGCGCTTGATCGCCTTCGTAAATCCGCTCGTTAATCTCCATCTGCCGCCCCTTCATTGGCCTCTTCTTCCGCGCGCTGCAACTCGGCATCGCCCTGCTGCTTCGCGGAGATTTGCGCCGTTACGATTTGCGTTTGTGCGGCCAGATCAGCCTTGTAACGTTCGAATTCCAGTTTGGCACGCTCCAACTCCAGCTTAGCCAGCGCCTCGGCCTGCCGGTTCTGCTCACGCTGCATTTCAAGCGCCATTTCGTTCTCTGCCTTCAAGCGCTGCTGCTCTGCTTCCAGCATCTGGCGGTTGCGGTCCACTTCCATCTGCACCTGGGCCTCGATCTGCTTCGTTTGCAGCATGGCTTGGCGATCCGCCTCGGCCTGCTGCTGTTTGAACTGCATTTCGCGCTGGTGCCGCTGCTCTTCCATCTGAGCCTTGATGACCTCTGGATCAGGCGGCGCTTCGCGTTGCGGCATTTTTGCCGGGTCGGTGAAGAATTCGGATGCGTTCTTGAAGCCCAGCGCCTGCACGAGTTTGGAGTTGAGCTTAAACAGGTTCTCAGGCGTGGCGATGCCTACCGCCAGCCCTTCGGCTTGCTTCTGGCCGGCCAGCATCAGGTGTTGGATCAACTGGTCTTTGTTGCCAGTGCCGAGGCCAACGTTCACCGTCAGATTGAATTGGTTTGTCCATTCGCGCGGATCGATGTTGACCCACTGACCCGACAGTTTGACCTGCTGAGCCTTGCGTTGGTAGCGCGTCACCAGTTTCAGGATCATGTTGCCCAGGTCGGTAAAGCCAGTCTCTGCCATGTAGCGTGCGATCGACTCAACGCGCATATCCTCCCGGTTGGTGACGATGTTGGCCTGCGTGGCGGTCTGCTGCAATTGCAGGCCGTTACCGCCTTGACTGCGGCGCGTCCAGCCTGTGGACTCCTGCGCGGCATCGTCAAATACCTGCATCAACTGGATCGACCCTGCTACGTCACCAATGCCCTGCTGGAGCGGCTGCAAAGCGTTCGGAGACTTGACACGCACGATGCCGCCCGGCGTATTGGATAATAGGTCATCAAGGTTGACTTGCCCCTCAAGCGCAGCGGTTCGCCCGTTCACTTGCAGGTACATATTGTCCAACTGTGCCCGCTTCAGGCTGGTCATGATCTTCTGTGGCTCAATAGCCAGATCAGCCGGGCACAGGCCGTAGAACAGATGCGGGATCAGGATGGAGCCGAGCGCGATGAATGGCGGCTCGTCAAACGGGTCATTGGCCAGGATCGTGGCGCCGCATTTGACGACTTTGCGCCACTCGGGGATACCGTCACCATCCCAATCCACCTGCATGTAGCTCTCGTTGACCCAGATCATGCGCTGCGACGGATCGAAGCTATCCTCATCGCTGCCCGAGTTGACGTCATCCTCGACGTATTCCAGGCGCTGTGTCCGCTCCGGGGCGAATTCTGGCGTGTCTTCGTCGCTCGGCGTGAAGCCCTCGGGCAGTTTGTAGCCGTTGGTCTCCAGCCATGCCACAGTGCGCTTGAATCGGTGGGCGGTATAGGGAGAGTCCTTGATGCACTTCGCCTTTTTGCTGATGAGGAATTCTTCGGGCGGCACATTCTCGATGCACACGCGGCCACCAGTTTGCGTCCGCTTCATCACGACATCGTAGAGTACCGGCACCGGCTGGGCCTGCATCTGCTGGAACTGAGCCTGGGCGGCCTGGAACTGCTGGGCCATCTGGCCTGTCTGGTCTTGCATCGCGGCCTGCTGCATTTGCTGCAACTGCGCGGCAGCCTGCTCAAGCGCTTTGTCTTTCTGGCGCTGGGCCTCCTCGTCTGGATAGCTCTTTTGCTCCAGCAACTCGACCTCGGGGTCGTCCATCAGCATGGCCAACTGCTCGATGGTCTGCCCGTAGAATTCCTCGCGCGTCTCAATGTCGGACGCATCCCACCAGACCTTAATGATGCCAACCTTGGACTGCAGTGCCTCGCGTATCCAGGTGTTGGTGATCGTGTAGCCGGGGTTTTTCTTGCGGAAAATGTAGTTGACGTACTCGGAAATGTTGCGCGCCTGATCTTCCAGGCCCGGCTTTGTTTCCTCGAACTCGAACACGTTGTCCGAGCCGTAGAAGGTTTTCATCAGCGGGCCTTCCATGCCCAGCACCACATCGCGCACGCGGGTGTCAACCACGCGGGAGCGGCCATGGATTTCAGGCGGCGCTAATTCTTCCTTGGCCTCAGCCATAAAGAAATAGTCATTGCGCCTGCGCAACTGCTCCAGCTTCCCATCGCCCCAGCCATAGGCGTTACTCGCCTCGGCGTCGATCATCGCCAGCAGGTCTGACTCACTCAGTTTTTTTGCGCTCTTTTTCATGGATAGGGGCGTCTCACGACGAATGCCTATGTTGACTACATGCGCGATTCTACATCATTTGTGCATGGAATCTATCTTTTATGCATTATTCATGCGCGGGAGTTTCAGTGTGCCGCCCCAGCCCTTGCCGATACTTCCATACGGAACCGCAAAGCGGCGCATCATATATGCGTACCGGGTTGCGTCCATCAAGTCATCACCAACCTTGACGATCTTGCCTTTTTCGTCACGATGGTATTGCAAGAACTCATTGAGCCAGTCGCGCAGCCCACGGAATACCTTGAACTTGCCACTTAGCATCAGGTCGCGGATTTCAAACAGACCAGCCTCCACGCCGTTCGCGCCATCAGGCCACGTGGCATGCTCATACAGCAGATTGAATCCGGCTTCGGTGTAATAGGATTTCTGCTGCTGAGCGCTTCCCTTCTCGGTCTGTAGGCCGTCAGCAGGCCATGCCGTTGGAACGCCGGCCGTCCATGATTTGGTGGCTCCCCATGCTTCGATAGGCTTAACCCTGGCCATCTTCCATGCACGCGTGACATAGTAACTATCGTTGTCGCGGTCCCATACCAGTTGCACCTGGGCCTGCGGGTGATCCCAACCAAAATCCATACCACCAATGACAGCAAAGTGCGCGGGGATATCGAAGGCGTCGCAGACGATTGATTCTTCCGCGATATCGTAGATTCGGCCGTGGCCTAGCATTGGTATCCCCTTGGTTCGCATTTCGCGCTGATGTGCTGGGTAGCTGGAAAGCAATTCCTCTTTGACCTTGGCGCTCAAGTGCGGCGCGTCATCCCAACCCTTCTGCATGAATATCTGTGCCGTGCTTGGCTCATCCATGAACTGACAGATAAGCTGAGTGCGCCCATTCTCTGGCGTTAGCGTCAGGATACCGCGCCCGCCACGGTTTTTGTCGCCGGTCGCCGTCCTGGTCAGAACTTGGGGGAAAATGTCCGGGTCGCGCGGTTCCTCGTCAATGTGAAACCAATCCACGCCGTCGCCCATCAGTGCGTGCTGACCCTGGCTGTAGCTCCAGAACTGGATTTTGGAGTCCTTGGCCTGAATGTCACCACCACCAACCTGACGGATGTAGACCGAGCGCAGCGCGTTGGGCGTGCCGGCCATCGATTCGTATTCAAGGATATGCTCTTGCGGAATCAGTGCGCCAGCAAACGATGGGCCGTGCTTTTGGCCGAGAAGTGGCGTTTGCAGCAAGTCGCGGGTCTTCTCCCCGGAGTAGCCCAAGCACCAGATCAGTGGTGCATGGTCAAATGCGTGACCACACCAGCCATCAGGATAATCACCAAGCGCATGGATTGCGTCGATGAAAGTTCCCGAGAATGTCTTGCCAATCCGGTTGGCCGCAATCAGCGCAACCTGAGAGTAATTCCGCGTATGGCCGACGAACTCTTTTTGCCAGCCGTAGAGAGACTGATAGATGGTCTTGTAGCGGTACGCCGTCGAGCGCCTGGCCTTTTCCTCAAGCAACTGGATAAGCTGCTCTTTTTCCTGGCGACTTAGCGCACTCATTTGAGTTTTGCAGTCAGCTCTGCAATCCTGCCCTCAAGCTCAGACTCGGATAACTGGCGAACAGGCGGCAAATCGTCCGCGCCACCGATTGCTACTTTCTCGCCCCACTTCTTAGGGTTCCACTTTGCCAACAACTTCAAGCGTGTTTCAATCTGGAGCTTGCGATGCCCGAGCATGTCGCCGCGCTTGACCTTCTTGCCGTTCTCGCTTTCCTCGGTTTCCTCGCCAATCAGTGGCGTGTCGGCAATTGCCAAGCACTCTTGGGCAATGGCTTCCTCGCCCAATTCCCTCGCGCCCGCGAAGCGTGTGGCAAAATCTTCGTCCTCTCGACGCCAGTCATACACAGTGCGCCAAGCTGGCATTCCGGGCTGCCTGCAAATCTCGCGCAATGGTATTCCATCCGCGATTTGCTCGATAATCGATTCAATTGCCTCCTGGCGGGATTTGTTTGTTTGCTTCGTTGCCATGTTTCGTCAGGATTCCCGTGGGATTGTCCTGCCTCGCGTGGTTAATTACGGGATTCGTCGGAATAGCAGACCTTCCCAAGATGCGGAAAGAATCATGCCTGCATTGCTAGTATAACTCGTGCGCATCTGGACGTCAGTGCCAGCCGGGGCGAGGATGCGCGTTTTGGGATCCAGGCTCTTGGCGCTGACGTCTGTCGCCGAAAGCGTGCGCGGTAGTCGGATCGGGGCCGTGGCCGAGTTGGCGCGGAAGTAGAACATGATGTCTGCGCCCCTGGTGCCGCCGCCTGCGCTGGAGTTGATTTGCAGGTCGATGTCGTAGATCAGCAGCGAGTGGCCAGCAGGAACCGTGTATTGGCTGCCCTTGTCCACGCAGGGAGTCAGATCAGCAACAGCGGCAATTGGGATCACTGCCCTGGTAGTGCCTGCACCAGTGTCACGCACACGGATTTCGCCAGCGTTACGCAAACCAGAGCCAACCGCAGCGACGCTGATGCTATTGATTCGATAAAACTGTGTGGCTAGCGCAACAGGCGTGGTGCCATTGGTAGACACGGTTTCGGAAATCTCAGCAAGCGCCAGGTCAAGGCCGCTCACGGTAATGCTGCGCGCCCCGGTGCCGGCTGATGTGTCGTTTGCCGCATTCGCACCCACAGAGACGACTTCCAGGCTCGTCAGGCCCGTCATCCATGGGTACACGCCGCCATTGGTCCACACGTCGTTTGCAGCTACGCCTGAGCCCGCAATCGTCACCTGACCCAGCCGAGTGACCCGGCGCACCAGTGCATTGGGTGCAGTAAAGCCGCCATACAGCCCAAGCGATACATCGCTCAGGAAGTCGGTCTTATCGCTTGTCAGGAATTCCATGTCTTGCTTTCTCTAGCGCCTCACGGCGTTGGTGTTGCGGCAATTTTACCTGATTTACCTGGTGTACTAAAAAAAGCTTGCAATGCATACGTTGTATGCTATAGTTCAGTCATAGGCAGCGCACTGGGCGCGGCGAAATTGGAGGAGATCATGGCAATGAAACATACCGCAAGCCCTTGGGCTGTTGTGAAGACCTTTAACGGCTACCGCGTTACCCGTACGTGGTCGAGCGGCTTCTATCAAGTGATGCGCACCCCGCATTTGCACACTGAGGCCGAAGCGCTTGCATGCATCGCGGCTGCCTAACAACCCCGCGCCCCCCCCGGGGCGCTTACCTGGATAAGATCATGAAACTCAATGCGAAACAGCGCCGCGATGTCATCCGCTCAATCAACGCCGCCATAGTCGAATTCTATGAAGATGGCTACACTGGCCGGCTGCTCCGTATTTCCCGCATGATCGCAAACCTGAATGGCACAGCGTGGCCCGAATAAGTAAACGCTAGACCAACCGCACCACATGCCCGCCCCGAGCGGGCTTTGTCAGTGAAAGACTAATAAAAGGAGAAATCATGAATCCCACTCCCACAGAAATCCGCGCCGCCCGTGCTGCAACCGGCCATAGCCAAGAAGTAGCGGGGGCGGTGGTGTACGTCGAGCGCATCACTTGGCAAACATGGGAGCGCGGCACCAGGTCAATGCCTCCAGGACTTTTTGAGCTATATCTACTCAAAACGGGCCAGAAGCTACTTTAAAAAAAATCCCCGCGCTTGGCGGGGAAAACTAGCTCGCTTGGAGAAGCCCTGGCGCCGATCCCCAGGTAGGCGTATTTGGTGCCGATAGCATGGACTCGAACCCGCGACCCGCTCCTTACAGGGGAGTTGCTCTGCCAACTGAGCTATACCGGCGAAACTGGAGCGGGAACCGGGAATCGAACCCGGGTCATATGCTTGGAAGGCATCAGCTCTGCCATTGAGCTACACCCGCTCGGCGGCTACTCGCTGCACGTCCAGCTTGGGGAGCGGTGATTCTCAATGGCCCGCCGCGCTGTCGCATCCGCTTTTGCCTGCCATGTAAAGCGTGGCCGCTCTCTTGCTGTGGTGGCCTGTCGTCACTCAGGCTTGACACTGTCAATACGTGCCTCGATTGCCGCCCGCACGAACCTGGAAGCGGGCTAACAGCTTTCTTCCCCGGTTTAGCATCCCGGCATATTTCCAGTTTTGCGCATCCGATTAAGTTTCTATCCTGCGCTTTTCACCACACTTATGCTGCTAGCCCGTTCATAGGGTTTCGTCCGCGTCCGAATCTTTCGCCCCGCGATCTACAGGGCTTTATCCAGCAACATAAGTGTGGCGTCTCTGAAAAAACACCCCAGCGGGAGCCGGGGTTAATCCAAAACTAGGGAGGTACTGAAAGAGACAACCACAGTTTAGGATGCATCGGCTGGGTTGTCAATTCCTGTTGCTTAGTGAAATTTTTTTACGTTGCCGACGATCAAAAAACAGCGAACAGCGCCTCGCAAAATGCGATCCAGGACAGGATAACAATGCACCAGTCAATAACGCCCCGGTTGCGGCCCAGGCGGCCTGTTAGCGCGCAATAACAAACACCCCCCGAGATAATCGCGCAAAGCAGAGAGAGCAAAAATACAGTGATTGTGAATGTCATGCTCATGCACTCCTGTTACTCACCACGAAGTGGATGTCAAACGGCGCACAGTGAAACGCTGCCCAGCACATCAGGAACGTGCATAGAGCGGCAAGGATCAACGCAAACAGGCTCGATGGCTCATTGAGCCAGAAATACACCTGGAACGCTGCTATGGCCGCTATAGCGCTTCCAAGAGCCAACACAATGCAGATGATGAAAGCAAGGGTTTGCATGTCAGACTCCAAATTGTTTGAAAATCATCCGAATGTGATCCCGCGATTGCGGCAGCAGGACCGTCGTATCAAAGCTCGGGCCGGAGCGCTCCGCGTACTGCGTCACTGCGCTGTATGCCTCATGGCCCAGCCTGTCCTCGTCGCAGTTGCGGTACAGCCATTTCAGCATTTCGTCGGTGTCCATTTCATGCCCCTTTGATTAACGAGTGAACAGCACTACAGGGATGCCGCCACGGGATACAAGTTTGCTGTGGTCGTTTTTACCAACGTGGGCAATGTGGATGCCGGTGAATTGGTGCGCCCAACCACTTGGCGAATGCCGCACTTCCGTATCGCCTCCCACCTGCTCGCGCAACTCCTGCAAGCGCTTAATTGCTTCGTCCAAAGTCATTTCATATCCCTTTCCTGATTTCCTTCATAACGCTGCTGGTGTTAATGCGCCCGTTCAAGCGCCGGATTACCTCGTTTGCTGCGCGGTCAACATCGATAGCGCGGACATTTTCCATCTGTGCATCATGGCAGGCTAGCGCTTCATTCATGGCAGATAACTCATCGCCAGTGAACAGGAATTTCCCTTTCTTGACGCCCCTGATGCCACACTGCAAAAGCGCCTCCCTGGCCGCTTCCAGCGTTGCACGAAACTCGGGGCCAATTCCCTGTTCACACATCACAATCGCAACGTTTATAGCGCCCACGAGGCGATCCCATTGCGTACGATCTCCGCGCCCCTGCACCATAGCCTGCATTGCCATATGGTTAATGGCCAGTGTTGATTGCAGTTCAGACCGATGCGTGTCGCTCATGCCGCCGAAGAAGGTACGCATAGGATTCTTGCTGATGTATTTTGGGCCTTGATACTTTTTTCTTATCTTAGCCATGGCAGCACCTCCGGCAGCGTGTCGCCAAATACCGATGCAACGTAGCAGCGCATGGCGGCCACGAGGGGCTTCTCAGCCCATGCGACGATCGGGCTACGCAAGGCCCAGTCGCCGCGATTGCTGCGATTGTCGACGATGGCACGCCACTGCGGAACTTTCTGCCCGCCGGACGGGCGATCCAGGCCGATCTTCTCGCGCTCGATGATCGCGCCGCCTTGCGACCACTTTTCATGCGGCCGGAAGTGGTCATCCACCTTGAAATCAGCCCGCATGGCCTTCTCAGCATCGACGAAGTAAATAGCGTCCTCAGCATAAAGCGGGAGTGCCCTTTTTTCGCCAGCAGTCGGCCCGCGCTGCTGGGTATAAGTCGGCCAGCTCAATGCACGCGCCACCCACAGCGCCAACTCGCCGCCGGCCAGGTCTTGTGGCTTAGCCATGGCTCACCCCAGCAGCGGCAAGAGCGGCGGTAGCCTTGTTGACGGCATGCACGCGCGATCCGAAAGAGTTGTTCTTGTCGCAGTTCAGCAGCAGTTGCAACGCTTCCACCAGCGCAGCATTAGGGCCGGATGCGGATTCGATGGCGCGGGCAAATGAAATCTCACCCGGCCCAGCTTCGGAAAGCGCGTGCTTACGATACAGGTCGTCTATCTGCTCATCCGTCAGCGCCGCTTTAGGCGCAGCCTCAGAAAGACGCGCGACCCGACCAACCAGCGAATAGATGGCACCATCCGCATCAGCACGTGGGATTTTCTTGTCGTCCAACACCATGTGCAGTGCCTCACCTTCCTCCATGCGGTGATAAATTTCGGTGATGTTGTGATAGATCGCCCCGTTCCATGCGCGGGCGCATCCATCAGGGATAGGCGCAGCGGCAGGAACTGGGGCGGCGTAGAGATTCACGCCATTGCGCATACTCTCCGCTGGTGGCGCATACCATTTGATGCCGTTAGCTGCGCTTGAATCGGTGATTGCCACCGGCTCACCGGCTGGCGCAGCGGCAGCGATGGCTGCGCGGGCGTATTCCTGCATCTGGTCAGCGGTGTATCCCAGTGCGTAGACCTTCGGGAAGGAGTGGCCAGCGCGAATGGCGCGCAGTTCTGGCAGCGGAGGCAAGTCCGCGCTGTGTTTGGTGTCAGTCATGGTTTGCCTCCTTTGCTTTGGCTTCGGCCTTGAGCGATGCGTACGCGATGCAGTCTTCCGCGCTATCCGGGTGGTAGCCAGGGCGCTGCCACTGGCGCACGTCCTTGAGCACCTGCAGCAGGAGCCAGCCTTCGGCTTCCGTCAGGCTGTGGCCAGTGATGATGTTGAATGCATCAACGCACTTGCTCATGCTGCGCTCGCCGTCCGGCTTGTCGTACTGCTTGCTGCGCTCGGCCATGATGCTTGCGGCTTTGGCCAGCAGTTCTGGTGCGGTGTCAGTCATGGCTGGCTCCTTGGGCGGCTGGCAACGGCAACCATTTATATTTCGGATCGTCAGGTGAGCCGAAGCTCAGGCCCGGCGTGTAGATCAGATCTTGGCGGTAGCGATCCTCGCGCTTGCCATCAGTGACCCACTTCGTCGGCCATACGGTTTCGCCGAACTCGCGCTTACCGACGTTGCGGTGCAGGATCGGCCTGCCGTCATCGTGGAGGCCAGTTTCATACACCAAGCTCTTGCCTTTGTAGCAGAAGTAGTGGCCACCACGAACGCGCACGCCGAGTTCGCCCATGTCGTTGACGATCCACTCGACGTCATCGGCAGCCGGTGGGGACTCCGCCGCGCGCAGCCGGCGCACAAGCTCATCAACAGCAGGCCGAGCCTCCTTCGTCAGGTCCGCGCCAGCCATCAGCCCCAGCGGGGCGCAGACATGGTGCAGTGCTTCGCCCAGCTTCTTCAGCACGCGGATCTGGCGGATGAGCTCGGCGACCACGGCGGGTTTGGCGGCGGCGATGTAGGCGGCGTCCGGTTCCGGTATCTGATTGCCGGTCGCGTCGAACAGGTCGCGACCATCGTACCATGCGGCCTCTCCGATGGTTTCGCTCCAGGCACGCGAGCCTTCCACCACCTGCTCCAGCTTGTCGAGGTCGATTGTGTTGGTCATTTCGCTGCTTCCTTTCCTTTTTCGGTTAATACGGCTTTGTAGCGAAAGTATGGATCGCCAGAGACTTCTGCCCATTCAATTAGGCCGGAATCCATGAGGCCCTGAATCATGGTCCACCGAGGAGGTTTTTCAGCGCCCCATTTACTAAATGCCGCATTGACTGAAACAGCGATGCCAGAGCGGCTCATAAAGCGGTAATCGGGCTTTGCTAGCTTTTTGCACCACTCGCGCATGGCTGGCGTGATCTTTACTTCTTTTTTCATGGCAGCACCACATCACCGTCTGCCAGGGCGCGGGCAATCGCGGCGTTGGCAATAGCACGGAAGGCACGCACATAGTTTCCTGGCTCACTGTCCCATACCTTTTCAAGCTCAGGCCCAGTCATCCGCGTTTCCGGCGCCGATGGCTTGATGCGGTATTTGCGAGTGCTGGCAAATGACCAGTCATCCACATCCATATCCACCCACCGTGTGGACATAGCAGCCTGCTCCTGAATAGTCTCGCCATCAGCCTTGGCCTTGATCCACTGCGCGTGGACGTGCGGCGTTTTCTCTTTGCTCATACAGCCTCCCCATTCAGGCCAAGGGCAGCTTGCAATTCTGCGATTTCCTGATCCATTTTTGCTACCGCTTCCGCATATTCGCGGGCCTGCCGTCTGGTGTAATTATTAGAGCCGTCTCTTACCAGCTGTGCCAGACGCTCTTTGCGCGCAGCCATCATGTAGGATTCAGGCACCGGCACGGAAAGCTTTTCGGCGGCATCAATCCAGCTTTGCCGAATATCTGGCTGATGCTTGGCAAAGTTTATGGCAATGGCTTTTTTTACTATTGCCTCAGCTTCTTCCAATGACGTGCAGGGTTGTACGCCTTTGCCGGACCCGGAGCCGTCTGAATATTGATTCAAAACCCAGCTAACTTTTCCCTCTCGTATTTCGCCGCCCAGCGTCAACAAGCGCAAAGCATGACGATATCGCCCGCTACTCTCGTTTGTGATCGCCTCGGCAATCGGGATAATCTCTGGCGGCCCATAAGTTTCCGTAGTCACGTAATGGGTAATCCGGCCATCAATGAACGCTTCAACGCAGTCAAGCACAGCGAAACGCTTGAGTTTTGCGGCGCGTTCCTGAGCGCGCGCACGGTCCGCCGCATCTTCCTTGCGGCGAGTTTCGCGAGCCTCTTCAATCTGCTTGTGCAGCGCTTTCAGTTCCTCGCTGTATTTGTCGGTCGGAACCTTGAGAAAAACAGTGCGCCAAGTAACCGGGTCGCACAGGTGCGTGTATTCTTCGTCGCCATCATAGGCCTCGACTTCTGGCCTGACGATATGGCCATCAGGAATTTTGGCGACATATTCGGCAGCTTGCCCCAATTCGGAATATACAGTCTGCCCTTGCTTGAATTCTTTGCTCATTTTTCAGTCCTTTCTCTTTCAGTTGGTCATTGCTCAATTTTTGGCACTTCAACTCGGCTAAAGCTTATGGCAGAGCATTCACCGCCGCTTTTTATTACATCGATTGCCTTTTTCTCATCGCCAATTAGCACCGTGCCTTGGCTAAAATTGATGCCACTTTCCGCATTTTGGGCGCTGGCGATGCCGACCAGTTTTCGCGGATATGCCGGCATTTCGTCACGCATCCTGTAGCCCCGGTAACGGTTCTCAAATTCACGCGCAACAAACGGCCAATCGTCATCAGTTTTATTGCCAATTAGCACCCAGCCTCCCATATCCTGAATAACCCTGTGGATAAGTGCATCGTCAAAAGCAACATCCTGATAAGTACCCACAACCCGAATGGCGCGGTCAACCTTGCTCCACGCCACCGCCGCCTGATCTTTTGTGGAGCCTTGCAGCACCTTCGCCAAATCGCTGATTTTCGGCATCCAGCGCCCATTCTCGTCAGGGCTTTGGGTATGCGCCCAGGCTGCTTTCTCGATGGACGCATAGTCGTACTGCTTCAATCCTTCCCAGTACAGGGCCAGTACAGCTTTGCTGATTTCAGACTTGTAGTAGTCAGACAAGGCAACCATCAAGGAAGCAAAGCGGCGCTTTTCTTCAAGATTGTCTAGCATTGGTCCTCCAACCAATCCTGCGCGTTATTGGCCGTGACTTGGCCAGTTTTCCCCAGCGATGAGACTTGCGGCCCCCTTGGCAAGCCGCGACGCTCCACGCGCACGGCAAATAAGCCCTGCCAGCTATTCAGCGTGGACTGATCCAGCACCGCTCCGGGGTCGCTACCCTCGTCCCTCAGTCTGGTCAGTGTGTCGATTGCCAGTTTTACAGCGCGGTCAGTCATGGGCTTGCGGAGCTTCTTCCGCATTTCTTGGTAGCCTTCCCATGCTTCTTTTGGAATCCAGTCAGGAAGTGAATTCATGGGAGCACTGCCTTCCAGCCGATCACGCGCAGCTCGCGCTTACTCATGGCGTATGCGACAGCCGCCTCCTTCGTGTCGAAAGTTATTGGCTGATTGGGGCACCATTTGTCATGAAGACGCGCCATAGAGCGGATCACGCCGCGCCGCGAGACGCCGATCAGGTAATCCGGGCCAGGGCCAAACAGTGCCGGGATCTGCAGCACCCAGCGGCGGACGCCGCGCCACTTCCATTCCCTCGGGTACTTGTTGATGCCGGGCCTGTCTGGCCATTCTCCGTCAGCGAATTCACAGAGGATTGGATTTGAGCCATTGCAGTTCTCTAGATCCACTTCATACACCCCCTCCCGCACCGGCGGCGTCGTGCACGGAAACCAGTCGGTTAGCATCAGGTCGGTCGTCATGGCATCACCTTCTTTTTCTGAGTACACATTGTGCAAGTAGGAAGACTACATACCTCAACAACAATGTATGCTTTCTTCCGAAGACCGCCGGTCGAGTACATCCGACACGCAGTGTCATACCCTGTCCAGATATGAGCCGTCATAGCATTCTTCTTTCTTACGAGATACATTTAAATCTCCATCACGTATATAAGGTATTTCTTAGTTAGTAGTTGTTTAGGTGATATTGCAAGGGGCTTGAGCAGACCTAGCCCTTAATCTGAACTAAGCCTTCACAGAGATACCACTTATGCAGTGGGGAATCGCCTGACCCGACAGTCTTTCGATGCACCGGCACTATCTTCGCCACCGGTCTACGTGGTATCGCAGCATCTTCACCCCCTAGTACCACTTCTCACTTGGGCCGCTAGGGGTTTGCATTCCCCGGCACCAAGCCAACCAGAATAGGCAATACAGACGAAAAAAAGCCCAGAGCGCTTAGGGGTGTCGGGCCGGCAAGCCTCGATGTACACGCGGGACAAGTTGCACGCGTACACCGATTTTGTCGACACTCCTAAAAACTCTGGGCTACTACTTGTCCTATATCTCTTCATCCGCGATTGCCGTCGCTGATAGATGAAATTTTACATCAGGAATGATTTCCGTCAACCACTAAATTGCAACGGGTCAAAAGAAATCCACACGACAACCAAAATTGCCCACGGAGTGAACGCCATTGCCCATAGGGCGGCTTTGTCCCAGGTCCACATGATGACTCCTAGATAAAAAGTGTTGCCAAAAAACCGTGTCCACGCTTGCGCGCCCGCTGACGCTGATAAGACTGGTCGTGGATTTCCTTGTGCCGCTCAGGATTGCGCTTGCGGAAGCGGGCATCGCTCTGCGCTTGCGTGAGCGTTTTCGGTTCCGGCTTGTCTTCACCCGGGCCTAGCGTAAAGACTGGCTGCTTTGATCCACGATGCGAGCGCCGCCAGCCGGTTACGTGGATTGCGCCTTCTTTGCGGAGTATGGCGATCCACTTGCCAACAGTCGAAATGCTCACGTCGGATTTCTTGGCAAGCTGGTGATGCGTGCCGGGTAGCGCAGCAATCACCAGGTCGCGCTTGGATGGGCGACCGGCTTTCACGCCGGCCACCACAGCACGATCAGCGTGAGGAAAGGTGCCAGCGCCATTGCCCATAGGGCGGCTTTGTCCCAGGCCCACATGGTCATGCCTCCCTGGCGGCCAGCATGGCATCGGCAATTTCATACGAAGCCTTTGCCATAGATTCGATATCGACACTGACATCAATTGCCCAGGAGCATGCTGAACACATCCCCTCCATGGCCTTCGCTGCAAAATAATCCCTCAGCGACATGCCCTGGTTCACATAGCCCGGCGCCGGGAAGGCTGGGCCACCGTCTGGTTTCTTACTCATTGCCACCTCCTAGAATTTGCCCTTCGGCGTGGTTAAGCGGCCCAGGAACGCAAGCGCGTCAGCCTGGAGCCCGAAAAATACGCACATCTGTTGCTTCTTGCGCCACTCGACTACCGGCTGATCGATGGCGTTGCCGCCCGCGCCACCTACTCCAGCTTGTCGAGGTCGATTTTCATGCTTTTAGCTCCTTTAGTTTTTGCTTGTAGTGCGCTTTGATGGCCTTTAAGTCATCGATCGAATACTTGCGCGGCGTGTTGTCCGATTCCAGGCTTTCCACCAACTCAACTCCGTAGCGCTCAATAAGCCCGCGCCTGAAATTAATCTGGTTCCCGCTCAAATGCGTATTGCAGGGGGCACATTGCAAATGAATATTCATTTCCACCAACGCCAGATTCGGATGCGCGCCACGGCTCAAGTAGTGCCCCGCATGAGTCTGCCCTTGGTGATGCCTTCCACAACTTATGCAGGGCTTACCGGCATCCCGTACAAGTCGCACCCATGCGTTAAGCGCTTCCTGGGCCTCTTTAAGCCACTGCTGGCGCGTTTTCATCGCCTGCTTGCGCTCTCGGTCGGCCTTGCGCTCTTGCTGCTCCCTGATGCGTCTAGCAAAGGATTTTGAGCATTCCACGCCGCATACCTGTTGCCCCATGCGCGCAGGCTGGAATGGCTCACCGCAATTACTGCACTTTCGCTTGCGCGGCCCTGGTGCTGGCTTCGGCGTCGCGTCCGGAAGCTTGGCGCGTAGGGGCGTGCGGCGGACTAGTTCTGTGCGCTTCATTTGCTCAAAATCTCCCATGCTGTTGCAGCCACTCGTGGAACTTGTCCATTGCCAATGGCTTTAGATCGGTCCACCCCAAAGGCCACATCATTTGCCACTCTAGGTATTCCGGGTTCCTCTGTTGGGTCTGATCTTCCTTTGACATTCCGCAACGCGTTAGCATTTTTCTCACCCCACTCCCTCCAGTTGAATCCCATCGATTCGCTAATGATGGGATCTTGGTGCAACCAGTCGTAGGAGTAGGCATATATCCATATCCTTTCTCGTATGTGGTTTGCACCAAAGGATGCCGCTGACACGACTCCCCATTTAGCATGAAACCCCAACTCGGCCAGGTCTCCGAGAACTCGTCCCAATCCGCGACTAGTGAGCATTGGCGAGTTTTCCAACCACACTTCACCGGGTCGTACTTCGCAAATGATGCGCTTAACTTGAACCCATAATCCGCTTCGCTCGCCATCAATTCCCGCCCCTTTTCCTGCGGCGCTAATGTCCTGGCAGGGAAACCCCGCAGATAAGACATCAACACGGCCTCGCCATGGTCTTCCGTCAAAAGTCGTAACGTCAGACCAAATCGGGAAAGGTCGCAGAATTCCATCGTTTTGTCGTTGCGCCAGAACTTGTGCGGCGTAGGCATCACGTTCAACTGCGCATATGGTTCTCCAGCCGAGCAAGTGACCTCCGAGGATTCCCCCGCCAGCGCCTGCGAACAACGCGAGTTCTCGTAATCCCTCATCATGGCTTCGCTGAACAGCCATGTCATTTCACCTCCGCATGCAGCTTGACGGCCACGGCCAGCATTGCCAGCGCCGTACGTTTACCGCGTTCATCCAGTTGCAGGAACAGAGCCATGGCTTGGGCTCCGCGTGGGTCTACGGCGTCACGCTCAAACACGCTTTTTTGCTTTTTCGGCAGCGCTTTGAATTGGTTGGAAAAATCTTGTTGCGCCTGGATAGCGGCCCGCTGTTTTGCGCAATGCTCGCAGGTGGTAATGCAATCGCAGTTGTTCATGGTTAATTACCTCTCTCGTTTGGATTTGCGTGG
The DNA here is from genome assembly GCA_965974465.1 of uncultured Noviherbaspirillum sp. Classification (GTDB taxonomy): domain Bacteria; phylum Pseudomonadota; class Gammaproteobacteria; order Burkholderiales; family Burkholderiaceae_D; genus Noviherbaspirillum. The sequence continues at coordinate 35,844 of CBHCMF010000012.1, forward strand.
AACTGGACGCCCAGCGATGCCCCGAATGCGAATACAGCTTCCAGGTATTCACTGAACCCTTTTACCGTCAGTTGCGTGGTGCTGCCCACCATGATTCGCTCGCCGGCAGGGTCGATTTGCCATTTCGTATATCCTTCGCGGCAGCGCTCCGGGTCGTATTCATCGGGCAGCAACTCTCGCCGGAAATACTGGTGCCAAACTTCGGCGCTGAACTGGCGGCCGTCCAGCCACGCCTGCTCAGCTATGTCTTTGAGTGGCCCAGCCCAATAAAGCGCCTGCTGATCCAGCTTGCGCCCCTTGATCTGCTCCCGAATCACCACCTCCAGCGGGTACGCATCGTCAAGCGGTAGGTTGCGCACGATAGACAGCAGGTTGTTGCGCACTTGCTCGTTGCGCAGTAACAGCGTGCGGGTTGTGAAGCGCTGGCGCATCACGCTTTCCCCCGGAAGTACTCAGCCAGCACGCGCACCGTGTTGAACGACGGCGATGTGTTGCGGCCATTGGCGATGCTACGCACCGTGCGAGCTGACAGACCGACCTTTGCCGCTACCGCGCTCAAGTTCGTTTCCTTGAGCATTGCGACCACATATTGCAAGTCGTTTTTTTCCATTTACTGCCTCCTTTCGTTGCTTTCTGCTTGGAATCGTAGCGCACTATCTGCGAACGCGCAATGTCTTTTTAGTGGAAAATTGTGCTTGCGCGGAAAAACCTTGTGGCGTATGATTCTGTTCATGGGCAGCGCACTGGGCGCAGCGGAACTGGAGAAGATCATGAAAACCACCTACACCATCAACGTTAAATCCCACAAAACCCTGGCCATCGTGGCCACCTACACCGTTACCGAGTTCGGTCAAACATCTGCCCAGCACACGGCCATTCGTATGGCCTTGGCCGATGGCCACAACTGGGAACAGCACGGCGGGTTGTTCGCCCGCGTGGCCCCGTAAGGGGTTTTTGCGATGGCGATCAACCTATACGACGTCCACGACCGGCAGCGCCGCGAAGCCGCAACCGCTGCCTATGTCGCCGCGCCTGAGTTTCACGCGCTGGCAGAAGAAGCGGCAAAACTCGGCTACCGGCACGCTACCGCATCCGAAATCAGCGCCAGCGCCGATAGCGCCCAGTGGGCAATCGAACTGTTTTGCTGGCGTGGTGGTCTGTGGGCCAGGGCCGCCTAACAACCCCGCGCCCCACGGGGCGCTTACTTGGAGCCCATCATGACCATCACCCAACGCGAACACGACGAAGCCCGCCGCCATTTGGGCTTCCCCACCAAACGCTAACTTAGGAGCCGACATGAGCCAGCGCGACATGGAGCACCTGCACGACGAAGACGAACCAGCGCCAGCACCGGGCGAAGCTGCCCAGGTATTCATCAGCATCTTCTGCATGATTGGCCTGGCGGCTTTTGGCGCTGCTGCGCTGATGTCAGTGTTTGACCGTTTTTATCAGTAGTTCAACCAAGGAGAAGAAATTGAGCCTATTCAAACCAGCAGAACATACCCAGGCCTTCATGAAGGCTGGCTTTATGGGTCTAGCAGGTTCCGGCAAAACCCACACATCGGCGAATTTGGCTATTGGGCTGATTCAATACCTGCAAGAGCGCGGGATTGAGTACGCAAGCAAGCCAGTCTATTTCCTCGATACGGAGACTGGCAGCGACTATGTAAAACCACTGTTTGACCGCAGTGGCATCAAGATGATGCAGGCGAAGACTCGCGCCTTTGCTGATTTGGTGCCGGCTGTTCAGGAGGCCGAGAAGCACGGAAGCCTGCTGCTGATCGACTCCATCACCCACTTCTGGACCGAATTCACGGAATCGTATGCCCGCAAGCGTAATCGTCGGCGCGGTCTTGAGTTCCAGGATTGGGCTTTCCTCAAAAGTGAGTGGCGCCGCTTCACTGACGTCTACGTGAACTCGTCACTGCACATCATCATGTGCGGTCGTATGGGGTATGAATACGATTTCTTCCAGAACGAGGAAAACGGCAAGAAAGAACTGGAAAAAACCGGCGTCAAGATGAAGGCTGAAACCGAAACCGGCTATGAGCCGTCCATCCTCGTGCTGATGGAACGGCAAATGGAATTCGAATCCAAGCGCCAGATTCGCCGGGCTTACATCCTCAAAGAGCGCTTTGACGTCATTGACGGATGTGAATTCATCAACCCAACTTTCAAAGACTTTATGCCGCACATTGAGCTGCTGAACCTGGGCGGCGCGCAGTTGGGCGTGGATACATCGCGCAACAGCGACGGAATCATTCCTGAGGCTGGCAGCGGCAGCGACTGGAAATATCGCGAAGAACAGCGGCAAATCTATCTCGAGAAAATCCAGAATCTGATGACCGAACATGGTATTTCAGGCCGGTCGGACGCAGGCAAGCAGCGCGTCATCGAGTTGCTGAAAAAGCACTTCAATACTACCAGTTGGCGGGAAGTCGAAAGCTTTAACCTTGACCAGATCAAGGACGGCTTTGACAAGTTGCACACGGAGCTTAACGGTATGCCTTATTTCGAGAAGGCGCCGGAGCATAAGTTGCCTGACGACGTCCCGCTATAACCGCAGCCTGGAGAGACACATGATCATGAACACCAAAGAAGCCGCGCACCGGTTGCGCATGGCCACCATCGGCAAGACTGGCTACGAGCATACGCCGGTCAGCGTTGACGCGCTACGCATCGTTCTGGACGCACTGGACGGCTATCGCGGCGCGCAGCAGATCGCGCAGCCCGAGTGCAAGAACTGCGACGACACCGGCAGCCTGTCAAAATCACTTGAAGGCCAGTACGACTGCCACCACTGCGGGCGCGCTGATGAGAACGTGCGCGTGCTGAAATGGTACGCCGATACGCACCTGGACAGCGGCAGCGAAGCTGATGTGCTGAACATTTTCCGGCATGGCCAAGCTTCGGTGGTTGGTCGCATCACGGAACTGGAACGCGAAGTCGCGGCGAACCGCCAGCAGATCGCGCAACTGGACCGGGAGCTGTCCGCCGAGCGCATGGTGCACGGGGCAACGAAGCGGCTCAAGGAGCAACTTGATGCGCAGTTGCAAGCGCTGAAGGCCGCCCCATCCCCAGCAGACAATGGGGGCGGCAATGGAAACTGATTGCGAACTGCTGAAACTGGCGGCCAAGGCGGCTGGCTACGTGCGCATGCAGTACTGCGAAGATGTGCCGTATGTGTCCACCGGCCACCAACCAATCAACGACTGGACAGCCTGGAACCCGCTGGCCGATGATGGCGACGCGCTGCGGCTGGCGGTGGAGTTGCGCAGGTTCCCCTCTACCACGCAGGACAATCTTTCCGTGTTCTGCGGATATGAGTCTGTGAAGGCTGGGAAACGAAGCTATCACAGCCCGATCATCGAGCCATTCGGAGAAGACCCAGCCGCCGCCACGCGCCGCGCCATCGTCCGCGCTGCTGCCGAGATTGGCCGCGCCACCACAACCACCAAGGAAGAAAAATGAACCTGAAAAACATGGAAGTGAAGCGCGTCGATGAGGGCGTGATTGTGGTGCAGCAGCACATGAAGGATGAAACCGGCTGCTACGTTTCTAAGGCGTCCGACGACTCTATCGAGGGCCGGTATCTGCATGCGCTGGCCGGCGCGGTGGTTGAAGTGCAGCCGAAGGCGCAGGCGCTGCAAACCGCCGTCAACGACTATCTGCTGGCACTGGACCAGTGGGAGAACACCAACAAGGCCGAACGGCGCGTGAAGATGGCTGAAATCGCCATGCGCAATGCCTTGGCAGCCACCAAGGAGCCGAAGCCATGATCAGCACGGAAGCGGCCACCGTCTACCGTGGCGGCGGGCGGCGCTGGTTCACGCTGAAGGCTGCCGCTGGTGCAGAAGTGCGGGCGAAGTTGAAAACGCGCTGCGAGTGCGATGGGCCGGAAGCTCGCTTTATTCCCGGCTATCCACCTGTCACCTGCTGCTACCACAACGGCAGCGACCGGGCCGCAAAAATCAAGCGCCGCCTCACCCGAATTTACATGGCCGCATACCGGGCCACCAAGGAGAACACCCATGAGTAACGAACTGAATCTGCCTGGAGTTTTCAAGGGCGCTGACGGCCTTCAAAAGTTGGCTGACGCGTCCAAATTTTGGGAAGAGCAGCCATACGGCACGCGGCTTTATTTCGGTGATGGCATCGCTGATTATCTGCACCGCGATGTCCTGCGTGCGGCAATCGAAGCGCTGCGCACCCCACCCGCAGCAAGCGGGCAGCAGGAAGTGCCGACGCAGGAGAAATTGCGCGAAGCTATCGCCGACCTCCTGCGCGCGGCAGAAGACTGCATGCAGATGCCAAAGCCGTTCCGCTCGGGTGCCCATTTCAACGAAGCCTGCGCGGAACTGGATCGTGTTGTTACTGCGATCTATGCCGCCCACCCTGCGCCAGCGCAGCAAGAGAGCGGTGACGACGAGCCGGTGGCAACGGTTTCGCGCAACAGCGATGAAACTTTGACGTTCACTCCGCTGCGCGATTTCTATGTCGTCAACGGCATGCCGCTCTACACCCGCGCCCCAGCACCGGCTGCGCTGACGGATGAGCAGATCGATGAAATTCGTGGCTTCCATTTCAGTTTCGGAAAAGTCTACGGCGAACCAGTTGAATTGCATTATGCGGGCAAGCGGGATATCCGGGAATTTGCCCGCGCCATCCTCGCCACCGCCAGCGCGGCACCAGCAGAGCTGGCAAGGGATGCGGAGCGGCTGGATTTCCTGATTTCCGAATGCGCCATCGTGGAAGAAATCGGCGGCAACCGCTATCGCCTGCACTGGCCTGATAGCCAGGAATGGCAGCAGGAAATGCACGGAAGTGCACGCGAAGCCATCGACGCCGCCATCGCATCCCAGCAGAAAGGCGGCGCGTGATGGAATGCCCATATTGCGGTTCCGAACTGGAGCATGACGACGTATTCGGCAGGCTGGCTGGATTCGGTGACGGGAAAATCCTTGGCGATATCTACCGCTGCCCGAAAGGCCGCGAGGAAAGCGAAGAATGCGAATCATCAGTCCATCACGTTGCGGGCAGTTTCTACGCCTACCGTGAAGGCGATACCAGCCTGAAAGACGGCTACCCATGCTAACCACCCCGCCCCGCCAAGGGGCAGATAAACCATGAACACCAGACGATTAATTTGCTACACGCCTAGCCGCCTACTGAAC